>CAMDEV010000008.1 GCA_945896925.1 Auritidibacter sp. Marseille-P8566
AGAGAGAGCATTGGAGTTGAACTAACTAACGTTCTGAACTTTGTTCTTGATCTACTTCGTGATTACGGACTTACAGATTTCTATCTCGAACTTTCAACCAAGGAAGATGGAAACCCGAAGTTTGTTGGGTCAAACGAGATTTGGGAAGAGGCGACAGCAACTCTTGCTCAGGTCGCAACTGATTCAGGTCTTGAGTTAATTCCAGACCCTGGTGGCGCTGCTTTCTACGGTCCAAAGATTTCGGTTCAGGCTAAGGATGCCATCGGTAGAACCTGGCAGATGTCAACTATTCAGTTGGACTTTAATCTTCCTGAGCGTTTTGACCTTGAATACACAGCACCTGATGGTTCCAAGCAGAGACCGGTAATGATTCACCGAGCATTGTTTGGTTCTATCGAAAGATTCTTCGGTGTTTTAACAGAACATTACGCAGGACACTTCCCTCCATGGTTGGCTCCGGTTCAGGTTGTTGGCGTGCCTATTGCTGACGAGTTCTCTCCTTATCTTCACGGGATTGCATCAGATTTGCGAGCAGCTGGTGTGCGCGTTCAGGTTGATGACAGCGACGAGAGAATGCAGAAGAAGATTCGCAATCACACTCTTGCTCGTGTTCCATACATGCTGATTGCTGGTGCAGAAGACCTAGAGAAGGCTGCTGTTTCATTTAGGTTCCGAGATGGTAGTCAGATCAATGGTGTTCCTAGAGCAGAGGCCGTAGCCAGAATTCTCAAAGACATTGCTGAGAAGGTTCAGGTTTAGTTTTGGAGCCAGAGAACGGTAACGATCTGCAGGGTGTTCCTGACGCTTTTCAAAGACTGTGGACTCCACACCGCTTGGTGTACATCCAAGAGGGCACTCAGCCAGCTGACGACCAATGTCCGTTCTGTTTAGGGCCAGGCCTTACGGATGAACAAGCGCTAATTGTTTACCGTGGAGACACCTGCTACGTTTTGCTAAATCTCTATCCGTACAACTCTGGACACTTACTGGTGGTCCCTTACCGCCACATCCCTAACTACACCGATGCGAACGAAGCAGAAGTTGCTGAATACGGAGCGCTAACCCAAAAGGCGATGAGGGTATTGAGTGCTGTTGGGGGAGCTCATGGCTTCAACATAGGCATGAATCAGGGAGCTGTCGCTGGTGCTGGCATTGCAGGTCACCTACATCAGCATGTGGTTCCTCGTTGGAGGAATGACAGTAATTTCTTCCCAATCATTGCTCAAACCAAGGCTCTTCCAAAGCTTTTGGGGGATGTCCGAGTCGAAATTGCTACTGCCTGGAGTCAAATCTCGTAACCTTTGGATACGGGAGAGCCTTCGGCGGTTTAGAATTGGGTCATGTCTGAAAACCAACACAACACATCAACCCCACTAGTCAAGCGCGGATTAGCAGAGATGCTAAAGGGCGGCGTCATTATGGACGTAGTAACAGCAGACCAAGCGAAGATTGCAGAAGACGCCGGTGCTGTAGCAGTAATGGCTCTAGAGCGCGTTCCTGCTGACATTAGAGCCCAGGGTGGTGTGGCTCGTATGAGCGACCCAGATCTAATTGACCAGATCATCGCCTCTGTTTCAATCCCAGTAATGGCTAAAGCGCGCATTGGACACTTTGTTGAAGCTCAGATTCTTGAATCCCTAAAGGTTGATTACATCGACGAGTCTGAAGTGCTCTCACCTGCTGACTACGTGAACCACATCGATAAGTGGAAGTTCAACGTTCCTTTTGTTTGTGGAGCTACCAACCTAGGTGAAGCGTTGAGAAGAATTACTGAAGGTGCTGCAATGATTCGCTCTAAGGGTGAAGCCGGTACCGGTGACGTCTCCGAGGCTACTAAGCACATCAGAACTATCTTGAGTGAAGTTAGAGCACTCAGTGCTAAGACCGAAGATGAGCTTTATGTCGCTGCTAAGGAACTTCAGGCTCCATACGAACTTGTTCGTGAAGTAGCTAGAACTGGAAAACTTCCCGTAGTTCTATTTACTGCCGGAGGTGTTGCAACGCCAGCAGACGCTGCGCTAATGATGCAGCTTGGTGCTGACGGTGTATTCGTGGGATCTGGAATCTTTAAGTCAGGCAATCCAGCTGCGCGTGCTGCCGCAATCGTGAAAGCAACAACTTCATACGATGACGCAGATGTTCTAGCTGAAGTTTCAAGAGGTCTGGGTGAAGCAATGGTTGGTATCAACGTTGCTGACCTTCCAGCTCCTCACCGTCTGGCAGACCGCGGCTGGTAGTAGTTGGGTCCTATCGGAGTTCTCTGTCTCCAAGGAGACTTCAGAGAACATCTAGCAGTACTTGAGCGACTAGGAATCCCTAGTGTTCGAGTGCGAAATGCCAAAGACCTTATCGGAATTTCAGGACTCATCATTCCAGGTGGTGAGAGCACTGTGATCGACAAGCTGAGCAAAATCTACGAACTTAGAGATCTAATACGTCAGCTCATGTCACAGGGCTTACCAGTCTTTGGCACTTGCGCTGGGCTAATTATGCTTTCAGATCGCTTCACCGGAGGCCCTGCTGACCAAGAGAGCTTCGGGGGATTGAATGTGACCGTTTCTAGAAATGCATTTGGCTCTCAAACTGATTCATTCGAAACAACACTGAACTTCACTGGAATAGGTAAACCGATTACAGTGGCTTTCATCAGAGCGCCTCTGGTTACGGAACTCGGTGAAGGTGTTGAGGTTTTGGCCTCGTTAGAGGATGGCAAAATTGTTGGAGTAAGGCAGGGAAACTTGCTCGGAATTAGTTTTCACCCTGAAGTAACGGGGGTTACTGAGGTTCACAAATATTTCGTGGACATGTGCAAAACTGCGAACTTCGTTAGTTCAAACTAAACTTTCATTGTCTAAGCGCGTCTAGGAGATACAAATGTCAGGCCATTCCAAATGGGCAACTACTAAACATAAAAAAGCTGTTATTGACGGCCGAAGAGCAAAACTTTTTGCCAAGCTAATCAAGAACATCGAAGTTGCTGCTCGAATGGGTGGTGCTGATCTTGATGGAAACCCAACTCTTTACGATGCTGTTCAAAAGGGGAGAAAGTCTTCTCTTCCTAACGACAACATCGAAAGAGCAATCAAACGTGGTGCCGGGCTTGATGGTGGCGCTGTTGACTACCAGACGATTATGTATGAAGGCTATGGCCCTAACGGAGTTGCCATCCTCATTGAATGTCTTACAGACAACAAGAACCGTGCAGCAGCTGATGTTCGCCTAGCCGTTACACGCAACGGAGGCACTATGGCTGACCCTGGTTCAGTGTCTTACCAGTTCAGTCGTAAAGGTGTAATCGTAGTTGAAAGATCTGAAACCACTAACGAAGATTCCATCCTCGAGGCTGTACTCGAAGTGGGGGTCGATGATATTCAAGATCGTGGTGAGCAGTTCATAATTACCACCGACCCTAGTCAGATGGTCGCAGTCAGAACTGCCCTGCAGAGTTCAGGAATCGACTATGAGAGCGCAGACGTTGAATTCATTTCTTCTATGCCAGTTCAAACAGACATTGATACTGCTAGAAAGGTAATCGCACTTATTGATGCTTTGGAGGATTCCGACGAGGTGCAGAACGTTTATTCGAACTTCGACATGAGTGCTGAAGTTGCAGCTGCACTAGACGCAGAATGAATGTCTGAAGTCATCCTTGGCATTGACCCAGGTCTAACACGTTGTGGATTTGGCGTAGTAGCGAAGGATAAGAGTAGGGATGTTAAATTCGTAGCAGTTGGAGTCGTCCAGTCTCCATCTACTATGGAACTCAGTGTTCGACTTGCGCTCATCGGTAACGAGGTCGCCAAGGTACTTGATCTTCATAAACCAGAGCGAGTTGCCATTGAGAGGGTATTCAGTCAGAAGAACCTCAACACAGTAATTGGCATAGCCCAGATTTCAGGGATCATTGTCTATCTATGTCAGCAGCGCGGTATCCCGGTCATCTTCTACACACCAACTGAGGTAAAGGCAGCTGTCACTGGAAGTGGGAAGGCAGCCAAGGACCAGGTGATGCTAATGGTCCAAAAGATCCTGAAGTTGAAAGAACTTCCTAAACCAGCTGATGCCGCGGATGCTCTGGCAGTTGCGATTACTTCAGCTTGGCGTGGAGATCTCAATTCCCTCGCCAATGAGTCATCCTCCACAGAGACCAACGCCCAAAAGAAATGGCGTCAGGCCATCGCTTCTTCCAAGAAACAAAAGTAAACCCAAGTTAGTCTTAGCCTGTGATTGCATCTATCAGCGGAAGAGTTTCCCACGTTGGGCTTGGCGACCTAATTATCGAAACCAATGGCGTTGGCTACGCAGTTAATGTAACAACGAAGCTAGCACTTGAGGTACGCCTTGGAGCTGAACTGACACTCCGAACCGCACACATTATTCGTGAGGACTCACAGTCTCTATACGGGTTTATGAACGCGGAAGAGTTATCAGCTTTTAATCTGCTGTGTTCAGTTTCCGGAGTTGGTCCAAAATCAGCGCTTGCAGTGATGGGAACTCTTGGAGTGGATGGTCTCGCTCAAGCCGTTGCTGGTGCGGATGATTCCATGTTTAGGTCCGTCTCAGGAATAGGACCAAAGACTGCGAAGCTCATCGTTCTTTCTCTGACCGGCAAGTTGGCTCTTAGCGGAGTTCAAGACAAACCATCTTCAACCTCTGAAGCAAATGTAGTGGCTGCACTAATTGGATTGGGATATCAAGAGCGTGCCGCAAAGAAGGCCGTTGAGGACATAGCTGTTGCGAATCTGTCCGAGGCGGAGTTATTGCGTGGAGCGCTTTCACAACTAGCGAATGCCAGGAGAGTCTCAAACGATGTCTGATGAAATCCTAGACAGCAGCGCTGATGACAGTGATCTTGTATTTGAAGCAGCCATAAGGCCTCAATCGCTGAGCGAATTCATCGGTCAGGAAAAAGTCAGAAGCCAGATTCAACTTCTGATCGACGCTGCAAAGATTCAACAACGAACAGCAGATCACATTCTCTTGGCAGGTCCGCCTGGACTTGGAAAAACAACACTTGCCATGATCGTCGCGAATGATTCAGAACGGCCGTTACGCATGACAAGCGGTCCAGCCATCCAGCACGCTGGAGACCTCGCGGCAGTGCTTTCATCCCTCACCGCGGGAGAAGTTCTATTCATTGATGAGATTCATAGAATGTCCCGCTCTGCTGAGGAAATGCTATATCTAGCCATGGAGGATTTTAGAGTTGATGTCATGGTTGGCAAGGGAGCCGGAGCAACAAGTATTTCCTTGGATTTAGACCCGTTCACTCTCATTGGGGCAACTACTAGAAGTGGACTACTACCAAATCCTTTGCGCGACCGTTTCGGATTCACAGCAAACCTTGACTTCTATTCCACCGAAGAACTCGAGCAGGTAGTTTCTAGAGCTGCCAATCTTATGAAACTTGATGTTGATTCCACATCCATAGGCCATATCGCGTCTAGATCTAGGGGCACACCTCGAATCGCGAATCGACTCCTACGACGGGTAAGGGACTATGCGCTCGTCAACCACGATGGAAAAGTTCTAGCAAACACCGTTTCTGAGGCTCTTGAACTCTATGAAGTTGACTCATTGGGCCTAGATCGACTTGATAGAGCGGTGCTGTCGACCTTAATCGTGAAGTTTGAGGGAAAACCAGTTGGGCTTAGCACCCTAAGCGTGGCTATTGGTGAAGATCAAGAAACAATTGAGAGTGTAGTGGAGCCATTTCTTCTAAGAACGGGCCTTATTGCCAGGACTACAAGGGGGAGAGTGGCAACGGCAGCAGGTTACCGGCATCTCGGACTAACCCCTCCAAACCTAGAACCCGGCTTATTTGACTAGTCTCTCGCCTATAATCGAGTAGTTGTCGCAAATTCCTAGCTGATTGGTCTAAATAAATGGGTCCTGAACTACTGTTCCTTCTTGCTGCCTTCGTTGCTTTCATCTTGTTCAGCAATCGCCGTCGCAAGGTTGCTGCCCAACAGCTAGAAAACTCCATCAAAGTTGGTGTAAACGCTGTAATGGCTGGAGGTATCACTGGTGTCGTCACTGAGATTCGGGAGACAACAGTGATTGTTGAATCAGTACCAGGAACAAAGATCGAGTTCCTAAAAGCAGCAGTTAGAAGCGTTGAGGCTCCAACTTTGGATGCGAAGCCCGTAAAGAAAGCTGAGGCTGCGAAACCGGTTGCAGCTAAGAAGACTGCAGGTACAGTTGCAAAAAAGGCGCCAGCTGCTAAAACAACAGGGACCAAAGCACAGACATCGACAACAAAGTCAGCTAAATAGTTAGTTTGTAGAGAAAAGAAGGCACTATCTTGTCCGAAAGAAATGGAATCACCAAAGCTGCAACTAGGTCACTTGTTTGGTTGCTAATTTTGATGTTTGGAATTGTCGGCATCATCGGCTTGAACAAATTATTCGGCGAGCAGAAGGCAACTTTCGTTCCAAACTTAGCTCTAGACCTAAGTGGTGGAACTCAGATTATTCTCACACCTGTCGTTGAAGAGGGCAAAGAAGTCCTCCCTGAGCAAGTGAGCCAGGCTGTTTCAATCATTAGACAGCGCGTTGACTCTACCGGTGTGAGTGAATCGCAGATCAACACTTCGGGAAATAACATAGTCATTTCGATTCCCGGAACTCCAGACGAAAACACTCTTGAGCTCGTGCAAAGTTCAGCCAAACTCGAATTTAGAGCGGTTCTAGTTGCATCAGCCGGGACAAAGACTACTGTTGGCAAAGATGGTTCTAAGCCAATTAAGACCTCAAGCGCAAAGCCAACGGACAAGAGCGATCTTAACCAAGTCTCAGCAGAACTGCAGAAGCAGTACGAAGATCTTGCATGTAACGTCAAAGGTGGATTCCGCAAGCCGGGTCAAGTGGACCCAGAGGACAAACCTCTGGTGACTTGTAGCGAGGACCTAAGCGAGAAGTACATTCTTGGACCCGTTGAGTTGAATGGTAGCGACCTGTCTAACGCCGAGGCTGGAACCGTAACTGGAGCTAATGGTGCGGTAACCAATGACTGGGCCGTAAACCTCTCATTCAACTCAGCTGGTGGGGAGAAGTTCGGTAACGTCACTCAGCGTCTTTTCCCTCTGAGTGAACCTCGCAACAGATTCGCAGTGACTATCGACGGCTACGTGATTACAGCTCCAACCACTCAGGCAGTAATCACCGGTGGCACGGCACAAATCACAGGCTCTTTTGACCAACCAGGTGCAAAGACTTTAGCTGACAAACTTAAGTACGGTTCTTTGCCTATTTCGTTCACTGTCCAGTCTCAGGAAGACATTTCTGCGACTCTAGGAACCGAACAGCTACAAGCAGGACTCCTTGCAGGACTCATCGGACTAATTCTGGTCGTTGGATACTCAATCTTCCAGTACCGAGGACTTGCTGTTCTCACCTTGGGATCTTTAGTCATTGCAGCACTCCTGACCTACATCATGATTGCGCTGCTAACCTGGCGACAGGATTACCGCCTCTCACTTTCTGGAATCGCTGGTCTGATCGTTGCCATCGGTATTACCGCCGACTCGTTCATCGTTTACTTCGAGCGTGTTCGTGACGAACTCCGTGAAGGCAAGCCGTTGAGCGTTGCAGTTGAAAGTGGTTGGCAACGTGCAAAACGAACAATCCTTGTCTCCGACGCTGTGAGCCTTCTAGCTGCTGGAACCTTGTTTGCCTTAACCGTCGGAAACGTTAAGGGATTCGCTTTCACATTAGGCCTAACCACACTCATTGACCTTGCAGTGGTTTGGCTATTCACATACCCAACATTTAGGCTTCTTGCTCAAACCAAGTTCTTCTCAAGCGGGCACAAGTGGTCGGGTCTGGAAATCAGGGAGAGCTCTGGTTTCGGCTACACAGGTCGGGGCCAGTTTAGAGTTGCTGCGCAGGTGTCCTCAGGTAAGGCCGCTAAGTCTTCTAAGGAAGCGGAGCGACGTCAAACAATTGCTGAGCGTAAAGCTGCTTCAACCCAAGAGGAGACAAACTAATGAGTAAATTTAGTGACTTCGGAAATCAGCTATACAGCGGTGAAAAGTCAATCGATTTCATCGGTCGAAGAAAATTCTTTTACCTAATTGCCGCGGTGATGCTCGTGCTTGCAATCCTGATTCCAGCAGCTCGCGGAGGTTTCAACTTCGGAATTGAGTTCAGAGGTGGGTCTGAATATAGAGTTCCGGCAGCAAGTACAGTGTCAGAGTCAAAGGCAGAGGATGCTGTCCACACCGTCATGCCGGGTATCGAAGTCTATGTTGCACGCCTTGGCAACGACACCTTGAGAGTTCAGACCCAAACATTGAACGATAAAGAGTTCAAAGATGTTCGAGTCGCGTTGGCTGAGGAATTTGGTGTGAAATTTGACCAAGTGAATGCCTCCTTCATCGGACCAAACTGGGGAGCGGACATTACCAACAAGGCAATCTCAGGATTGATCACCTTCGTAATTCTTGCTGCCATCCTTATGGCTCTATATTTCCGAACACTGAAGATGAGTGCCGCTGCTTTGCTTGCCCTTCTGCATGACCTCGTGATTACGGCAGGTCTATATGGCGCTCTTGGCTTCGAAGTCACTCCGGCGGCCGTCATCGGGTTCCTGACAATCCTCGGCTATTCGCTCTATGACACAGTGGTGGTTTTCGACAAGATTAGGGAAAACACCCTCGAAGTGGAATTCAGCGAAACTGCAACCTTTGCCGAGCGAGTGAACCTTGCAATCAATCAAACTCTTGTTCGCTCGATTAACACCTCGGTTGTTGCTGTACTCCCAGTTGCAGCGATTTTGTTCATTGGCGCATTCGTGCTTGGTGCAGGAACTATGAGAGACATCTCTCTAGCACTTTTCATCGGAATTGTTGTTGGTACATACTCAACGATTTTCATTGCTGCTCCTTTCTATTCTCACCTCCGTGAGGGAGAAGCTAAGTATGCAAAGGCTGCCAAAAAAGTTCTAGCCAAGCGCGCCTAGACAAGTAGTGTGGGCCAGATGATTCACTATTTGACTGGCGATAGGTAACGTATGTCTGATACCTCTGCAGGTGGCGCGCTCGCAGCATTAAGAAACAGGCTGCCTAAAATCTTCACGAGACCCGTCGAAGGCACTGGAATTGCGGACGTTATTCGTTCAGCAAAGGCCTCTCACCCTAAGCTCGACTTCTCGATTGTTGAACGCGCTTACCAAGTCGCTGAAAAGGCTCATCAAGGTCAAACACGCAAAAGTGGCGACCCATACATCACTCACCCTGTAGCGGTTGCTCAGCTGTTAGCCGACCTTGGTATCGGGCCAGCAGGTCTTGCTGCTGCTCTCTTGCATGACACAGTAGAAGACACCGAATACTCGCTAGATCAGCTCAAAGTTGATTTCGGCGACGAGGTTGCAATGCTTGTTGATGGAGTAACGAAGCTGGACAAAGTTAAGTTCGGTGAGAACGCTCAGGCTGAGACTGTCCGCAAGATGGTTGTTGCAATGTCTAAGGACATTCGAGTCCTTGTCATCAAGCTTGCTGACCGATTGCACAACGCAAGAACTTGGGGTTTCGTCCCTGAGGAGAAGGCAAGATACAAAGCTCAGGAGACCCTTGAAATTTATGCACCTTTGGCGCATCGACTTGGTATCTCAACATTCAAATGGGAACTAGAAGATATTTCCTTCTCTGTTTTGTACCCGAAAGTGTATGAGGAGATTGTTAATTTAGTTAGACAACGCTCCCCAAAACGAGAAGAGTTCATCCAGGGAGTCATCTCAGCCATTGACTCTGATCTAAAGGACAACAAGATCAAGGGCAGTGTTGCCGGGCGACCGAAGCAGTACTATTCGATTTACCAAAAGATGGTTGTGAGAGGTCGAGAGTTCGACGACATATATGACCTCGTTGGTATTCGTGTAATAGTTCCTGAGGTTAGGGATTGCTATGCAATCTTGGGAGCGATCCACGCTCGCTGGAACCCAGTGCCTGGTCGTTTTAAGGACTACATCGCAATGCCAAAGTTCAATCTCTACCAGTCCTTGCACACAACTGTGATTGGCCCTAACGGTCGTCCTGTTGAGATTCAGATTAGAACCCAGGAGATGCATAACCGAGCAGAGTATGGTGTTGCGGCCCACTGGAAGTACAAGGAAATTGGAAGCGACGGCAAGATTAGCTCCGAGGACGATCTGGTTTGGCTTAAGCATCTATCAGACTGGCAGCATGAAACCGCTGACCCTAGTGAATTCTTGGATGCCCTGCGTTTCGAAATAGGCGCTAAGGAGGTTTACGCCTTTACTCCTAAGGGCAGAGTGATTGGGCTTTCTAGTGGGGCAACGCCGGTTGACTTCGCATATGCAGTCCACACTGAGATTGGTCACAAGACCATGGGTGCAAAGGTGAATGGTCGTCTAGTTCCTCTCGAAACTCAACTACATTCAGGTGACGTCGTAGAAATTCTCACTTCAAAGTCACAAGACGCCTCGCCAAGTCAGGATTGGCTCCAGTTTGTTCAGAGTCAAAGGGCAAAGTCGAAAATTAAGGCGTGGTTCCAGGCTGAACGGAAAGACGATGCAATAGAGCGAGGAAAAGATCTTCTTGCTAAAGCTTTGCGCAAGCAGAATTTGCCTATTCAAAGAGCGCTGGCCACAGACAGTTTGCTCAAGATAACTAGTGATTTGAGGTATGGAGAGCCATCAGATCTCTACGCCGCAATTGGTGATAATCATATTTCTGCTCAATCTGTAGTTGAGAAAATGGCAGCAGCTCTGTCAGCAGACGAAGATGCGGAAGAACCAGTTTTCGAACTGCCTAACCGACCGGCAACCAAGACAAGAACGGGGGACTCAGGAATCCTAGTTCGCGGTGACGCCGACGTAATGGTGAAGCTCGCTCGCTGCTGCACACCTGTGCCGGGGGATGAAATTTTAGGATTCATTACTAGAGCCAATGGTGTTTCTGTTCACAGAAGTGACTGCAAGAATGCTGACGACCTCAGAGGACAAGCAGAGCGTCTAATCGAAGTCACCTGGGACATTTCTGCCAAGTCTTTGTTCTTGGTTCAAATACAAATAGAAGCTCTTGATAGAGGTGGCCTGTTGAGTGATGTCACCAGAGTATTGAGTGAGCACCACGTAAACATTCTGTCCGCCTCGGTTTCAACAAGAGCAGACAGGGTGGCACTGAGCAGATTTGTTTTCGAAATGAGCAATCCTGCTGCGCTGGACTCTCTTCTAAATTCTGTTAGACGTATCGATAACGTCTACGACGTGTACCGAGTGAGCAATACCTAGCTGTTAGCTATTACTACTTCCAACCAAGCCTTCTTGGTGTCTAGTGCTTCCTGAGCTTTGCTGATCTTGGAAGCGTCTCCGGTAGCCTTTGCGTCATTTAGCTCAGCTTCAAGCTTTGCAATGCCGGCTTCTAGTTGTGTTCGAACTGAATTGGTTCTATCAATAGTTGCCGGGTCGCTCTTGCGCCAGAGCTCATCCTCAACACGCTTAATCTTTGCTTCAACAGCCTTTAGTCGGTCTTCGGTTGCTCTCATCTGTTCGCGAGGAACTTTTCCAGCCTTCTCCCAACGAGCATTGATTGACTTCATGGCAGCCTTTGCTCCGTCAAGGTTACCCTCGACGTTTATTGCCTCGGCCTCTACCAGAAGTGCTAGTTTCGCTTCAAGGTTTGCGCTGTATGCAACGTCATCGGCGGCTAACTTCTCACTTCTTGCCGCATAGATTGCATCTCCGGCCGCTTTGAATCTAGCCCAGTGAGCATCGTCTGTCTTGAGCTTGGCCTTAGGGAGTGCTTTCCAAGCAGTCAACAAATCACGGTATTCAGTTGAAGCCTCTGCTCCCTTTGCAACGAGTGCCTCCGCCTTTAGAACTAGATCTAGCTTTGCCTGCTTGCCAGCCTTGGCGGCCTGATCGGCAGCTGCGAAGTATGAACGCTTGTGAGCATCAAAGCTGTTTCTAGCTTTTGAGAATCTCTGCCAGAGTTCATCAGCAGAAGCTTTTGGTAACTTCACCGAAGACTTTTGGTTTTCTTGCCAAGCAGTGAAAAGCTCTGTCATCTTCGCAGTTGAATTCTTGTAGTTGGTCTTTTGCGGATCCTGGGCTGCGATCTTCTCTGCCTCAACTACTATTGCTTCACGCGCAATAATCGCGGCAGCGACAGCTTCAGCGTGCTTAGCAGCAGACTCTGCTAGAGCTTCGCCCAAAGAATCCTTTACAGCATTCACACGTACTCTAAGAGCTTCTAGATCTCCAAGAGCAGCAGGAGATGATAGTTCTTTGATCAGTTTCTCTGCTGACTTTGCAATGGACTTTGGGTCAGCCTTTGCCTTCGCTCTCTGCTCAAGAATTCTGACGTTGTCAGCTAAGTCTTGGAAGCGCTTTGAATAGAAGGCAACGGCTTCTTCAATCGTCATGGCTGGTTGGGAACCGATCAAACGCTCGACGCCCGCATCAACTACATAGACGTTGCCGGTCTCATCGACTCTGCCGAAACTGATTTCAAGTGTTGACACTTACTGCTCCCTGTTCGCTGTTCTCTATTTGAGTGTAATGGTGGAAATGTTTGTCTTAACCTTAGGCTTTCCATCACCTGAGCCATCTTTGGTTCCAGCCTTGATTATTGGGTCTAGTCCTGCCAAACCAGAGGTCACTTCACCGAACACTGTGTATCCACCTGCAGCGTCGTCTGGAATCTTTGAATCGGCGTAGACGATGAAGAATTGGCTTCCCATTGTGTTCGCACCGTTACTTTGTCTAGCCATCGCCAACCAACCTTTTTTATAAGTTGGCTTAGAGTTTCCTGTTGTTGGTGGAGTGTTCTCTAGAGGGCCGAACGCGTAACCAGGTCCACCACTTCCATCACCGGCTGGGTCACCACACTGCAACACATAGATGTCTGAAGTTGTTAGGCGGTGACAGCTGATGCCAGTGTAAAACCCGTCGATGTTTGCAAGCTGAACAAAGTTTGCAACTGCTTGAGGTGCTAATTTTCCATGAAGAGTGATTCCCATGTTGACTTTATTAAGTGTCATGGTTCCGGTCCAGTCTCGACATTCAGAGATAGCAGCGTCTGGAATCTGAATCGGTGCAGTCTCACCAGACACACTCGGGATCGGTGTCTGAGTGAAATTAATACATGCGGTTAGTGGGACTCCAGGACCAAAGTTGAAATAGACGTATTGCGAAGCAGATGCGAAAAGTACTACTGCCGCTGTGGCTATCACTGCTAAACGATTGTCGCGCGCGCGAACCTTTACTCGGTGGTCCTGAACGTTTTGCTTAGCTTCGAAGCTTTGCAAGCTTTTCTTTGCAGCATCTAATGAACTTTTGTTGGTCTTAGCCAATTTTGCCTCCGTGAATTTGTGTCCTGTTTGATTTTAGAGCAGAGAGGAAGTGGTTTAGCCTTGAATAGTGGATACAGACGACCTATTTGATTTTCCCATTGGAATGCCTCTTGCGGCAAGAATGCGCCCTCGCAACCTTGGGGAGTTCGTTGGGCAGCCTCAAATCCTAGGAGAATCAGGAGTCTTAACCCAGTACCTTGCTCCAAATGCGACCAATCAAGCTTTGCCTTCCATGATTTTCTATGGTCCACCAGGAACTGGCAAAACTACCCTTGCTAGGCTTCTGGCTAATTCCAACCAGCGCCGGTTTATTGAGGTATCTGCAATCAACAGTTCTATCGCAGATTTGAGATCAGCTATGCAAATCTCGGTCGCTGACACTCAAAACGGTCGAGAGGCAGCGATCGTTTTTGTGGATGAGATTCATAGGTTCTCCAAGGTTCAACAGGAATCTCTTCTTAAGGCTGTTGAGGATGGGGAAATAGTTCTCATTGGTGCAACTACTGAGAACCCTAGTTTTGCTCTAACTTCAGCAATACTTTCGAGAGCGGCCGTGATTGAGTTACTCAACATTGAGGAGCCAGATCTGGTATCACTTCTGCAATCGGCCCTGGTCAGTGAAAGAGGGTTGGAGGGTAAGGTTCACTGCTCTGAGGCTGTTCTCGCATTAATCGCTAGACAGTCTGGTGGTGACGCTAGAAAAGCTCTTACCGTCCTTGAAACGGCTGCAAATCGGGTTATTCGCAGAGGTATGACGCAAGTATCGTTAGATGACGTCAGCGCATCAATGAACAAGGCCCTGAATAGATACGATTCAACGGGAGACCAACACTACGACATCATCAGTGCGTTTATTAAGTCCATCAGGGGCTCAGATGCAGATGCCGCCTTGCACTGGTTAGCCAGGATGATCGTTGGGGGAGAAGACCCTAGGTTCATAGCTAGAAGGCTCGTAATTCTTGCATCTGAAGACATTGGGCTAGCCGATCCAAACGCGCTGGTGATAGCGAATTCAACCTTGCAGGTAGTTGCTCAGATTGGAATGCCGGAAGGGCGTATTCCGTTGGCGTCAACCACGATTTACCTAGCACTTGCACCCAAGTCGAATAGGGCTTATGAGGCTATAAACAAAGCTATTGCAGACGTTGAAAGCGGGTTGAGCCCCACAGTGCCGAGGCACCTGAGATCCGCATCTTTAGGTAAAGATCCTGGATACGAGTACCCACACGACCTTGAAAGCGGTATATCTGCTCAGGAGTACGTTCCGTTATCAGTCGTAAAGAAGTACTACAACCCCAAAGGAATTGGGTTCGAGAACACTTTGATTGAACGAATAAGTCGAATCCTGCCTTTTCTGAGGCGAAAGCAATAACCCTTGGCTAGTTTTAGTCGAAACTGCTAAGATTTAGAGGTTGCCGACCAGAATAACGCATGGCTGCGAGTTGTTTGACCGGTGAGTGAATCTTATTTAGCCAAGATCCACCAGGCACAAAACTTTGAGTAAACCTATACATTTCCCGGAAGGAATACGTGTCTAAAACCACACGCACAAGAAGTAAGACCCGTTTGTCACGCGCATTGGGTATTGCCCTAACTCCAAAAGCAGCAAAGTATCTTGAGAAGCGTCCTTACGCTCCAGGTCAGCACGGTCGCACCAAGCGTAAGGCAGACAGCGACTTCGCGGTTCGTCTTCGTGAGAAGCAGCGTCTACGCGCCCAGTACGGTATCCGTGAGGCTCAGCTTCGCAAGACCTTCAACGACGCTAAGCGTCAAGAAGGTCTAACCGGTGAAAACCTAGTCGAGCTTCTAGAGATGAGATTAGACGCATTGGTATTGCGTTCAGGTTTCGCTCGCACAATGGCCCAGGCTCGTCAGATGGTTGTTCACCGTCACATTTTGATTGATGGTCTAAGAGTTGACCGCCCATCAGCTCGTGTGAAGGTTGGTCAGATGATCCACGTTCACGAGAAGAGTGAATCAACTGAACCTTTCCAGGTTGCTGCAGCGGGAGGTCACGTGGACGTCCTTCCTCCAGTTCCTGGTTACCTAAGCGTTGAACTAGACAAGTTGCAGGCAACACTAGTTCGTCGTCCTAAGCGTGCCGAAGTTCCAATCACTTGTGAAGTTCAGCTCGTGGTTGAGTACTACGCTGCTCGCTAACAGATAAGGCTTTTGTTCATGAATGGTGCAGATCTAGCGTCACTAATTTGCGCAGGTGCGTTCGTAGTCCTGGTAGCAGTAATTGTTATCGTGCTCGTAAAGCTTGCAAAATTGGTTGATGTTGCATCTGCAACCATTCGTGAAACAGGCGATAGCCTTGTTCCTCTTCTTGATGAACTTACCGAAGCGACAGCTTCAACTAACAAACAACTCGAGAAGATTGATGTGATCACAGACAGTGTTGTTGAGACAACAACAAACCTTTCGAACCTCATCTCAACACTTACCGACACCATCGGTGGTCCTCTCCAAAGAGTGAGCGAAATCATCCGTGGCGTTTCGGGTCTTCTAGGTAAGAAGAAATAAATCAATGCGCAAGTCCACTATTTTGATTGCTGGAATTGCGCTTGGTGTCTTTATCTCCAAGCAGATCGAATCCAATCCTGAGACTAAGAAGGCACTGCAAGAGACAGCAGCTAAGGTAAAAACCTTCGCAAACGCAGTCGGCGCTGGCTATCGAGAGCAAGAGTCGCAGGCCTCTACCGCTAAGAAGCCATCTGCAAGAACAGCAAAGAAACCTGCAACAACAACTAAACGTACGAGGTAGAGATTGAAGACAGCCGAAATCCAAAGACGCTGGCTCAAGTTCTTTGAGAGTAAAGATCACGTCGTAGTTCCAAGCGCTTCGCTTATCAGCGAAGATCCCTCACTCCTATTCACCGTTGCTGGAATGGTTCCATTCATTCCATTTATGACCGGCCTCATCCCAGCGCCTTATGCGCGTGCAACCAGCGTTCAAAAATGTGTCAGAACTTTAGATATTGAAGAAGTCGGAAAAACCACTCGTCACGGAACTTTCTTCCAGATGAACGGTAACTTCTCCTTCGGTGATTACTTCAAGAAAGAAGCAATAGCTTTTGCATGGGAGTTTCTAACCTCATCAACTGAAGCTGGGGGACTCGGCCTTGATAAAGAACTTCTCTGGGTCACCGTTTTCCATGACGACGAAGAATCGATTGAGATATGGCGCGAAGTGTCTGACATTCCTCTAGACCGCATCCAAAAGCGGGGAATGAAGGATAACTACTGGTCAACTGGCCAGCCTGGGCCTGCTGGACCATGTAGCGAAATCTATTACGACAGAGGTCCTGCGTATGGAGTCGAAGGCGGTCCTGAGGCGGACGAAGATCGTTACATCGAAATCTGGAACCTGGTCTTCATGCAGTTCGAACGAGGGCAAGGTACAGGCAAAGATAACTTCGAAATCCTTGGTGAACTTCCAAAGAAGAACATCGATACCGGCATGGGTCTTGAGCGAGTTGCTTTCCTTATGCAGGGTGTTGAGAATCTTTACGAGATTGACCAGGTTCGACCAGTTCTTGATCTTGCTGCTGAACTATCAGGCAAAACTTACGGTGCTGACGAAAACGATGACGTGCGACTGAGAGTTGTTGCAGATCACGTTAGAAGCGCTCTGATGCTGATCTCTGATGGTGTCAGCCCAGGTAACGACGGTAGAGGCTACGTACTTAGAAGACTTCTTCGAAGAACTGTGCGTGCAATGAGGCTACTTGGAGTGAACGAGCCAGTATTTGCGAAGCTCTTCCAAACCTCTAAAAACGCGATGGTAGATGCATATCCTGATCTTGAAGAGCAGTACTCAAGAATCGATGCAACTGTTAGAGCCGAAGAAGAAGCTTTCCTTAGAACTTTGGTGTCAGGAACTAGTGTCTTGGATACAGCAATTGAAGCTGTTAAGAGCGCTGGAAAAAGTGAACTTGATGGATCAACAACATTTTTGCTGCACGACACCTATGGCTTCCCAATTGACCTAACAGTTGAAATTGCTGAAGAATCTGGTCTTACAGTTGATCGCGAATCTTTCACTGGGTTGATGCTAGAGCAGAAAACCAGAGCTAAGGCTGATGCCAAGCTTAAGAAATCTGGCGCTACTGACTTAAGTGTTTACGGTGAATATAGAACATTAGGTCTAACTCGATTTACCGGCTATGAGTCACTCGAGGCAGAGGGTCGAGTTCTAGGCATTATCCAAGATGGTAACTCTGTATCAACTGCTGAAGCAGGTTCTGTAGTCGAGGTCATTCTGGATGAGACAAGTTTCTACGCTGAATCCGGTGGTCAAGCAGCCGACGCTGGACTGATTCTTGGAAATGGCTTCGAACTCGAGGTACTTGATGTTCAGAAGCCTGTAAAGGGTTTGGTGTCACACAAGGTCGTTGTTAAATCAGGTGGCGTTGAACTAGAGAACTTAGTGCGGACAAGCGTTGACTCCAACTGGCGTCTAGGAGCAGCACAGTCACACTCAGGTACCCACGTTGTTCACGCTGCACTTAGACAGGTTCTTGGACCAACAGCACTTCAATCAGGTTCATACAACAAGCCTGGTTACCTACGCCTTGACTTCTCTTGGAATTCTTCACTATCTGCAGAGACCAGGTCAGAAATCGAGGAAATTAGCAACATTGCAATCAGATCTGATTTAGCAGTTAGCGCTCAGTTCATGTCTCTTCCAGAAGCTAAGACTTGGGGAGCAGTTGCGCTCTTCGGTGAAACGTATGACGAGAGTGTCCGCGTTGTTGAAATCGGTGGCCCTTGGTCTAGAGAACTCTGCGGTGGTACTCACGTTTCTAGAAGTTCACAGATTGGACTAGTTTCGATTACCAACGAATCATCTGTTGGTTCTGGTTCAAGAAGACTTGAAGCCCTAGTAGGGCTTGATGCGATCTCTTCATTCAATCGTGATCGACTAGCGCTACACGCTATAGCCGAAGCTCTAAAAACAAGCCCAGCAAATGCAACGGAGCGCATTTCACAGTTCTTGCAAGAAATGAAAGACACTCAAAAGGAACTGGCTACATTCCAGAGTGCCGCTCTCAGTTCCAGAGTCCCAGAGCTTTTAGCATCGGGTAAAGACCTGACCAAAGCGACATTAATTACAGCAACTATTGATCAGGTTGCAAACGTTGAGACACTTCGCGATTTGGCTATCAAAGTTAGAGACCTTTCGAACCAGAAGGCAACAGTAATTGCAATCTTCGGTGTTGTAGATGGCAAACCAGCCTTAGTAGTTGTAGCCAACGAACTCGCACAAAACAATGGGGTTAGAGCTGGCGAACTAGTTAAGACTGCCAGCCAGGTTCTTGGTGGCGGTGGTGGTGGTAAATCGGACATAGCACAGGGTGGCGGAACTAATGTCTCCGAGATCCCGAACGCACTCCAAGCAATTGTTGAGAGCCTGAGTTAGTTCTTGCGAACCGGCCGAAGACTGGCAATAGATGTTGGCAAGGTGCGTGTCGGCATAGCGATATCAGACCTGCACGGAATTCTGGCCTCTCCATTAGCTACTTTGCAAAGAGAAGAACTGCAAACAAGTCTGGAACCTCTTTTGAAGTGCGTAAGCGACTTCGATGATCTGCTCGAAATCTACGTTGGTCTTCCCATAAACATGAAAGGTGAGACAACAGCCTCGACTGAAGATGCCCTAGAACTAGCTTTGCATTTATCGAGTGAAACTTCGGTTCCAATCCGTCTTCTTGACGAGAGGTTAACGACCTCACTAGCCAATTCTCAACTGCGAAGTCTGGGAAAGAGCCAGAAAGACGCTAGAAGCACAATCGATCAGATGGCCGCCGTGGCTATCCTCGAATACGCTTTCCAAGTAGAGGCAAATACTGGCGCAACGCCAGGAAGAGCATTAGAAGAATGGAGAGCTGAGAATGACTAGCAACTTTCAGCCTTCTCTAAAGCCTTCACGGAATTCAAAACTCGTTAGACGCCTACTCGCACTAGCACTACTTGGAGCCGTTATTGCGGGAGTTGGATACTTCAACCGTGCTCCCATTAGAAGTTTCATCAACACTTTCTCAGAAGATGAATACAAAGGGGAGAGCGATACAAGTATCGAGTTCACTGTCGCCAAGGGGGAGACAGGCGCGACTGTTGCAAAACATTTGGTTGAAGTGGGTGTGACTAAAGACTATGCAACAACACTCAGACACATAGTGGCCGCAAACCCAACATTCTTCCCAGGCACTTACTCGATCCCTCTGAAAATCAGTAGCGATAGAGCTATTGAGATTCTTACTGATCCAACAAACATGCAGTCCAATAAAGTAACTATTCCTGAGGGTTTGAGAGTAAAGGACATTCTGGTCAAGTTATCGAAGGTAACTGGAATAAGCGTAGAAAAGTTTCAAGAGCAGGCGGACAATCTTAGTCAATTCGACCTCCCTAAGCTCGCTCCGTCGCTGGAGGGCTACCTATTCCCTGCAACCTATTCCTTTGATAAGTCTTTGGATGCTAAAGGCATTCTTAAGATAATGGTCAATCGGATGAAGCAAGAGCTTGCGAGTTTTGGCATTGAAAAGAAGGACTGGCACGAAACTCTCACCTTTGCCTCAATAGTTCAGCGTGAAGCAAGGATCACAGAAGACTTCTTCAAAGTATCACGGGTTTTCAGAAACCGTCTAGAAATCAACATGGCTCTGCAGTCTTGCGCTACAGCCTCTTACGGTGTCGGTTCATTCTCAATTATCGTCACCAACGAAATTCTAAATGATGACAATCCATACAACACCTACAAATACACTGGACTCCCACTTGGACCCATCGCAGCTCCAGGATCACTAGCTCTTGACGCAACCTTGCACCCGACAGATGGCTCTTGGTTTTATTTCGTAACGTGGAACCTAGAAACTGGCGAAACTATTTTCAGCAACACATACGCTGAGCACCAAGCAGGAATAGTGAAGTGGGACAAGTGGATGGCTGAGAATCCAGGTTGGGATGAATAAGAAGTTTTTTGCTGTCCTTGGAGACCCTATTGAACACAGCCTCAGCCCAAAAATTCACGCTGCAGCCTATAAGCAATTAGGACTCGATTACAGTTACCAAGCCGTGCGAGTTTCAGCTGGCGCATTGAAGGAATTCATTCATGCAGAAGGTTCACTTTTCTCTGGGTTCTCAGTGACTATGCCACTCAAATTCGAAGCTGCTGACTTGTCCAAGGAATCAGATCTGCAAGGTACTGGAGTCTGCAACACACTGATACGTGATGGCGTTTCATTTTCTGGATACAACACTGATGTCTTTGGTATCCAGCAGGCGGTTAGGTTTGCAACTCAAGAAGAAATGGGTAACGTGGCCATACTCGGCTCTGGTGCAACTGCACGTTCAGCATTAATTGCTGCACAGGGGATCTCTGGCACTGAAACGGTAACTGTCTATGCCCGTGACCTCGACAAGGCAGCTGCGCTAAAAGACCTCCTTACAAAAGAGCAGATCGCTTTCGAATCAAGAATCCTCGAGGATTACTCGGGAAATCAAGACCTAACAATAAACACTCTTCCAGCAGGGATAGCTAACTCTCTAGTCATCGAGAATCCAGTGAGCGGATGGCTATTGAGTGCTGGATACTCTGAACTGGATGAAGCGTTTATCACTAATTTTGAGCCAGGTCATGTGATTTCTGGAACAGAGATGCTTTTGTGGCAAGCAGTTAGACAAGTGCTTTTGTTTGCAGGCAGCGATCTGGCTTGTTCCGCTCTGGATGAGGCATCACTAGTTGAGATCATGAGGCAGGCTCTTTAGCATTACGGCTTTAGATGTGCGAGAATAGTCAAATGTTACGTTGGCTAACCGCAGGTGAATCTCATGGACCACAGCTCACAGCTGTCCTAGAGGGACTACCTGCTGGCGTAGAGCTCACTACCGAAGATATTCAGGCCGCACTGGCTAGGCGCAGGCTCGGCTATGGCCGTGGTGCTCGCATGAAACTAGAGCAAGATCAGGTAACTATCTCCGGTGGCGTTCGCCATGGCTTGACTATGGGTGGGCCCATCGCTCTAAACATTGCCAACACCGAATGGCCTAAATGGTCTCAGGTGATGTCAGCTGATCCAGTAGATGAATCTGAACTTACTGGCGCTAGGGCTGAAGCACTTACCAGGCCAAGACCTGGCCATGCAGATTTCACAGGTATGCAGAAGTATGGTTTCTTAGACAGCAGACCAGTTCTTGAACGAGCATCCGCTCGTGAAACAGCTGCCAGAGTAGCTTTGGGAGAAGTAGCTTCCGCTTTCCTGCGCACTCTTGGAATCAAGCTTGTCACGCACACAGTAGCAATCGGAAAAGTGCAAGCACCAGCTGACATAGCCCTGCCTAGACCAGAAGATGTCGAACGAATCGATGAAGATCCACTAAGAGCCTTCAATGCACAACTAAGTGCAGACATGGTTGCTGAAGTTGATGCGGCACACAAAGATGGTGACACTCTTGGTGGTGTCGTTGAGGTGTTGGTCTACGGTATGCCACCAGGTGTCGGTTCATTCGTGCACTGGGATAGAAGGCT
>CAMDEV010000009.1 GCA_945896925.1 Auritidibacter sp. Marseille-P8566
CGGTTCTTAACATCAACCAGGAAGCGGCTTGCGTCTGCACCATCAATGATTCTGTGGTCATAAGAAAGGGCTAGGTAAACCATGCTTCGAATTGCGATGCTGTCTTGGCCGTGCTCATCGGTTACAACAACCGGACGCTTTGCGACTACACCAGTGCCAAGAATTGCTGACTGAGGTAGGAACACGACTGGGGTGTCGAATAGCGCTCCACGAGAACCAGTGTTGGTCAGAGTGAATGTTCCGCCTGATAACTCGTCCGGCTTTAGCTTGTTCTCACGAGTTCTCGCTGCAAGATCTGCGATTTGAGATGCGATGTTAGCTAGTGAAAGAGACGCAGCATCACGGATAACAGGCGTCAACAAACCGCGTTCAGTATCAACTGCGAAGCTGATGTTTTCTGAAGGGTGATAGACGATGCTCTCACCGTCAACGCTTGAGTTGATCTTTGGGTGCGCGCGGAGTGCTTCGGCTGCAGCAAGGAAGAAGAAAGGCATGAAGTTCAGCTTCACGCCGGTCTTGGCAGTGAATTCTGCTTGCTTTGCTGCTCTGAGGTGAGCGATTGCAGTCACATCAACTTCGACAACTGTAGTTAGTTGGGCAGTTGAAACCATTGAGGCAACTGCGCGCTCAGCAAGAACTTTGCGAAGACGAGACATTGGCTCCACGGTTCCACGCAATGCTGATTCAGCGACCTGAACCTGGGCGACAGGAGCACTTGACTTGTTACTCGCAGCCGCAACAACATCTTCACGTCGGATACGACCCCCAACGCCAGTTCCCGGAACGGTAGCTAGGTTGACTCCAGTTTCGGCGGCAAGTTTTCTCACCAGGGGAGTAACGTAATTTATGTCTGAACCCGAGGTTACAGGTGCAGCCACTGGTGCGGTGAAAGCTGGAAGATTTACCGGGGTAACGATTGGCTCAGTTAGAGCTGGAGCGCTTACCACTGGAGCTGCAACCACAGGTGGAACAACAACAGGCGCGACTACTGGGGTTTCGATAACGGGTGGTGCTACAACTACTGGAGCAACTTCAACTGGAGTAGCTTCAACAACTGGAGCTGCCGGAGCTGCCGGAGCTGATGCTGCAACTCCATCTTCAACGATTGCAAGAACTGCACCAACGGCTGCTGTCTCATCTTCAGCTACGAGGATCTGAGTTAGAACACCCGCAACAGGGGATGGGATCTCAGTGTCCACTTTGTCCGTTGAGACCTCAACTAGCGGCTCATCGATAGCAACAGTGTCACCAATCTTCTTTAGCCAGCGGGTTACGGTTCCCTCGGTTACGCTTTCGCCAAGCGCAGGTAGTTTTACTTCACTCATTTAGGTTGCTCCTTATGCAGATATAAGTTTAGGCGTGCGCGTGTAGTGGTTTACCCGCAAGTGCTAGATGTGCTTCACCTAGGGCTTCGTTCTGGGTTGGGTGGGCGTGCACGAGGGAAGCCACCTCTTCTGGGAATGCTTCCCAATTAACGATTAGCTGTGCTTCACCGATTTGCTCGCCGACTCGCGAGCCAATCATGTGGATACCAATAATTGGACCGTTGTTTTTGCGGATCAACTTCACGAATCCAGCAGTTCCAAGAATCTGGCTCTTGCCGTTTCCACCAAGGTTGTATTCGTAAACAGAGATGTTGTCTTGGCCATGAATCTCGGCTGCCTTGGCTTCGGTCAGCCCAACAGATGCAATCTCCGGGTCGCTGTATGTGACCTTAGGAATTCCAAGCTCATCGATAGTTGCTGGCTTGAGACCAGCAATCTCCTCGGCAATGAAGATGCCCTGCTGGAAGCCACGGTGAGCTAGCTGAAGACCAGGGACGATGTCGCCGGCAGCATAAACGCCTGGAACAGAGGTTTGAAGTCTGTCGTTTGTAATGACGTAGCCGCGGTCAATTGTGATTCCGTTATCTTCGTAACCGAATCCTGCTGTGTTAGGTCCTCGACCAACAGCTACAAGAAGTAATTCAGCATCGAATTGTTCACCGTTCTCAAGTGTTACAACCACACCGGTTGCGCTCTGCTGAACACCCTGGAATCGAACACCGGTTTTAAAGTTGATTCCACGCTTACGGTATGCACGCTCCATGGCCTTTGAAACAGCAGCATCCTCATTAGGGACAAGCGTTGGCAAACCTTCAATGATCGTTACATCGGTTCCGAATGACTTCCAGATTGAAGCGAATTCAACACCAATAACTCCACCTCCAAGGATGATTACTTTGCTTGGAACGAAGTCAAGCTGAAGTGCCTGCTCTGAGGTGATTACGCGTCCTGCGATTTCTAAACCAGGAAGAGTCTTGCTGTATGAACCGGTTGCTAGAACCAGGTTCTTACCTGAGTAGACATCGCCATTTACAGTGATGGACTTCTGTCCGGTCATGCGGCCTTCGCCTGACACTACTGTGATTGCCTTTGACCCAACTAGGCCAGTCAGTCCCTTGAATAGTCGATCTACGATTCCATCCCGGTACTTATTAACTGCAGGCATGTCGACACCCTGAAGGGTTGCGTTGATTCCATATGCTGCTGCATCTCTTGTGACATCTGCTACTTCAGCTGAGTGAAGTAAAGCTTTGGTGGGAATGCAACCACGGTGAAGACAGGTGCCACCGAGTTTGTCTCGCTCAATGAGAGCTACGGACAGGCCAAGTTGTGCGCTGCGAAGTGCAGCTGCGTAGCCACCACTTCCGCCACCTAGGATTACGACGTCAAAGTTATGCTCGGCCAATTTTGCTCCTTTTGAGAGTTATTTGTAGGGGTATACAGATAAAGATTACTAGAACTATTTCTTAGGCTTAGTTCCCATTTGCTCGGCAAGTGTAACAAGGGTTCTAATCATTGATCCTGTCGCACCCTTAACTGTGGAACCGTAAGGGGCGAGGTCATTATTTGCGGCTGTAGCGAAGTCAAGATGTGCCCAATTCAGATGGGTATCGTCCTTAGCGCTCTTTGGGCCGACGAACTCCCTAAGGAAAAGGCCTCCCACCAGCATTGCGCCTGTTGGGTTACCTATTCGTGAATTCATCATGTCGGCGGTATCAGACTTAATCAGGTCGAAAAGCTCTTCAGGCAAAGGCATGTGCCAAACAAGTTCACCAGCACTTGCAGCAGCGTTCTTCAGTGACCCAACTGCCTCGTCATCGCCCATCAAACCGCTATACCTGTTACCCAGGGCTACTCGAGCTGCGCCAGTAAGTGTTGCGAGGTCAACAATCAGATCTGGCTTTAGTTCACTTGCGAGAACCAAACCATCCGCCATGACAATGCGACCTTCTGCATCTGTGTTAGTGATTTCGACTGTCTTACCGTTGCGGAAGGTGATCACGTCAGTAGGTCTAGTTGCTGTGCCAGAAGGCATGTTCTCGGCTATGCATAAGAATGCGGTTACCTTCACAGGTAGGCCAAGTTTCGCAATTGCAATTGTGGCCTCGCCAACAGTTGCTGCACCGGCCATGTCGTACTTCATACCCAGAATGCCGGCTTTGTCTTTGAGCGATAGCCCTCCAGTGTCAAAAGTGATTCCTTTGCCAACCAAAGCAAGGTGAGCCTTGGCCGTAGGAGGTGTGTAGGTAATCTTCACGAGTCTCGGACCGCGAGCAGAGCCCATTCCTACTGCAAGGATGCCGTGGCATTTTTCTTTGGCTAGTCTTTTGTCATCCCAAACCTCTACCTTTACATTTGGAAGCTTTGCCTGTGCTGAAATGATTTGAGCAAGTTTGGCTGGGTAAAGGTCATTTCCTGGGGTGTTAACTAGGTCTCTTGTGGCATCCAAAGTTTCGGCAAGCACCTTGATGCGCTTTAGTTGTGAAGGTGAGACTTTGTGAGAGGTCACAACAATTATTGAAGTTAGCTCTGCTTTTGTCTTTTTGACAGATTTGTATTGGGAAAATTCGTATTGAACGAATGAGATTCCCTCGATTAGTGCAACTACCTCTTCAAGAGAGGCAAGGGGGATGTCAACCGTGATCGACTTCTGGTCTCTGAATGCTCGGCCGATTGCTCCGCCGATGTCTCTTGCCTGATCTGAGGATGTAATGCCTTTTCCAACGCCAATCAAACCGACGGTTGCTTCGCCGAGGCTCAATCTTGTTGTGCTCTCTGCGCTTCCAGCAAAACTAAGGGCCTTGAGGTTAACTCCCTTTAGAAGCGGATTACCTTTGGCTGCTCCTAGAAAAGTTGCGCTCTCCTTCACGGTACCGACTGCGAAGATTGAAATCGAAGCTGCTGTTGTTTTTGGACTTGTTGGGGTCAGTTTGATTGATAGAGAAGTCATACGAACCATGCTACTTAGTCGAAAGTAGAATGATGTTATGCCACAGCAGAATCAGCTATTCACCCTAGTGAACACGGACATACAAGTCCCAGAAGGACTGCACCTGCTCGCGGCAATCTCTGGTTTCACTGACGCAGGTTCGGCCATGCAACAAGTCGCTGAGCACATTCTCGGGAATCTCGAGTACACAACCGTGGCTGTTTTCAATAACGATGAACTTCTCGACTACAGATCTCGTAGACCTGTCATGTACTTCGAACAGGACCACATCGAAGATTATCAACCGGCTAGTTTGTCGATGCACCTAGTGAGGGATGAAGTTGGTAACCAATTCCTCTTCTTGAACGGTTACGAGCCCGACTTCAAGTGGGAAGCATTCGCATCTTCTGTTGAAACTTTGTTTGAATACTTTGCCATAAGCGATCTAACTTGGTTGCACGCCATACCTTTCCCAATTCCACACACTCGTCCAGTCGGCGTTACAGTCTCCGGAAATCAGAGTGATGTCATTGCTAAGTTCTCTGAGTGGAAACCAAGGACTCAGGTGCCTGGCAACATCATGCACTTACTCGAGTACCGCTTGACTCAAGCTAGCATTCCAACCACCGGCTTTGTGCTGCTCGTTCCTCACTACCTATCTGACTCGGAGTATCCGCAAGCTGCAGTCTCCGGATTGGAGTTAATAAGTGGACATCTGGGTTTGATATTTCCAGCAGATGATCTTCGCGACGAAGGCGTTGCGTTTTTGAGGAGATTGTCTAAGCAGATGGAAGAGAACGCAGATCTCGCTGGCATGGTGGCTAATCTCGAGACAAGCTTTAGAAGCGAGAGATCAGGAACTGGAATGGGTGCTGTGAAGTCTCCAGAACGCGAGCTTCCAGATGCAGATGAAATTGCAGCTGAGCTCGAAGGTTATCTTGCGAGCCACCAGAAGAACAAGCTTGAGAACGACGAGGACCAAGACTGAGTCGATCTCCAAAGCTGGTTCTTGCAATTGCAGGACTTGCATACCTAATTGCTGTCACCCAACGTTCAAGCTTGGGAGTCGCAACCCTAATAGCAAGTGAGCGCTTTGACACCAATGCTCAACAACTTGCAACACTTGCTGTTTTTCAACTAGTCGTTTACGCAGGGATGCAAATTCCGGTTGGTATTTTGTTAGATCGTTTTGGCTCCAAGCGGTTACTAATCGTTGGCGCACTGATCATGGCAGCGGGATCATTCACAGTATCCATTGCACCAAATCTTGGAACAGCCATATTTGGTCGCATGTTAGTTGGTATGGGGGATAGCTTCACATTCATTTCAATGATTCGAATGGTGAATGGTTGGTACCACGGAGCTAAAGCTTCGAGGATGCAGCAGAACGTTTCTACCGTTGGTCAACTAGGACAGTTTTTATCCGCTGTTCCATTCTGGTTTCTCTTGGAGAACACTGGCTGGAGTTCAGCCTTCGCAACCATTTCATTTGTGAGTTTGTCAGTTGTAGTCCTTCTTATTGCATTCACATCAGATGATGATTCAAACCATGCTCACGCGAAGACCAAGTCGGCGAGCCTAAAGATTGCTTCAAAGCAATTAGTTGAAAACATCAGTAATCCAGGAATCAGAATGGCTTTTTGGACTCACTTCGTGACACAGCCAACAACCACATCCGTTTCACTGCTTTGGGCTGTGCCATTTCTTGTCACCGCAGAAAAGCAAAGCCATGACTTTGCCGCTTTCACGCTAACCGCGATGGTTATCTTTGGGTTTATAAGTGGACCAATTATTGGGAGAATCTGCGCCAAGTATCCAGAAAAGAGAGCTCTGGTTGTTTACCTAGTGGTCGGTTTGACTGCCCTGACTTGGTTGGCGATTGTTTCGATTCCAGGGCAGATCTTTAGCCCGATCCTTTTAGTTTTCTTCTTGGCTATCTCCATTGGCGGACCTGCATCCATGATTGCCTTTGATTTCACTAAAGACATTGTGTCCAAGGACAGACTGGGCTCTGCAAATGGATTCGCTAACGTTGGCGGTTTCCTAGCCAGCTTCGTGATGATGTATTTGACTGGCTTGGTTATCGACATATTTCAGGCGATCACAGGTTCAGTCGAGAGATACACAATCGAAGCCTTTAGGTGGGGATTCGCTAGCCAACTACTAGTAGTTGCAGTTGGGATCATCTTCTTCACCCTTGAAAGGCGTAAATACCTGCTATTTACCCAGATTTCTGGGAATACTTCAAACAAACCATCGGTTTAGTAACTTGACCACAGCCACACGCTTTGTTCACTTGGACTTCATTTGACATAAGTCGTGGCATAATTGCATCAAGACCCAGTCAAGCCTCCCGGATTTGACATGGGTCTTCGTAATGCTCGGATTTTGGGATAGGTCATCCCAATTGAAGCGAAGGGCCACATGGCTACCAAACCGAAGAAGGAAGCTGCTAAGACAGTTTCTAAACCTGCTGCTAAGGGCAGTAAGACTGCCGTACCTGCCAAAAAGTCTTTGGCCACTAAAGGAAAACCAATTAAGTCAGCAACCCCCGCCAAAAAAGTCGTTGCCAAGGCGGTTGCCAAGACCACTACGAAAGCAAGTAAGCCAGCTGTCAAAGCCGCTAAGCCAGCGACTAAGGCAACTGCTAAGCCTGTGAGTGAAGTCGCCGCAAAACCAGCGAAGGCTGCAGCAAAAGTTGAGACAAAAAAGACAGCGAAGCCTCTCGCTAAAACTTCCACCAAGGCAGCAACCAAGGTAGTTGCAAAGCCGGTAAAGAAGGCAGCGGAGAAGGTGGTAGCCAAGAAGCCAACCAAGAGCGTAGCTCCCGTCAAACCAGAAGCAAAGGGCAAGGTTGCTCCAGTCAAGAAGATAAAGGCAACCAAAGCTGTATCAGAAGATGGCGAAGATCTTGATGATGAGGATGAGGACATTGACCCAGAGGAGCTTCTAAGCGAAGCCGCCGTTGATGTAATTGTTGCTGCTGTTGAAGAAGTAACACCTGAACCTGAAGTTGAAGACGAAGACGACGCTCCTGTAGTACCCGAAGGTGCATTGATTCTCTCCAGCAAAGAAGACGATGATATTCCAGTTCAAACCACAACAATTACTGGAGCTACTGCAGACCCTGTTAAGGACTACCTAAAGCAAATCGGTAAAGTTGCACTTCTAAATGCTGAGCTTGAAGTTGAGCTTGCGAAGCGAATTGAAGCTGGACTATTCGCTGAAGAGAAACTGGCAACTGATAAGAAACTGAGCCGTGACATGGCCCGCGATCTCAAATGGGTTGTTAAGGATGGCCAGCGTGCCAAGAGCCATTTGCTTGAAGCAAACCTAAGACTTGTTGTGTCGCTTGCTAAGAGATATACCGGACGAGGAATGCAGTTCCTAGATCTCATTCAAGAAGGTAACCTCGGTCTAATTCGTGCAGTTGAGAAATTTGACTACACAAAGGGATACAAGTTTTCAACTTATGCAACTTGGTGGATTCGTCAGGCTATCACTCGAGCGATGGCAGACCAGGCTAGAACAATTCGTATCCCAGTTCACATGGTTGAAGTGATCAACAAGTTGTCACGCGTTCAGAGACAGTTGCTTCAGGACTTAGGTCGTGAACCAACCCCTGAAGAGTTAGCGCGTGAACTAGATATGACTCCTGAGAAGGTTGTTGAGGTTCAAAAGTACGGTCGTGAACCAATCTCACTTTCAACACCTCTAGGTGAAGATGGCGATTCTGAATTCGGTGATCTCATTGAAGATACTGAAGCAGTTCAGCCAGCAGATGCTGTTGCTTTCAGAATCATGCAACGCGAGATCGAGCGCTTACTGGATACCCTAACTCCTCGTGAAGCTGCGGTTATCAGAAGCCGCTACGGTATCGGTGATGGCGTTATGAAGACTTTGGATCAAATCGGAGAAGAGCACGGGGTTACCCGTGAACGAATTAGGCAGATTGAGGCAAAGACCATGTCTAAGCTGAAACACCCGTCAAGAGCGCAGTGGCTCAGAGACTTCATTAAAGAGAACTAATTCGTGCGCTACTTGCCAGCACTTCTCATCGGTCGTCTGATTAGATTTGCCGTCAGGTTAGTTAGACCAGGGGGAGGTTCTGCTCTTCCAGGTCTAGTAGTTAGCAAATTGGCACCTAGCTTGGTATACAAAACTCTAAGTTCATTTCCAGATGGCTACGTTGCCATTACCGGTACAGCTGGTAAATCCACCACCACCAAGATGGTGGTTGCAATTGTAAGAGCCCATGAAGTTGAGGTCTTTACTAACCCATCAACAGCGAACATTGAGCAAGGATTCTTTAGCACGATTGTTAGAACAGGTGACCTGTTCGGGAAAGTACCCGGGACTATCGCAATCCTCGAGATGGATGAGGCCCATGCTGCAAGTGTTGCCAAAAGAATTCAACCAACCACGTCAGTAATCCTCAATGTTCTGGAAGACCAGCTTGATCGTTTTGTCGATCCAGCTTTAGTGCGAGAGACACTTACTTCCGTCGCGCAGCAAACTACAGGAACAGTCCTCCTGAATGCTGACGATCAGAACTGCATATTGATTGAGAGGGCATTAGGTAAGAGCTCGCATGTTGAGTGGTTTGGGTTTTCCAGGAATGCGAGTCTTGATGTTGATCTTCAATATGCACCGACATACGAGAAGGAACTGATAAGGCCGGATAGCTCAGTAACGCTTTTCTCACAGAACGAGCGTCAGGTCACAGTTGACGTTTTCGGAAAGCAGGTATCTTTTCATCTACCAACTCGCGGAGCACATTTCGCACTAGATGCTCTTGCTGCACTTGCCACAGCAAAAGAAGTTCTGGGCAAGAGATTTGATTTAGAACTCGCAGCGAAGGTTCTTGACGAGCTTCCTCCGGTTTTCTCTAGGGGGGAGATTAGAGAGATTGAAGGCGAACAGGTTGAATTCATTCTGGTTCAGAACCCTGCCAGCTTCCAATTGAATCTAGACAACATTCAAGGAAAGCCAGAACAGGTACTTGTTGCAATTGGAAGAGATGTTCATGATCCTTCGTGGCTATGGACTGTTGACTTCAAGAAGTTACACCATGTCTCGATAGTGAGTGGCTTCAACTACGCTGATGCAGCTCTAGTCCTTAAATACAACGACGTTCGAGTTGATCATGTTGAATCCGATTACTTCAAGGCGATCGATAACTTCCTGTCACTTCCTAAACCTTCAGTTGGGATAAAGACAGTTTTATACAGCGCTGATGCAATGCGCCGGCTTCGCAGATATAAGGGTTTCACTGATCCTGAGGATGTGAACCGTGTCTAATTCGATTCGTCTTGGGGCTATTTCTCCTTCTCATCTGAACCTCAATGGAGATTTGGGGAATTTATTGGTTTTGACAAAGCGTCTAGCGTGGCGCAACGTTCGAAGCAGCATCGAGCATCTGGATGGATCTGAAGATCTAAGCCAATTCGATTTCATTCTTGTCGGGCACGGTTCTAGTGCAGCGTGGAAGCAGCTCCTTGATTCGCGATCTGATTTGCTGAATAAGTTAGTTGAGTTCGTTGAACGCGACGGAGCGCTGATGGCTGTGGCATCGGCTGCAGACAAACTGATACCGCTACTGACGGGAGTTGAAGTGAGTCGTGGAGCTCGAGTAAGTGAATTTATGAATGTCGATGGAGTTGTCGGTTATAAAAATTCTGAGAGTCAAGGACCTGATCTGGTTTGGCACAAGAACGCTCTGCTGACACAACTCCATGGTCCATTGTTGGCAAAAAACCCTCTGCTGGCAGACCAGATTATTCAGAACAATGAATGGGCTGATGTCAGTCTGGAAAGTAGTTATGTAACTGAAATTGATGAGCTAGCGATGCAATCCAGGAAGATCGCGTTCGAGCACTAAGAAGTTAGTTTGTCAGTCTCGTCTTGCCAGGTGATGGCGATCGGCTTTAGCTTCTCTTTGTTGGCAGTGCCATGATGTCCGCAGAACACTAGGTCACCAGTTGCCAATACAACTCTGATGAATGCCTGTGCACCACAGATGTCGCATCGGTCTGCAGCGGTTAGTGCTGGTAGCTCCACTACTGCTTCTGTGTTTTCTGATGTTTCTTGTGTCTGGTCCATTAGTTCCTCCATACCAAGATAAACACACTGCGGGCCGATATTGTTCCTGCAACAGCCTCATTTCGCTATCTGCGAATAGTTTTCTACTAACCGAGTGTCTGTGGGGCTTAGTTTCCTTGCACTTGCTTAGGCTTTAGAGGTGCCTACAAACGATTATTCAGCTCGTCACCTCTCTGTATTAGAGGGACTAGAGGCTGTTCGTAAGCGTCCTGGTATGTATATCGGTTCAACCGATAGCAGAGGTTTGATGCACTGTATCTGGGAGATCATCGATAACTCAGTAGACGAGGCTTTAGCAGGTCACGGCAAGCTAATAAACATCACTCTGCACAAAGACTCCAGCATTGAAGTCACTGACCAAGCCAGAGGTATACCAGTAGACATTGAACCTAAAACTGGGCTAAGCGGCGTTGAGGTCGTATTCACAAAATTGCACGCCGGAGGAAAGTTTGGTTCTGGGTCTTATGCGGCTTCAGGTGGTCTTCATGGTGTTGGTGCCTCTGTTGTCAATGCTTTGTCTGAACGCTTAGAGGTAGAGGTAGACCGTGATGGTAAGACCTGGGCAATGTCCTTTCATAGAGGTGAGCCTGGCACATTTGATGACAAAAAATCCTTAGCACCGACAAGCCCTTTCAAGCCTTTCAAAGACAAGAGCATGCTCAGAGAAGTGGGCAAAGTTGCTAAGGGAAAGACTGGTTCTAGGATCAGGTTCTGGGCAGACCCCCAGATTTTCATTAAAGATGCCGTCATCTCGCTTGACGAATTACTATCCAGAGCTAGGCAGACAGCGTTCCTCGTCCCTGGCTTGAAATTGGTGGTCTCGGATCAACGCTCTGGCAAAGCAGATAACCACGAGTTCCTCTTCAACGGCGGAATCACTGAGTTCGCTGACTTCCTAGCCAAAGATGCTCCGTTGAGCAACATTTGGAGACTTAGCGGATCTGGTGCGTATTCAGAAACCGTCCCAGTACTAAATGCCCAGGGAAACATGGAGTCCAAAGAAGTTCAGCGCAACTGTGAAGTTGATGTGGTCGTTCGTTGGGGGACCGACTACGACACAGAAGTGAAGAGTTTTGTAAACATCATCGCTACTCCTAAAGGTGGAACCCATCTCCAAGGTTTCGAGCAGGCGCTTCTCAAGGTTTTCAGAACTCAGGCTGAAGCGAACTCTAGAAAGTTCAAGTTGGGTTCCGAGAAAATTGAGAAAGAGGATGTCGCGGCAGGCTTGACAGCCGTGGTGACCGTGAGGCTTCCAGAGCCTCAATTCGAAGGTCAAACCAAAGAGATTCTTGGAACACCTGCAATCAAGAACATTGTTGCCAGCGTTGTCACAAAAACGCTAACCGATCGCTTCAACAGTTCAAAGCGTGAAGACAAGGCGCAGACCGCATTGGTTCTTGAAAAAGTTGTGAACGAAATGAAATCTAGAATTTCAGCTCGAACACACAAAGAAACTCAGCGTCGAAAAACTGCACTTGAATCATCGTCACTTCCAACGAAACTTGTTGACTGCCGCACTCAGGACACCATTGACTCCGAGTTAATCATTGTTGAGGGTGAGTCCGCTCTGGGTACAGCCAAGTTGGCTCGCAACAGTGAGTTTCAAGCACTACTGCCAATTCGCGGAAAGATTCTTAACGTTCAAAAGGCCGCTATCACTGACATGCTCAACAACACTGAGTGTGCATCAATCATTCAAGTTATCGGTGCAGGTTCTGGAAGAAGCTTTGACATCAATTCAGCGCGCTATGGAAAAGTAATTTTGATGAGCGACGCGGATGTTGATGGTGCTCACATTAGAACTCTGCTCTTGACTCTTTTCTATAAATACATGAGACCTTTGGTTGAGGACGGTCGTGTTTTCGCTGCTGTGCCTCCGCTTCACAGAGTGATCGTAATGAATCCAGGAACGAAGGCTAACGAAGTTATATACACATACTCACAAGCCGAACTTGAAAGCCTGTTGGCAAAGTTAGCTAAGGCCGGCAAAAAGTATCAGGAGCCTATCCAGCGATACAAGGGTCTCGGTGAAATGGACGCTGACCAACTAGCCGAAACAACTATGGATAGAAAGTCCAGAAGTCTCAGACGTGTCACGGTTGATGACCTGCAGAAAGCAGAAGATATGTTTGAACTACTTATGGGAAATGAAGTTGCTCCACGAAGAGACTTCATTGTTGATAAAGCAGATTCTTTTGAAAGAGAGCGTATTGACGCTTAGTTGCTTCCTGCGCTGATGATTGTTGAAGCTAGCGGAGTTCCTGAGGCATCTCGTTTAGCCGGTGTCGCCTCAATTTCCAAAGGTTTACCCGATGATCCTGAAGCTAGGATCGGAGAATTTCCTACAAAGGCAAAGTAAAGCTGATTCTCGTCCCGAATGAACTTTTGAGCTCTAACTCCGCCCGTAGCCCTACCCTTCGCAGGGAACTCACTGAGTGCCGAAATCTTTGCACTTCCAGAGTCAACAGCACCGAGAGAGTCACTGTTGTTTGCTGCAGTTAGAACGAGGGTGTCCTTAGCAGTCTTCAGAGAAGTGAAGAAAATAGCTTTGGCTCCTTCGCCAAGCTTGATACCTGCCATTCCCGCTGCACCTCTGCCCTGAGGCCTCACCGCTTCAGCTTGAAAGCGAAGAAGTTGGGCGTCGTCAGTGACGAAGATAAGTTCGTCCTTATCTGTGCTCAATGATGCTCCGACTAGGACATCTCCCTGCTTTAGAGAGATGACTTCAAACTCAGACTTAGGTAGCCAGTCTCCAGTAATTCGTTTCACGTTTCCCTGCTGAGTCCCCAGTGCGATGGTTGTCTTCTCATCAAGATCAAAAGCACCAAGAACTCGAATGTTCTTTGCCAACCCAAGGAACTCTGCCACTGAAACGCTGCTGGCTGCATCAAAAGAGCCTTCCGAAGCAGGGATGTCGCTTGCGTGAACACGATGCATGACACCATCGCTGGTGAGGAAGCCAATATCACTTCTGGTTGTGGTTGAGACCTGACTTCGAATCGCATCATGCTTCTTACGCTTGGCTGCTGGTGCAACAGGCTCTAGAGTTCTGAGAACTTGACCACTTGCAGTTAGAACAATTTGGCAGGGTGAGTCGGCTAACTGCGCATCGATGGCAGAAGCCTTCGCGGCGCTGACTGGCTTGATTTCTGAGATCCCATCACTGATAGTGGTTCGGCGATCATCCCCATACTTGTCTGAGACCTCTTGAAGTTCTCTGGAAACAACTTCTTTTAAGTTCTTTTCGCTTGAAAGGATCTTTTGAAGATCTGCGATCTCCTTGGCCAGGATCTTCGCTTCGGTATCTAGCTCGATCTTCGAGAATTTGGTGAGCCTTCTAAGCTTCAGTTCGAGGATGTATTCAGCTTGAATCTCAGACAGCGTGAACTTCTTCATGAGGTTAGTTCGAGCCTCATCAACCTCATCAGCTGTTCTAATAATTTTGATGACCTCATCAATGCTGAGGATTGCCTTCAGTAATCCTTCGACAAGGTGCAATCTGGCAAGTTTCTTGCCAAGTCTGTTTTCACTTCTACGCTTGGTGACCACGATTCGATGCGCAAGGTATACACCAAGCATGTCTCTGAGTCCTAGGGTTTCAGGTCTTCCTTCAACCAGTGAAACATTGTTTATGCTGAAGGACTCTTCGAGTGGAGTGAATCTGTATAGAAGATCAAGTACTACGTCTGGATCGAAACCAGTTTTCAATTCAATAACTAGTTTTAAACCATTTGCTCTGTCTGTTAGGTCGATTACATCGGCAATGCCCTGGAGCTTTTTGGAATTTACGCCATCTTTGATCTTTTCAATTACTCGTTCAGGGCCAACCAGATACGGCAGTTCCGTTACAACTAGAGCTAGCTTTCGAGGAGAAACCGATTCAATTGTGACGCGAGCTCTAGTTTTGAAACTGCCTCGACCAGTTTCGTAGGCTTCCCTGATTCCTTCAGTTCCCATGATGATTCCACCTGTTGGTAAATCTGGACCAGGAATGAATTTCATGAGGTCTGATGACTCGAGTTTGGTGTTATTGAGCAGAGCAATAGCACCAGCAATAACCTCACGCATGTTGTGTGGTGCCATGTTTGTGGCCATACCTACAGCGATACCAGCTGAACCGTTTACTAAAAGGTTAGGGAAAGCAGCTGGAAGCACTTCGGGTTCTGAAAGCTGAGCGTCATAGTTTGGTTTGAAATCAACTACATCTTCGTCTAAACCCTCATTCATTAGAAGAGCTGCTGGAGCTAACCGAGTTTCTGTGTATCGGGCTGCTGCGGGGCCATCGTCAAGGGAGCCGAAGTTACCATGTCCATCGATCAGTGGAACTCGTAGTGTAAACGCCTGAGCCATACGAACCATTGCGTCATAGATTGCACCGTCACCATGAGGGTGGAGCTTGCCCATAACTTCACCGCTCACACGCGCCGATTTGACGTGACCTTTATCAGGTCTAAGACCCATTTCACCCATCTGGAAGATGATGCGCCTCTGCACTGGTTTTAGACCGTCTCTGGCATCTGGGAGAGCTCGAGCGTAGATAACTGAGTATGAGTACTCCAGGAACGATTCACTCAGCTCTTCGATGAGCTCTATGTCAACGATTCTCTCGTCAGGGAATCGCTCCGTAGGCTTCTGCTCGGTCATAGTCTTTCGTCTTGAATCAACTGCCGTGTGGCAGACTTGTCTGGATGCTTACGATGTTACCTTCAGCCCCTAAATCATTGGGGAGGCTTGGCGAGGTGTTGATAAGCGCTCTGGCGTCAGTATCAGGCCAGAACAACAGTCTTGGATTAGTGTCTAGAAGATCCGTCTGCGTCATTCTGGTGGACGGATTGGGCGCTTCCAACCTTAAGAGTGCTTCAGGCCATGCCAGATTCCTTAACTCCCAACAATCCGACTCAGCTATGTGCTGGTTCCCTGCAACAACATCCACCTCAATCTCTTCATTCGCAACGGCCAGCAACCCTTGGGAGAACGGGTTTCTTGGTTATCAGGTTTATGACAAGAGTTTGCAAACTCCAAGAAACCTACTTTCTGGATGGGTAGATTTCTTCGAAGGGAAGAACTACCAGAACAACATGACTGTGGCCGAAAGCGCTGTTTCATCTGGCGTGAGTTTTGTCACCGTCGCACCTTCCCTGTACGAGCACTCTGGTTTCACCGGTGCCACTATGCGAGGAAGCACTTTTTATGGAGTAGACAAAGTTGCCGACCGGTTCACTGAAACCCTACGATTGTTATCCGATCCAGCTCCTAAGGTTGTTTACCTATACATTCCAGAACTAGACCAGATGGCTCACGCTAGGGGCTCAGAGTCAATATCTTGGCTCAACCAATTAGAAGATCTCGATTCGCTAGTCAGAGACTTTGTCTCAGACATTCCCAAGCACTCAGGAGTAATTCTCACTGCTGATCACGGTGTTGTTGATGTTCCTAAGGAAAATCACATTTACCTTGACGACATCATGCCTCTGTCAGAGTTCAAATTCGTTGGCGGTGACACCAGGTCTTTGTATCTGTATTTCCAAGATTCAGTCGATGTTGAAAGCAATAGGAATCTCTTAGAGCAGACTCTCAGCGAGTCTTGCTACATCTGCACGCCAGAAGATCTTGTAAATGCCGGCTATTGGAAAACACTAAGTTCGAAATCAGCTAACGTAGCGCCTGATCTGTTAGTTCTAGCTCGCAAAAGAGTCGCTTTGTATCATCGAGGATTTGCGAAGGTAAAGTCTCTGGCAATGGTCGGTCACCATGGGTCAATTACGAATGAAGAGTTAGCGATACCGTTACTGAAGTTCGGTTTCTAGAAAGTTTCTTCGTCTTCTTCTTTAGTACCGAAAAGAACTTCAGCCCAACGGCTGGTGGTTTGTGGCTTAGCCTGTTCTGCCACAGGCGTGTGCGAAGATTCGACAGGTTTCTCAATTTCAACCACGGAATCTATCTCGGTCTCAACCACTTCCGGCTCGGCAGCAATTTCCAAATCTTCTTCGGGCTCTTGGTCCAAAGGTTCATCGAGGTATGAGGTTTCAAAAACGTTCTCTGGTTGTTCTGGAAGCACTCTAAGAATTGGTCTTGATGAAGTATCTTCTTGAACCTCGATAACTTCGGTAGGGGCAGACTCAGCAATCTCTGGAACTACGCTCAAAGCGCTAGGAGCCTCAACCAGGGGAGTTGATTCGATTACTGGGTGAACAAAGTTAGTTGCAGAAACGTATTCGTTCTTAGGCTGGTGGTTGATCTCAGAGGTGCTGTTTGATGTTAGCGGCATACCATTCGATAGTTGAATAGCGCTCTGGTTCTCTGGAGTTAGTAGTAATAGCTTTGCGTTGAAAGACCAGATCGCTGCTGCATTGGAGCCATTTAGGACGAAGTTAGCTTGGACTAGCCATTGCCCGTCTGAGGATTTCTTTGAGGTCCAGTTTTGGATTCTCGCCCCGTTTGTTGAGAGCCTGTCATCCATAACCAATCCGAACTCGATGTGTGATGGATCAGCGAATCGATCTGTTGCTAGATTCAGCCTTACGTTTCTGGCGAGGTTCACCACGTGATTCAGTTCGGAGATTATCGGAGCTCCATACTTTCGGATAGCGTCTTCATCTGAAGGGTGTTCAACTAACAGTTGCTCAATGGTTGTTCCTTGGCGAATCTGTTCTTGGATCTCTCTCGGGGTTAGGGCTTTACCCGCCTCTGCTGGCTTGCGAGATTTAAGAGCTTTGAGCAGGTCTTCGGTTATTTCCAGTGAGTGTTTAGAACCGTCAGATGCTTCCAATTCCAAGTGGCTTGTCGACACACCGGTAATACGTAAATCAGCCATTGCAGTCCTCCTGTGCATAGTTTTGCACTGATATCAACGATTATCTGGTTAATTGGTGGTGTGCCGCGACACGCCAAAGAGTTGGATTACCTGAGAACTTGCTGATTATGGTCTCTAATGTATTTGCATTATTGGTTTAGATGCGTGAGACTTCCTGCGCCTAACCAATTTGTTTGAAAGGAAAGTAATTGGCCACCGATTACGATGCCCCGCGCAAGAACGACGACGACACCGAGTCGTTAGAAGCGATCAAGGACCGAATCCCTGAGGGCACTACAGCTAGCTCAGACGTTGATGACGCTGACCACTCAGACTCGTTTGCAATCCCTGAGGTTGCTAATGAGGAACTAGACGTTGTCGTTGTTCCTAAGCAAGAGGACGAATTTACTTGCAGCGAATGTTTCATTGTTAAGCATCACTCGCAAAAAGCCCGCAAAGAAGGCCAATACGGTCCTGTCTGTGTGGACTGCTCTAACTAGTTACTTCAATAAATTTCTTCGTAAATAGTTCCGGGTTTCTGCTCGAAATTAGCCAATATGGCGTCGGGTCAGCAGGGTCATTAAGTTCAATCTTCACGAGGCCTTTGACTCCAACCTGGAACCGAACGTAGGCAGCTGGTTGTAGCCTCGGCCCTTTTTCTGCCTGTTGATCGCTCTGGGGAATCACAGTAACCCCGCTGATGTATTTGGTCGGTATATTCACTTTTCCGATACTCATTGATTCTCTAGAGACAACTAAAGTTGGGGCGCTCAAGAGACCAATGACGATAATGGCTGCTTCGGAAACTACAAATGTGACCAAAGCCCATAGATCATCGAAAGCCAAAACGATTAGAAACAGAGCTGTTGGTACGAAAAGGCCTGCCAGAAAGAATGAGAGGCCAGGGGAGACTCGTTCACGGTATAGAGAAGGCTCAGATGTTTTGGTCATGCGTTTAGAATACGACCATGACAAGTATTGATGTGCTAATCAGCTGTTCAGAAGAGTTCCTACCCGTAATGGGCAATCCTGGTGACGCAGGTTACGACCTGAGAAGCGCTTTAGAAACTAGCATCAAACCTGGAGATCGTGCTTTGATACCAACCGGAGTGAGTATCGCACTTCCGGCAGGTTATGTCGCACTGGTCCATCCTAGAAGTGGTCTGGCAGCCAAACATGGCGTAACAGTTCTCAACGCACCTGGAACCGTCGACGCTGGTTACCGAGGTGAACTTGCAGTAACTCTAATCAACCACGGCCATGAAACGTTCGAAATAAAACGTGGCGATCGCATAGCTCAGGTTATTTTCCAAAAATTTGAAACAGTGAACTTCGTGACTGTCACTGAACTACCGGGTTCCCAAAGAGGAATCGCTGGATTTGGTTCGACAGGAGTCAAGTAATGAATGAAACTCTCTATCCAAACTCTTCAGGACCTCTTTTAGGCCCGTTCGACGAATCTGATGTAAACGCTCCAACAGATCTTGCTGAGTTTGGTTCAATTGCGTTCGCTCCCAACCCAAGGGTGGCCGTGAGAGCAGAAATAGAAGAAGGCACCGGTCGCATGGTTGCGCTTTCATTTGACTTTTCAGACAGCACACTACAGGTTCAGGCCTTTGCTAGCCCAAAGGGCGAATCACTCTGGGACCAGGTGCTTTCAGATATAACAGCAAACCTTGAGTCGCAGGGTGTTTCAATTGAACGGCACCTTGGCCCTTTTGGTTCAGAAATCTACGCCTACATTCCAATAAGTTCTGATGAACTGAAACCCGTTCGAATGTTTGGTGTATCTGGCGATAGATGGTTGCTCAGGGGGGTTATCTCTGGTTCTGCAGTTACAGATCTAGAAGCAAAGAACGAGCTTGAGGGCGTGTTCAGAAGCATAGTTATCCGGCGCGGTCAAGTTCCACTTCCACCTAGGGAACTACTTCCACTAGCGCTTCCTGAGGGCGCTATCGTTCCAAAGGCAAACTAGTGTCGCAAGAAAAGAAAGCAAATCAAGCTGAAAAATACGGTCTTCGTAAGACCGATGATGGTTACCAGCTTGATGCGAAGAGCCTTCTTGGTAGTGTCGGTGGAGTCCAAGGGCTTATTGAGACAACCTTGCCAGGCTTCCTTTATGTGCTCACCTTTACGATTACTCGCAACGCAGTTATCTCAGCCTCTGTAGTTGGAGCAGCGGTTTTAGCGCTGACCATTAGGCACTTCGTACTCAAAAGGCCTTGGACTCAGCTCGTTGGCTCCCTTATTGGCGTTGGCTTAGCTATTTGGCTAACTCTAAGACCGGGTGGCCAAGCAGGAGACTTCTATTTGAAGGACTTCTGGATCAATGCCGCCTACGGGTCAGTCCTGCTCTTGAGCGTCATTGTCCGCTTTCCTCTGATTGGTCTTCTAGTTGGCGTGCTAACCGGTCAAGGACTCAAGTGGCGAAAAGAGCGCCGTAAGGTGCGTTATTTTGACCTCGTCACCCTGCTCTGGGTTGGATTATTTGCGACCAGACTCATAGTGGAGGTCCCTCTTTACTTCGCTGGAGATATAGTCACATTAGGATTTGTGAAGATTGTTCTTGGCCTTCCCTTCTACTTGACCATGATTTGGGTCTCTTGGCTTCTGCTTAGAGGAGTAGTCAAGGCCGAACTAGATGGTAATTTGGACTAGTACAGTCCGGTTACAGCTTTAGGAGTTGGCGTTGTCCAAGGTAGATAGTTTCAAATCAAGTTCATTCTTGGATGTCAACGGTAAGCAATACCGCGTATACAGACTCGACAGTGTTCTAAAGAGTCCACTTCCATACTCTCTGAAGATTCTTCTTGAGAACCTTCTGCGCACCGAAGACGGTGCAAACATTACTTCTGAACACATCAAGGCAATTGCCAATTGGGATCCAAACGCAGAGCCAGACACAGAGATTCAGTTCAGCCCAGCCAGAGTAATCATGCAGGACTTCACCGGAGTTCCTTGCATCGTAGATCTGGCAACCATGCGTGAAGCAGTAGCAGATCTTGGGGGAGACCCGACAAAAGTTAATCCTTTAGCTCCTGCAGAGCTAGTTATTGACCATTCAGTGGTGATTGATGTTGCTGGAAGCGCTGATGCTTTCGAGAGAAATGTTGAATACGAATACGAACGAAACGGTGAGCGCTATCAGTTCCTTCGTTGGGGTCAGGGTGCCTTTAACGATTTCAAAGTAGTTCCTCCAGGTACTGGCATCGTCCACCAGGTAAACATCGAATACCTAGCTCGAACTGTTATGACCCGCGAGGTTAATGGCGAGCTTGTTGCATATCCTGATAGCTGCGTTGGAACAGATTCACACACCACCATGGTCAATGGACTAGGTGTTCTTGGTTGGGGTGTTGGTGGAATTGAAGCCGAGGCTGCAATGTTGGGTCAGCCTGTTTCAATGCTTATCCCTAAGGTAGTTGGATTTAAGTTGACTGGCTCTATTCCAGTTGGCGCAACAGCGACCGATGTCGTCCTAACAATCACCGAAAAGCTTCGTAAGCACGGTGTGGTTGGCAAGTTTGTTGAGTTCTATGGAGCTGGTGTTGCATCCGTGCCATTGGCAAACCGAGCAACGATTGGAAACATGAGCCCTGAGTTTGGTTCTACAGTTGCCATTTTCCCAATCGATCAGGTCACCATCGATTATCTTCGCGGCACAGGAAGATCTGAAGAACAGATCGCACTCGTTGAGCAATACAGCAAGCTCCAAGGCCTATGGCATGACGAATTCAATGAAGCAAAATACAGTGAGTATTTAGAACTTGATCTCAGCACTGTGGTTCCATCTATCGCAGGACCAAAGCGTCCTCAGGACCGCATTGAATTGCACAAAGCTAAAGAGCACTACAACTTAGACATCTCGACCTATAGCGTCGAGAAGTCGAAGCCATCAGTTGTCTCCGGCGCAGACTATTCGATTGACAACGGTGTAGTTGCAATCGCATCAATCACTTCCTGCACAAACACCTCAAACCCGTCAGTAATGATGGCTGCAGGACTTCTTGCACGTAAAGCTGTCGCTAAGGGACTCAAGAGTAAACCTTGGGTAAAAACCTCGCTTGCACCTGGTTCAAAAGTTGTAACTGAGTACTTCGACAAAGCAGGCCTAACTGAAGATCTGAATGGTTTGGGTTTTGACCTTGTCGGTTATGGCTGCACAACCTGTATTGGAAACTCTGGTCCTCTTGATTCAAACATTTCTTCCGCTATTAATGAAAACGACCTAGCAGT
>CAMDEV010000010.1 GCA_945896925.1 Auritidibacter sp. Marseille-P8566
AGAGCTAAACCTCCGGAGATGTTTCCCTTGGCTAAATCAAGTTCAGCCTCGGTAATGCCATCGGTAGCAACCTTACCCAGTTCAGCAATCATCAACTTGATAACTTCAGTTGCTTTCTGAGGTGAACAACCTGCATAAAGTCCAAAAGCTGCTGCATCACTGTATCCCTGGTTGAAAGAGTAAACAGAATAGGCAAGTCCGCGCTTCTCGCGAATCTCTTGAAACAGACGTGAGCTCATTCCTCCACCTAGAACGGTGTTCAAGATAGCCATGGCATAGCGTCTGTCATCACCAGCTACCAACCCCTGAGAACCAAGGATGATGTTGGCCTGAGCAATTGGTCTGTTTATCACATTGACTGAAACCGTTGGCTCAATAACAACCGCTGCTTGGTTACGCCAAGATCTAGGTTTTGCTTTGAGGCTCTTATCCCAACCTGCAATCTCTAAATTCTCATCAACCAGCGCTAGTAAAGCATCGTGGTCAACTCCACCGGCGGCGGTAATGACTAAATCTTCAGGACGGTAGTTGTTCTGATAGTGCTGCCAAACAGCATCTCTAGTAACTGCCTTGATGGTCTCTGGAGTTCCCCCGATAGGTCTTCCTAGTTCATGAGAACCTAGAACTGCTTCAAAGAACTTCTCATGCGCAACATCCTGAGGATCATCGTCATTCATTGCTAGTTCTTCGAGAATTACAGTTCGTTCATTCTCAAACTCAACTGGATCAATGACTGAAGATGTGAGCATATCTGCAATTACTTGAACAGCAACTGGGATTGCCTTGTCCTGGACTCTGGCGTAGTAAGAAGTGTGCTCTTTGCCCGTTGAAGCATTTGATGCTCCACCAACAGAGTCAAACGCAACAGCAATATCTAGTGCAGTTCTAGTCTTTGTTCCTTTGAACAATAAATGCTCAAGGAAATGAGTTGAACCGTGGTGACCATCAACCTCATCACGGGAACCAACAGCAACCGCAAATGAAACTGAAACACTTTGTGCTCCAGGCATTACTTCGGTTAAGACGCGAACACCGCTTGGGAGAACAGTGCGGCGTACCGTACTGCCTCCCGAAGCGGTGAACTCTAATTCGGGCTGGTCAAGATTGAACTGAACAACGCTCATCTTGGGTTTGGAATCTATTCTTCGTCTGAGCTGTCGTCAGAGGCAACTTCGCCTTCAACAACAGGAGAAAGAGAAAGTTTTCCACGGTCATCGATCTTGGTAAGTTCTACCTGAATCTTCTGACCAACTGAAAGGACATCTTCAACATTCTCAACACGCTTGCCAGCTAACTTGCGCAGTTCAGAGATGTGTAGCAATCCATCCTTACCTGGGGTAAGTGAGATGAAAGCACCGAAGGTTGCAAGCTTCACAACAGTTCCAAGGAATCGTTCACCGATCTCTGGTACGTGTGGGTTTGCAATGCCGTTGATCATCGCACGAGCAGCTTCGGCAGCTGGACCATCGGTTGCACCGATGTAAACAGTTCCGTCGTCCTCGATTGAGATGTCAGCGCCAGTGTCTTCCTGAATCTGGTTGATCATCTTTCCCTTAGGGCCAATGACCTCACCGATCTTGTCCACTGGAATCTTCACTGAGATGATTCGTGGAGCGTTAGGTGACATCTCATCAGGTTCGCTAATAGCCTGAGCCATTAGGTCCAAGATGCTCAAGCGAGCATCCTTAGCCTGAGATAGCGCACCAGCAAGAACCGATGAAGGAATGCCATCTAGCTTGGTGTCCAACTGGATAGCTGTGATGAACTCTGAAGTTCCAGCAACCTTGAAGTCCATGTCTCCCAGTGCATCTTCTGCACCAAGGATGTCTGTCAAAGCAGCGTACTCTGTCTTACCATCAACGGTGTCTGAGATTAGACCCATTGCAATACCAGCAACCGGTGCACGTAGTGGCACACCAGCGTTTAGTAGTGAAAGTGTCGAAGCACAAACAGAACCCATAGAAGTTGAACCGTTTGAACCTAGAGCCTCAGATACCTGACGGATTGCGTAAGGGAATTCTTCGCGTGAAGGAAGAACTGGAACCAACGCACGCTCAGCTAGTGCACCGTGACCAATCTCACGACGCTTAGGAGTTCCAACACGACCAACTTCACCAGTTGAATAAGGTGGGAAGTTGTAGTTGTGCATGTATCGCTTAGAAGTAACAGGAGATAGTGAATCAATCTGCTGTTCCATCTTCAACATGTTCAAGGTAGTGATACCCAAGATTTGAGTCTCTCCGCGCTGGAAGATAGCTGAACCGTGAACGCGAGGAATAACAGCAACTTCACAATCGATCTTGCGAATGTTTGCCTTGCCACGACCATCGATACGGATACCCTCTTTTAGAACACGGGTACGAACAACATGCTTGGTAACAGACTTGTATGCAGCTGAAACCTGGTTTAGCTGTGCTTCATCTAGAGTCTCTGCAAGCTTTTCCTTAACAGATGCCTTTAGAGCATCGTCAGCATTCTGACGTTCAGTCTTATCTGCAACCTGGTAGATGCGACCTAGTTCTGCTTCTGCAAGAGCTGCAACAGCTGAGTAAACCTCATCTGTGTATGGAGCAAACAGTGGGTAGTCTGAGGTCGGCTTTGCAGCTTCTGCAGCAACAGCCTGCTGAGCTTTAACCAACTGAGCAATGAATGGCTTAGCTGCTTCTAGACCCTGTGCCACGATGTCCTCGCTAGGAGCGGTTGCGCCTTCATTCTTGATTAGGTTCCAAGAAACTTCGGTAGCCTCTGCTTCAACCATCATGATTGCAACGTCTTCTTTACCGTTTTCGTTGATTACGCGACCGGCAACAACCATGTCGAATACTGCACGCTCAAGCTGTGAGTGCTTAGGGAAGGCAACCCACTGACCATCGATAAGTGCAACACGCACACCACCGATAGGACCTGAGAATGGTAGACCTGCAAGTTGGGTTGACATAGACGCTGCGTTGATAGCAAGTACGTCATACATCTCGTCTGGGTGAATTGCCCAAACAGTAACAACAACCTGGATTTCGTTTCTTAGACCATCAGGGAATGATGGACGTAGTGGACGGTCAATCAAACGACAAGCCAAGATAGCTTCGGTTGATGGACGACCTTCACGACGGAAGAATGAACCTGGGATACGACCAGCTGCATACATTCTTTCTTCAACATCAATAGTTAATGGGAAGAAGTCGAACTGATCTTTCGGGGTCTTGCTCGCTGTTGTTGCTGAGAACAACATGGTTTCCTCGTCGATATAAACTGCAGCCGCACCCTGTGCTTGCTGAGCTAGACGACCGGTTTCAAAACGGATAACACGCTTACCGTGCTTGCCATTGTCGATGATTACTTCTTGTGCTTTGATTTCTGGACCTTCCATGGTCCCTCCTCTTTTTATCTTTATATGAAAACGCACCAAACACCCACAAACGATTTATGGGTGCGTAATTAACGCGTTTAATTCAACTCGGCAAATGCCAATAATTAGGCTGCTCTGGCCAACAGTAATAAAACTTGGGTAACTTGCCCCAAGATCCACCACCACTGACCAGCAAACCTGCCGTCTTTGAATCTAGGGACAGTCTACCAGCCGAGGGCAAATAAGCCTATAGGCGCAACTTAGATGGTTGGGGCGACTCTTTTATTGCCCTGAGCATAGGTCTTTGATGGCAAAACCATGAAAATAACATTCACAATGAGGTTAAAAACGCTAGTTAGCATTAATCCAAGGACAAATACGCCAAGTCCAGGTAGGAAGGATGCATCAGTAATTAGCTGCTCAATCAGGGCATCAGATGGGAAGTCTTCGTCTGCTAGCGCTTCAAATGAACTGAGATAACCCTGAACGAAGAGATTAGAAATCAACATGACTAGCCCAGTAACCAGAATTATTGCTCCAGGAATAGGGCTAAGTAGCCAAACCCAGGACTTACCAGCGTCACGCAGTCTTCTGACTGACACCGCCAACGAAGGCAGAAGGGTTGCCAAAGCAAAGATATCGGCTAAAAAGCCAATGACTGTGATGGTGTCAAACGCTGATGCCACAAGACCAGCCAAGACAGTGAAGAGGACCCAGTACCAATACTCAGCTCTTTTGGCAACGCCACTAAAAGTCACGTAGTTCTTGAATCCAGACTGAATTGCACCAACAAAATCCATTACAGCTCCTTAGCTCAGGTAAAAGTTTAACCCTTAAAGAGTGAAACCGCCCCGAAGGACGGTTTCACTGTGAAGATCTGAATTAGCGACGAAGACCTAGACGCTCGATAAGCGCACGGTAGCGGTCAATCTCAACATTCTGCAAGTAACCAAGCAGACGACGACGCTGACCAACAAGAAGCAATAGACCACGACGTGAGTGGTGGTCGTGCTTGTGGTCTTTTAGGTGCTCGGTAAGTTCCTTGATGCGTTCGGTTAGAACAGCAATCTGAACCTCTGGAGAACCGGTGTCACCTTCGTGGGTTGCATATGCTTTGATAATTTCAGTTTTCTTTGTAGCGTCCAGTGCCATTTGGGTTCCTCTCGAGGCTCGCTGCGCGGCGCAATAAACCTTGTGAATATTGCTCTGTAGATCCGCGGCCGATACACGGCAACCTCTCTATCTTAGTCCAGAAAGAGGTGCGTTGACTAGCCCAGGATGACCCTGATCTTGTCGAGATCCGCATTTATCGACACAATGAGCTCTTCAACCCCAGCGAATTTGAGTGCAGGCCTAATAAAGTCAACATATTCGATGTTCACTACTTGGAAATACAAATCAAGGTCTTTCCGGTCAAGAACATGCACTTCCAAAAGCCGCGGAACTTCAGTGATGGTTTCATTGATCCCAATTGACAGCGCAGCAGGAAACTTCTCCCCATGCGCACTGAATAGCCAACCCGCGTAAACCCCGTCCTTAGGCAAGAAGCCCTCAGCAGATCTAGAGATGTTGGCTGTTGGGAAACCCAACTCACGTCCAATCTTCAAACCGTGCTCAACTTCCCCCCTAGTGCTGTGCAATCTTCCTAAGAATTTAGCTGCGGCCTTCACATCCCCGTCCTCCAGCAAATTCCGGATATGTGTGGTGGAAACACGAACTCCATCAACCTCAACACTCGGCACAAGCAAAACTGTGAAACCTAGTTCCAACCCAAGTTCACGGAGTGTGTTCACATCCCCTTCTTGGCCAGAACCAAACTTGAAGTCTTCACCGACTACTAAAGCCTTCGCTTTAAGACCTTGAACCAGTATCTGTTCGACAAACTCTCGAGCACTTAAACCAGCCAAAGCCTCATCGAAAGATAACGTGACTAGCAACTCGATTCCGGACTCCTCTAAAAGCTCTGCCTTTTGAGTTAACCCAATTAGAGGCAATGGGGAGGTCTTTGGATTTAGGTAAGACCCTGGGTGCTTATCGAATGTGACCAGAGCAGGAACAAGCATGTGTTCTTCTGCAATGTTTACTGTTTCAGCAATGAGTGCTTGATGACCTAGGTGAATGCCATCAAATTTTCCGATGGTAACCACAGTTGAGCCGAGTTCAGCTGGAAATGCATCAATACTGGTAACACTGATCACTTGATTGAACTCTTCCTACCCGAAATCCACCAGAGGCCGAAGATTGGCAAGAGCAAAGGTATAAACCCATAGCCCATTCCAAAGAAGGACCAGACGGTTGGGTGTGCGAAGAGGCTAGGCACTAGCACGCTCAAAAGACCGATGGCAAGCACACCAGCCAATTCAAAGACCAATGTGTACTTAGCAAGCACGACTTTGTTTCTGGCCAGTGCGATTGTGGCAACTACATAAACCAAGGCAGAGAAGAGACTTAGCCAATACGCAAGTGGAGCTTCTTCATATCTACGGATTAGCTGGTAGGAAGCTCTTACGGTTGCTGACAGTGCAAAAACTCCGTAAACGGCAACTACCAAATTTCCGATGCCACGCTCTGGACGCTTAGAACTCATAGCGTCAAGCCTAACCTGCTATTCGGTTGGGGTAGGTGTTGGGGTTGGCAAGCCCTTGCTGATGCTGAACAAAGATTCGATTCTAATGTTCTCAGCTAGAGGTGCGTAGTTGTATCCACCGAGTGAACCTTGTTGGTCCAGTCGAAGAATGAATTTTCCAACTGCACGAGGCACCAATGTGTCGCTGTTACAGGTGTAGTAGTTCACCGGATAGACAGCCTGATAAGGATTTGGAGCTACGAAACCAGATGCCGCTGAAGGAGTGATGCGAGGGTCAACCTTGACTGAAATACCTGAGTCTGTTTTAGTTATCGCAAACTGGCTAGCACCAGACTGGATACCTTCAAGGTCAGGAACCGCAACCGAAGGCTCGCCGCTTTCTTCATCCAGTTCAAGGAAGATAGCAGCTGGGTAGAGACCGAGGCTTACCGAGTAGCTGTAAGGCACAACGGCAACCTGACCATACTCCAACAAACCGTATTGATCAATGTTTGGTGTCGGCACTCCTTCAACAATTAGTTCCTTGTCAGATGCGGAACTTGATAGTTCCAAGAAGTCCACAACCGCTTTCAGCGCGATGGTGTCCGCTTCCGGGAATACAGCGATTGGAAGGTTAGGTAATTCATAACCAGGGTTATCGCTAGCTAGTTGAGACCAGTTAGTAATTGAACCACTTAGGATGCCAGCCATGTTTTGAGCCGATACGTTCAGACTTCCGACTTCTGGAAGATTGAAGACTAGAACTCCTGCGTCAACAGCAACAGGAACAGTCTGTTTGGCAGAACATGTCGATGGGTAAGAAGAGATTTCTGAATCCGCAGAGACCGTTGTGTCAGTAGTGGCCTCGAAGGTCATAACAGGTTCTGGGTCAACACAAGAGTAAGCAAGACCATCAGACCAACCCCAGACAACGTCATACATGTTCTCTGGAGAGCTGACAACGATGTTGCCATCTACACATGTGTACGACATTTCAGCCACAGCAGCTTGGACTTCAGGTGGCATTGGAGGATCGCAAGCTGTCAGCCCTATGGTCGCAGAGGCTGCTATCGCTATGGTTGCAAAAAGTCGTGTACTCTTCATTTCCCTAATCCTGGATTGACTTGTGAATGCTTATAGAAGAAAGATAGCGCGGTTGAGACTGCTCTCAACCGCGCTACCACTAATCGTTTTTTACTAGCCGATTAACTTGATCTGGTTTAGAGCGTTAGTCTTGAGCTTTCCACCTAGAGGTACGTAACCAAGAGAAGCAGCTTTAGCTGGGATACAGCTTGAAACTACATACTTGAAGAAGTCCCCAACCGCTAGCTTAACTGCGTCGGTGCTCACCTTGTTTGTTGCAGTTGGAACGAAACGCGGTGCAAGACCGTATACCAAGATAGACAACTGGTAAGCGCCAGATACAGACTTTGTGAAGTCGATTGTAACAGTTCCGTTGGTTGCATCTGTTCCATTTGTTACCCAAGTCTGAGCGTTTAGGAACTTAGCTGCAGCTGATGCAGTAGGAGCTACGAATGCTCCTGCGGCGTTCTTCAATTTAGCAATAGAAACGTCAGCAGTGTTTGCATCTGAAAGGTCAAAGTACGAGAATGCGTTCAATGAGTCTTCAATTGCTGTTACAAGGTCGCCTGAAGTTGGGAAGCCGGTTCCCTTTGGGGTTGTCATGCCGGTTGCTGTTGCCCAAGTTCCGCTCTTCGTCCAGCCCTGTCCAGGCAGGTTCTGCGCTAGATAGTCAGAGATGTTCTCGCTAGTACCCGATGAACCTGAACGGTACAAAACCTTGATGGTCTTCTTTGGAAGCTTGATCTTGGTGTTGTTCGCCTTGATGCGTGAGTCATCCCAACGTGTGATTTCACCGCGGAAAATGTCAGAAATGTTCTGAGCTGTTAGGTTCAAGCCATCTGAAACTCCAGCAGCTGTGTAAACGAAAGCAACCGGTCCACCGAAAAGCGGGACGGTTGTGTAGTTTACTGTAGGGTAACCTGATTTGTATACGGAGTCGGATGCACCGAACTTGGTTGTACCCGCAGCGAACTGGCTTCTACCGGTACCTGAACCGGTTGAGGTATAAGTGACTTCGTTTGTGCTGTATGCCGCTACACAAGCCTGCATAGCGTTGTTAGCGAATGACGAGCCTGAGCCATTGATTGACTGACCTGCAGCCTGAGCCGGTGCGGCTAGAAGCACACCAGCAACTACCGCAGCTGAAGCCACGACAGAAACGATCTTCTTGAACATTTTTCTCCTTGTTTTTTAGTTTATCGATTGTTCGATGTCTCGATTTTTACATCTTTGAAGTAACTGACAGTATGAATTTGTTAGCGTTTTGACTAAGGTAAGGTGAACTTTAGGTAACTAAATTATTAGCCGAAATGCCCATTTACATAGTCGTTTGTTCTCTGGTCAATCGGACCACTGAAGACCTGCTCTGTGGCCCCAAATTCCACTACTCCTCCTGGTGTGTTGTCATCTGCCAAGAAGAATGCGGTTTGATCGGAAACTCGCTGGGCTTGCTGCATGTTGTGAGTCACGATCACGATTGTCATGCTGGAGCTAAGTTCCTTGATAGTTTCTTCAATTCTGCGAGTTGAGCCTGGGTCTAGGGCTGAACAAGGCTCGTCCAACAACAATACTTGAGGGTTCATAGCCAGAGAGCGGGCAATACAGAGACGTTGTTGCTGTCCACCAGACAGCGAAATTGCTTGATCGTTTAGCCTGTCCTTTACTTCGTTCCAGATTGAAGCTCTTTTAAGAGAATTTTCTACAACCTCGTCCGCATTTTCTGCTTTTCTGCCGCTAAGTCGCAACCCACTAAGAATATTGTCCCTGATAGTCATTGTTGGGAATGGGTTTGGTTTCTGGAAAACCATACCAATCTTGATTCTCACAGAAACGGCGTCAAAGTCTTGTCCATATATGTCCTCACCATCCAAATAAACAGAACCGGCTAGGCCTGCACCAGGGATGAGTTCATGCATGCGATTAAGAGTTCTGATAAAGGTTGACTTACCACAGCCAGATGGCCCGATAAGAGCTGTCACTTTATTAGCAGGGAACACCAAGTTGACGTCACTAAGAACCTGTCGTTGACCGAACCAGACGCTTACGTTTTCAGAACTAAGTGTCGATGCTTTTATCGAGCTGTTCATTTGCTTGCTTTCTGTTTGATTGGTTTGGATTTGAGAGACTTTGGTCTTGACAGCAACCGAGTTGCGCCGAACAGCAACCCGACCAAAATCATGAGCACTAGTGCGCCCCCCCAAGCACGATTCTGACTTGTCTCAAACACTGAAGCCAAATAGCCATAAATGTAAGCAGGCAGCGTCATCATGTTTCCCGAGAATATGTTCAGTGAAGTTCCGTTATTGATTGGCACCGTTAGTAGCAATGGTGCTGTCTCACCAATGATTCTCGCAACCCCAAGCAAAATTGCTGTCACTAAACCGGATTTTGCCGCTGGAAGTACTACCTGGAAGAACGCTCTGTAATTCGGAGCTCCGAGCGCCAACGCAGCATATCTCAGATCAACTGGAACCAAGCGCAGCGCTTCTTCAGCAACACGAGCTACTGTGGGAAGCATCAGAGGCAGTAGCGCCATCGAACCTAATAGTCCGCTTCTCTCCCAACCCAAAGTTAGTGCAAGAGACATTATGAATAACCCCGCTACAACTGAAGGTAAACCGCTAATCGCCTGGGTAAGTGTCCTAACCAAGCCTTTGGTCCTCGATGTTGACTGTGTCAAATAGACAGCCATTGCTAGTCCTAGGGGGACCGTAACTACGGTAGTTAGACCCACAATCATCAATGTGCCAATCATCGCGTGGCCAACCCCTCCATAGTCCAGTGAGGTTGTATTCGATACGTAGATGTTGTTTTGTGAGAGAAATGTCCAAGAAAAAGCCTTAGCTCCCTGAGAAGCCAGAGACACTAAAACCGAAACTAAAAGAACGAGAACAAACGTTGATAGAAAGACCACCAGCACAATAAGAAGTGAATCGCCAACCCCTCTTCGCCCGAATGCTAGATGTCCGACCAAACTTGCTGCCACAAGTTGAAGCGGCAGAAACACACCCACGAGAGCCAAATTTTGATCTAGGCCCGAAAAAACCATGATTAGAGCTGTCACTGTGAGGGGTAATACGCTAGCCAAGAAGATTTGATATCTTCTTGACTTATTGACTCTGGCCCAGGGTTGAACTGACGGTCTTGGAGCAAAACTCATTAGTCTTTCCTCCAAGGCTGAGCTCGGTTGACTATAACGCTAGCTACGAAGTTTATGCAAAGCGTAAGGATAAATAAGACGAGACCGGCGGCAATAAGTCCAGAAACCTCTGCTTGACTTGCCTCTCCGAATTTGGACAAAATCATTGAGGCAACAGCTCCACCTTTAGGTTCTAGTATTTGACCCCAGTTGAAATCAAAGCTAAGTTGAAGAACATAGAAAATGGCTACGGTTTCACCTAATGCACGCCCAAGCCCGAGTAAAACTCCGCCGACAACCGCACCTGAGGAAGTTGGAAAAATCACTCTGCGGAAAGTAGAAAGCCTACTTCCACCCAAAGCCAGTGCACCATTGATCAAATCTCTATCAAGCTGACTGAATACTTCTCTTGTGATGCTTGTGATAATCGGCACAATCATGATTGCGACAATCCAGCCTGCGATGAATGGGGAACCAAGAAATCCATTGTCAACGGTACTCACCTGAAATAAAGGGATCCACCCCAAATTACTATTCAAGATAGATGACCACTGGGCCGCCACTGGGGTAAATACCAACAGCCCCCACAATCCGAGAATTACTGAAGGAAGAGCAGCCAAGAGATCCACCAAGCTAGCGGCAGCCTTGGATGAACGATCAGGCAGCATGAATACAATCAGATAGGCCAAGGAGACTGCCAACGGAGTAGCAAAAACAACCCCAAGAGCGCCAATGAGTAAAGAGCCCCAAATCATAGGACCAATTTGCATCACTATTGGATCTTTTGCGTTATTCCACTCTGTCCCGAAAATAAATGGTAAACCCTGCGAAGAAAGAGCAGGGAGAGCTTGAATCAAAAGGAATATGAGAATTGTGGCGACCAGCACAAATGCAAAGTTTGCTGCAATTGAAGCTGTTCCAAAGAACAACTTGTCCCCTGTGCTCAATGGGCCAGCGGACAACTTACGTCTCACTGGCGCAGGTTTAGTTACAGAGGATTCGCTCATAAGTCAAAGTGTGCCCATAAAGACTTACCGAAAGTTATAGTGTCGGTTAACGGAAGGTTAACTAGTTAGGCAGATCCGAACCTTAATCCAGTCCAGATTTGCCACATTCGCACCAGCATTATGGCCACAGTCAGCCCTGAAACCCCCAAAACTACAGTTGACCAGCGGCTTCGGTCGACAATAGCCCAGCCGACAGCTGCAGGAGGGACTATCAAAGCGGTCAGGATATACCCGAAGAATTCGACGGTATCCCCTTTTGCCTGGTTACCGGAGGCCACCAAAGCTATGGTGACTGCCAGTTGAACCAGCAGGAATCCCTCGACTAGGGCAACTGCCCCAACCGACCACCAGGAAGGAGGTCGGTTGATAAGTCCTAGGATGATGCAGTACAAAGCAACGGCTAAGGCTAGAGAAACCTGAGCAAGGTAAGCCCACTCAAACATTCGACTCCCCCTTGCTAAATACCACTAGCGACTTCAAGCTGTTTGGGTCTGCCGGTTCAACCACAGCCACCAACTCACCTGAGGCAAGCACTGCAGTTGGCCTATCAGCAGCCCCGGATATCCTCTTACCAAATCGAAGGTCGATTTCCTCTTGGGTGGAAATCTCTCTGAAAGGCAACGATGTCTGGGCTGCTTCAGCTAAGTCAATGATTGTCAATGGCGAGCCGTCAGAGAAGTCAAAAGCTGTTGCAAGATCAAACTCGCCTATTCGTGTTCTCCTCAGTGCAGTTAGGTGACCGCCAATTCCTAAATCGTTGCCAAGATCTCGAGCCAAAGCTCTAATGTAAGTTCCGCTTGAACAATCAACAACCACATCGAACTCGATGTATTCGTTTTCGAATCTGATCTCTCCAATAACTTCAAATTTAGAGACTGTCACTTCTCTACTCGGTAGATCAACTTCTTCCCCGGCTCGCACTCTCGCATAAGCTCTTTCGCCATCAACTTTGATTGCTGAAACCGCTGAAGGTTTTTGCTTAATCTCTCCAGTTAGTTTGGCGATACCCGAAAGTATTGCTTCTTTGGAAACATTTCCTATTTGGGCAGAGGTTGCAGTCTTTAGAACATCACCCTCACGGTCATCAGTAACTGTCGATGAGCCTAGGCGAATGGTAGCTTCGTATGTTTTATCTTTACCGACAATGAAGGTTAGAAGTTTTGTTCCAGATTCAATACCTAGAACTAGTAGACCTGTTGCCATTGGATCTAGTGTTCCTGCGTGACCAACTTTTCTTGTTCCAAGTAATTTTCTAACTCGACTAACCACATCGTGGCTGGTGATTCCCTCAGGCTTATCAACGAGCAACAATCCGGGAGTCGCCAAGCTTTACTCGTTCTCTTCGTCGATAACTTTAGGTTCTTTGTATGGGTTCTCCCCTGCAGCAAACTCTGCATCTTTAGCAAGCTTGGCAAGTTCTGCATCCCTTGCTCTTGCCTGTGCTAAAAGATCGTTCATGTGCGCTGCAGTTTCAGGAACCTCATCAGAAATGAATTCGATAGTTGGAGTTAGGCGAATCGAAAGCTGTCTACCGATTTCACCGCGAATTTTCCCGCGATGTCTTTCGATTACATCATTACTTTTAGCTCTCGCTGCGGCATCACCAAAGAAGGTGTAGAAGATCTTGGCGTGTGACAGATCAGGGGTCACTCTCACATCAGTGATTGTGACAAACCCTAGATCTGGATCTTTAACTACCTTCTCAAGTGCATCTGCAGTTAGAACTTTGATTCGCTCTGCAAGACGTCTAGCCCGCGCTGCATCAACCATTAGACTCTCGGCTTCTCACGCATCTCGTAGGTCTCGATGATATCTCCAAGTTCAATTTCGTTGAAACCAGCGAGACCGATACCACACTCAAAGTCTGTCTTGACTTCGTTAGCATCGTCCTTGAATCGCTTCAAAGATTCGATCTTCAGGTTCTCGGCAAGCATTGTTCCGCCTCTTGAGATACGAGCCAAAGAGTTGCGCTTGATAGAACCAGAGCGAACAATCGAACCAGCAATTGTGCCGACCTTAGAAGACTTGAAGATCTCTCGAACTTCAGCAGTTCCTAGTTGAGCCTCTTCGTATTCAGGCTTGAGCATGCCCTTTAGGGACTTCTCAATGTCTTCAAGAGCTGCATATATAACGCTGTATTGACGGATCTCAACACCTTCGCGGTCTGCACGTTCTCTAGCCTTGTTATCAGGCTTGACGTTGAATCCGATGATGATTGCGCTGTCAACACTTGCTAGGTTCACATCGCTCTCAGTAATAGCTCCAACACCACGGTGGATGATTCGAAGCTGAACTGAATCATCAACTTCAATCTTCAACAATGCATCTTCAAGAGCTTCAACTGCACCAGAAACGTCACCCTTGATGACCAAGTTGAGAGCTTCAACCTTGCCATCTTCAAGCGCTTTGGTGAAGTCTTCGAGGCTGACGCGCTTACGAGTCTTAGCAAGAAGTGCGTTACGGTCAGCAGCTTCACGCTTCTCGGCGATCTGTCTTGACTGTCTCTCATCCTCGGTAACAACGAAAGTGTCACCTGCGCGAGGAACTGACTGCAGACCTAGTACCTGGACTGGACGTGATGGTTCTGCTGCTTCAACAGCAGCTCCGTTCTCATCGAACATCGCACGAACACGGCCGTGCGCGGCACCGGCAACAATAGAATCACCAACACGAAGAGTTCCAGACTGAATCAGAACAGTTGCAACTGATCCTCGGCCCTTATCTAGGTTTGCTTCGATCGCAACACCACGAGCATCGCGGTGAGGGTTAGCTCTTAGGTCAAGAGCAGCATCTGCGGTTAGTAGCACTGCATCGAGAAGCTGCTGAATACCTGCACCGGTTAGAGCAGACACATCAACGAACATGACGTCTCCACCATATTCTTCAGCAACCAAGTTGAACTCGGTTAGCTGCTGACGAATCTTGGCAGGGTTAGCACCTTCTTTATCAACCTTGTTAACTGCAACAACAATTGGAACGCCAGCAGACTGAGCGTGGTTCAACGCTTCAATTGTCTGAGGCATAACACCGTCATCAGCAGCAACAACAAGAATTGCAATGTCAGTTACCTGAGCACCACGAGCACGCATAGCGGTGAACGCTTCGTGACCAGGTGTATCGATAAAGGTAATTGCTCTGTCAATACCTTCGTGGTTGGTGTGAACTTGGTAAGCACCGATGTGCTGAGTGATTCCACCAGCTTCGCCACCTTGAACATTCGAATTACGAATCTTGTCAAGCAATCTGGTCTTACCGTGGTCAACGTGACCCATCACTGTGACAACAGGAGCACGGTATTCCATCTCATCTTCGTCTTCTTCATACTCAGTTGAGATATCCAAACCAAATGAATCAAAGAGTTCCTTCTCTTCATCTTCAGGTGAAACGATTTCAATTTTGTAGCCAAGTTCCACACCGAGGATTTGGAAAGTGTCTTCGTCCAAAGATGCTGTTGCGGTTGCCATCTGACCAAGTGCAAACAGCACGGTGATCAGCTGACCAGCATTTGCATCAATCTTGTCTGCGAAGTCTTGAATTGATGCACCTCGACGCAGACGAATAACTGTGTTGCCATCACCGCGTGGGACAACTGCTCCACCGAGGCTAGGGGCTGAACGTAGTTCGAATTCTTCGCGTTTCGCTCTCTTTGACTTTCTAGCCTTAGAAGCATTTCTTGATCCACCCTTACCGAATGCACCAGCGGCTCCACCGCCACGACCACGACCACCAGCACCTGGTCTACCACCAGGACCGCCGAAGCCAGGAGCTCCAGTTGGAGCACCAGCACCAGCTGGACGAGGTGCACCCGTTCCTGGCGGTCTACCTGTTCCAGCAGGACGAGGTCCACCTGGTCGAGCTGAAGGGCCACCGGCACCAGCAGGGCGAGGTCCACCTGGACGAGTACCTGGTTGACCAGGACGGCCCATACCTTGGTTAGAAGCAAATGGGTTATTACCCGGTCTTGCCATTGGACGTGGGATGCCCATGCCCTGGTTGGCAGCAAAAGGATTATTACCTGGACGAGGAATACCAGGTGTTGCAGCAGGTGAAGCTGGAGTCTCTGGCTTAGCTTCAGGTATTGCAGTCGGATCGACCGGCTTAGCGCTTACCTCAGGCTTGTCTTCAGCTACAGGCTCAGTTGTTTCAGCTTTAGCAGCCTTTGCCTTGGTTGGCTTCTCAGCCTTAGGCTCTTCCGCCTTCGGATTAGCGTTTGGATATGCAGCACGTAGCTTGTTAGCAACCGGCGGTGCAATGGTTGACGAACCGCTCTTTACGTACTCGCCTAATTCTTTTAATTTGGCTAAGGCTTCGGCAGTTTCAATTCCGAGCTCTTTAGCAATGTCGTATACGCGTGGTAGCGCCACTTAGTTTCTCCTGTCTGGGGCCTACCCAGTCAGGGCAGGCTTTAGTGCTTTGAGGTTCTCATTTCGAGGTTCTCATTAGTTTTCTAACATCTCTTCGGCCTGTTCTATAAATTTGGTTAGATCACTTAGTTGCGTTGGTAACTGCACTTTTACCTTCAAAGCCCTGCTGAATGCACTGCGTTCTAAGGCAGTTGCTAAACAACTTGGACTTTTATGGAGCCAAACACCGCGACCTGGCAGGCTCTTAGCGGAATCGATACTCAATAAACCCTGAATACTGACCAATCGCAATAAATCTGCTCGATTGCCATGTTGACGACAGCCAACGCAAGTTCTAACTGGATTCATTCTAATGCCTGCACCCTAGAAAGCCCTAGCCTTATGACAACCGTCAAAAGTGGGCTTTTATTCGTCATCCCCCATGTCATCAGACATGATGTCGATTTTTGCGCCAGTTAGTTTGCTTGCAAGACGGGAGTTTTGGCCTTCTTTACCGATCGCCAATGACAGCTGGTATTCAGGGACTAGGACACGAACCTTAGGTCTTTCGTCCTTAGGAGCGTCCTTTTCGTTCACGATAAAGGCAGCTGAAACCTTGGCTGGAGATAGTGCTTGAGCGACAAACTTAGAGATATCTTCTGAGTAATCAACGATGTCAATCTTCTCTTCGTTAAGTTCTGCAGTAACGGCTCTGACTCGCTGGCCCAGTTCACCAATACAAGCCCCCTTGGCGTTTAGGCCAGGAACTGAGGTTCTAACTGCAATCTTGGTTCGCTGGCCTGCTTCTCTAGCAACCTGAACGATTTCAACCTGACCATTAGCGATCTCCGGCACCTCTAGAGCAAAGAGCTTTCTAATCAAGCTTGGGTGGGTACGGGACACGTTTATCTGAACCTGGCCTCGAACATTCTTATCTACCTTGGTTACGTAGAAACGCATTCTCTTACCATGTGAATAGTCTTCACCTGGCACCTGCTCTTCTGGAGGCAAGATTGCTTCAACATCGCCGATCTTTACGTAGACCATGTATGGGCGAGGTCCCTGTTGGATTTCACCAGCAACGATATCCTCAACCTTGGCTTTGTATTCACCGTATAGACCTTCGTCGGTTAGACCACGAATTCTTTGAGCGATGACCTGCTTAGCTGCAGCTGCAGCAATACGACCAAAGTTATCTGGAGTCTTTTCGACTTCTGGAATCTTCCCACCATCAGAAGTTTCAGTAAGGAGTTTTCCTTGCTCGTCGCGCTCTTCGGTATCTGGAACCATAATCGCGACCTTGCCGGTCTTCTGGTCTAGGACTGCGCGAGCAGAGTCGTTGTGACCTACGCTCTTGTTATATGCGGCAACGATGGCTGCTTCAATGATTTCGACTAGTTCGGCAAAAGGGATTTCTCGGTCACGCTCAACAAGTCGTAGAGCATTCAAATCGATATCCATGAGACGCCTCCTGGCCGCTAGTAAGTTATGCGAGCGACTAGAACTTTTGGCTCTAGACCGACTCGGTCACCGCTAATTCTACCTTGACTGAGCGTCTCTCGCCAGAGCGTCTATCCCATAGGTCCACTTCACCGTTTTCTAGGCCTCGGCCAACGATGATGATGTGAGGAATACCTAGAAGTTCAGCGTCACTGAACTTCACTCCAGGGCTTACCTTTAGGCGGTCATCTAGCAACACAGACTTGCCTGCGGCTTCCAATTCCTTTGCCAAACGCTCGGCTGTTTCAAAAACAATCTCGTCCTTTCCAGCTGCAACGACGTGAATATCTGCAGGAGCAACGGTCTCGGGCCAGATCAGTCCCTTTTCATCGTTGTTTGCCTCAGCTAGAACAGCAATAATTCTCGTCACACCAATACCGTAGGAACCCATGGTCACTGTGACGAGCTTTCCGTTTTCGTCCAAAACCTTTAGGTCAAGTGCCTGCGCATACTTGCGCCCAAGTTGGAAGACGTGTCCAATTTCGATACCTCGAGCTAGCTCAAGAGGTCCACTGCCATCAGGAGCTGGATCGCCTGCTCGAATTTCAGCGATGTCTGCAACACCATCGGCTTCGAAGTCTCTTCCGACTACCAAATTGAAAGTGTGCTTGTCCCTTTGATTAGCGCCAGCAACCCAAGCGGTTCCCTTGACCACTCGAGGGTCAAGTAGATAGCGAATCTTTGATTCAGCTTTCTCACCTAGGAACTGAACACCATTCTTTACTGGCCCAATGAAACCCTTAACTATTCCAGGGTTCTTAGCAAAGTCCTCATCAGTGGCAGGCTCAACTTCAAAACCAGGGAAGGCAACTTCTGCTCTCTTCGCTTCCATCTCTCTGTCGCCCGGCAAACCGACCACAACAAGTGAACGCTTGTGATTACCATCAGTCAAAGCAAGGACAATGTGCTTCAATGTGTGAGCCGCTGTTATCTCTGACATTCCTAAAGAAGTGTTTGCGAATGTGACTACGGAATCAATAGTTTTAGTGCCCGGGGTTTCATGAGTAACGGCTGCCGGCAAACCATCAACGCTAAGTTCAGCTGGAGCAGATATTGTTACAGCTTCAACGTTCGCAGCATATCCGCCAGCCGAACGAACGAAAGTGTCTTCTCCAATTGGTGAAGGTGACAAGAACTCTTCGCTTGCAGAACCACCCATAGCGCCAGCATCTGCTTTGACAATCACAAACTCAATACCAAGGCGAGTAAAGATTCGTTCGTATGCATCGCGCTGAGCTTGATAAGAAGCAACTAAACCTTCATCAGTCACATCGAAAGAGTATGCGTCCTTCATTACAAACTCGCGGCCACGAAGTAGTCCTGCGCGAGGACGTGCTTCATCGCGATACTTGTTCTGGATTTGATACAGGGTCAAAGGAAGATCTTTGTAACTTGAGTAAAGGTCTTTTACTAAGAGTGTGAACATCTCTTCGTGGGTTGGAGCTAGAAGATAATCTGCCTTCTTGCGATCTTGCAGTCGGAATAGGTTATCGCCGTACTCAGTCCAGCGACCGGTGGTTTCAAAAGGTTCTCTAGGCAGCAATGCTGGGAAGAAAACTTCTTGTGCTCCAGCACGATTCATTTCTTCGCGAACAACTTGTTCGACCCTTGCTTTAACTGCTAGCCCAAGTGGCAACCAGGTATAGATTCCGGGAGCTGCTCGACGGATGTATCCAGCGCGCACTAGTAGTTTGTGGCTATCTACTTCAGCTTCTGCTGGGTCTTCACGAAGAGTGCGCAGGAATAACTGCGACATACGAAGCAACATAATTAGTCTTTCTTTGCAACGACAACTTGTGGAGAACCAACTAAAGCTGGATCCATCTCTGCTGCCAAACGATTCGCTTCCTCGATTAGAGTTGCAACAATTTCGCTCTCAGGGACAGTCTTGATAACTTCACCCTTCACAAAAATCTGACCCTTACCGTTTCCAGAAGCAACTCCAAGATCTGCTTCACGAGCTTCACCAGGACCATTTACAACACAACCCATTACAGCAACACGAAGAGGAACTGTCATGTGCTCTAATCCAGCAGTGACATCTTCAGCAAGTTTGTAAACATCTACCTGAGCACGTCCACATGAAGGACATGAAACTATTTCAAACTTACGTGGACGAAGATTCAGAGATTCAAGGATCTTTGACCCCACCTTGATTTCTTCTACCGGAGGAGCAGAAAGTGAAACACGAATTGTGTCACCTATTCCCTTGCTCAATAGCGCACCAAAAGCAACAGAAGACTTGATTGTTCCTTGGAATGCAGGACCTGCCTCAGTAACACCAAGGTGAAGTGGCCAATCTCCTCTTTCAGCAAGTAGCTCATAAGCACGAACCATTACTACAGGGTCGTTGTGCTTAACAGAGATCTTGAAGTCGTGGAAGTCGTGCTCTTCAAACAAAGATGCTTCCCAAACAGCTGATTCAACCAAAGCTTCAGCGGTTGGCTTTCCATACTTCTGTAGAAGACGAGGATCAAGAGAACCCGCGTTAACTCCAATTCGGATTGAAACTCCAGCATCCTTTGCAGCCTTGGCAATCTCGCCGACCTTGTCATCGAATTGTCTGATGTTTCCTGGGTTGACTCGGACAGCACCACAGCCGGCTTCGATTGCCTGAAAAACATACTTCGGCTGGAAGTGAATGTCTGCGATAACAGGAATCTGAGACTTCTTAGCAATGATTCTTAGAACATCTGCGTCATCCTGAGATGGGCAAGCCACACGGACAATGTCACAACCAGATGCAGTCAATTCTGCGATTTGCTGCAAAGTGGCATTGATATCGGTTGTTGGAGTTGTAGTCATTGACTGGACTGAGACAGGTGCGTCTCCTCCAACAGCCACGTTTCCAACCATGATTTGTCTGGTCTTGCGTCGTGGAGTTAGCACTGGAGGTGTATTTGGAAGCCCAAGGTTGATCGCTGGCACTTTAGATAACTACTTTCTCAGTTCAATAGGTGATACAAGTCTAAATGCCAAGCCCTATTTCAAGGCCAACCGCCTAGAACTGGAGCGGATTTACGACATCTCGCACAATAAGGACAACGCTGAGTAATAGGAGCAGTCCAGCCACGAAAAAGGCTACCGGCATCATCTTGCTGGTATCGACAGGCTGCTCAAGCTTCTTCCCCCGTAAGCGCCAAATTCCTCGTTTAGCCCATTCGTATAGGCCTGCTGCAATGTGTCCGCCATCAAGAGGAACAAGCGGAATCATGTTGAATACAAAGAGAGCCACGTTCAAAGACATAAGCATCGCTAACTGAGAAGCAAATTTATCCTCAAGACTGATCTCTGAGTTCGACGCAATATCGCCAGAGAACTGACCTAAGCCAACAATAGAGATTGCACCGTTTTGGTCGCGCTCAACACTTGGGTTTATTTCCGCTACTGCGTTGATCGCCTGGACTGGGAGTTGCACAATCATTTGCGCAGTTGAGACCAACATATTTCCGAGTTCTTGAACTGCCGCGGCTGGGCTTACTTTGAACTTCTCAACTTTAAGATAAACACCGAGATAAACCTTCGTGACGCCACTGAGTGTCATCTCAATTGGCTTTATGGTTAGGTCTTGCTCAACACCGGATCGCAGAACTGTGATTGGGATGTCCTTGTTCACATTTTCAGACATGATTGTCTCGATCTCGGCCCAGCTTGAAACCTTTGTTCCGTTTAGCCCCACTATTTGATCGTCTGCCTTCAATCCGGCAACGACTGAAGGCGATGGCTCACCAACCTGATCACAGTTTGGGTTGGCTTCAGTTGGAACACATTGAACCACGCCTTGAATGGAGGTAGTTCTTCCGTACTGACCAAACCCGCTCAGAAGAACAATAGAAAGAACAAGTGCAATGAGTAGGTTGGCGAAAGGTCCGCCGAACATGATGATTAGTTTCTTCCATGGCGCTAACCGATAGAAGGTCTTGTCAACATCTTCGGGAGCTACAACTTCTTCTGAGGTCGTTCTTCTAAAACTTGCATTTTTGAATGCGCTTGATGGTGGAAGCATTCCAATCATCTGGATGTATCCACCAAGTGGAATAGCTTTGATTCCGTATTCGGTATCCCCTCGCTTTCGAGAGAAGAGGGTCGGCCCAAAACCAATCATGTATTTGGTTACTTT
>CAMDEV010000011.1 GCA_945896925.1 Auritidibacter sp. Marseille-P8566
CATCACCGGTAGCCAGGAATCGCCACATCTCAACTTCTAGAGCCCCAGAACCGATACCTCGGTGAGCTCTTTCGCCTACCCACCATTCAGACCTAGCAAACCATCTAACCGGTCTAGAGCTGACCTGATAATCCTTTTCCCGCCATCTGAATAGGGTAGGAGCGCCTTCTTGATCCACTAAAACAGCGACAGCCTCGTCTATACGACCCATAAAACACCCTAACTTTTATCCGAACATATGTTCGGATATTAGAGTTTATAGGTTTGGTCTGACATTTCAAATTTGGCTAAAACAAGTGAGAATTAGGCACTCTGGATGAATTTAGCGAAGTATTTCCTTAGCTCTGGGTCTACTACATAGATGTATGTACCTCGAATACCTCTAGTAAGGAGTACTCGGTAAATCTGCTTTACATATACGAGTAAGTCTTCGTCAGTTGGAAAGTATCCCAACTTAACGTTGTTCTCTTTGCCTTTAGTGTCTCTGTAGTCTTCTCTGCTGAAAATAATCTTCTGATCCAGTGGATCAAATTGCAAATCCCTACCAATGATTACCCCGCAATAATTGAGGTCATAGCCCTGAACAGTATGAATTGACCCGACTTCATCGGGCGATCCTTCGGATGAAACCCAGTCTTTGCGAGCCCTGTTCCAGACAAGGCTTAAGCCATCAATCTCAATGTCTTTAACCTGGCCTGTTTCGTCATTCCTGGACTTCCAATCCCAGGCGTAACCTGCAACCATTCGAGATAACCTAAATTGGTTTTCCCTTTCGGCGATTGCCGCTTGGAATTCACGGATGTCGTTGAATAACCTCAAGTCGTAGTCTTGGAATGACCTTAAGCCAGGACTGCTGGAATTAGCCAATAATTCAGAAACAAACGCGATGTACTCCTCTCCGCCCTTGACTCTCATTTGAGTGAGAAGTTTGAAGTGGTTGTGGTCAGAAATTGAATCCGAGACAACTTTCGAAACCACATCTGCGGGTAAATCCTGAGGCATCACACTTTGCTCTGCATCAAGCAAAAAGATACGGTTCTTACTCTTCGCTCTTATCCAATCAAGTTGCGTGTACTTATTATCATCAGCTCCAAAAATGGCGATGTTATTGTCCCTGAACTTGCCGTTTAGTTGTGCAGTGTTCATGTTCGCCCGCATCTTGAGGCGGTGCACCTCGTCAACGATAAGTAGATCGAAGTCAGATTCTGAGCTAGCCACTTCCCATGGAGTCAGAACCATTTTTGAACTAAGGCCAGTGATGTTTTTGAAAGCGTTTTGTATGGTAGCTCGCAAGGCTTGCTGTGGAATTACAATCGCTATTTTCCAAGAAGATAACTTTTCACTCAATTCTTGTGTGAAGAACTCGAAGAAGAACGAATCTGTATCGAGATCTTCCTCTCCTCCTCTTGAGGCGATGTCCATCAGGAGTTTCATCAGATAGATAGCGACAATAGTCTTACCTGTACCTGGTCCTCCTTGAACAACAATTTCATTTCCTGTAGACCCGCGTTCCGGGTTAAAAATAGATTCCAGAATGCCCTCTATGGCCACTGCCTGATCGTCATTCAACGCTTTGAAGGGAGAGAACTTGAAAAGGTTTTCATTTTCAATCTCTTTCAGTGTTCTTGTGAACATTCCTTGAGATCTAAGTTGATCGAAGATTTGCTCAAAGATGAGTGAATAGTTGCTCTTATCGTAATAGGCTGCATCGCGAAGTCCGGGTGCTTCATTTTGGACCTTGTACTTGTTGTCTCCATGGAAGTAATTGATCAATCGGGCTTCTAGGTCTTTAGTAGCCGAAATATTAAATCTCTCGTGAAGAATTACCTGTGCGACTTCCAACTGCGATTTGGCGGGATTCTTCTTGTGTTGACCTAGCCTTTTCACGGCACTTGTGGATTCACCTATGTATATTCTTGCTGAATCGGAAATGGTGTACACAACAGGCCAATTCTTTATTTTTGGTTCAAGTTCAGATTGAACTTGAATCTCGTCAAGATTGAATCTAAATCTTCTTATTTCAAAGTCGGTCATATTTTGTGCTATTCCCTTTGGATTTCGCGATAGGGTACTTTTCAGCAGTCTTCTCTAACTTACTTAGAATTATCGCTTCAGGAGATACCCCAATTTTTTGAGCCAGCAAATAGCAATAGGTCAGAACATCAGCTAGTTCTTCTATCAAACTTTCCCGTTCAGGATTCTGCCCCCATTGAAAGAGCTCTAGAAGTTCTCCAGCCTCGATGGAAATGCTCTTTGAGAGGTTTTCTACTGAGTGAAATTGATTCCAGTCACGACTTTCAACAAATTGGTAAAGTTGAGTCAAAGCGTCTTGTTCTGCCATGTCAGAAGTCTACTTCTCGAGATCAGGACGCCAGATACCTTAGCATTGGAGTTTCTAAGAGGGAACGACTAACTTAGAACTGTTGTTTCGAACATTCCCAACCTCAACACCAGCAGGCCAAAACTCAACCTGACCTGCAATCTCATCAGATTCATGAGCTAGCTCATTGAGTAAGTCTTGAGTTGTGTTCTCTGGGTCTTCTAGGTTTTCTGGGTCTAACCATTCGGTGATTGAAGATTCAGATAGCAGGATGGGGTTTCTCTCGTGGCTAGGAGCTATTAGATCTGCTGCCTGCTAGTTGATAGTTAGCGTGCTAGCTGAGGTTGCTGACCCACCACCTGTTGTCACTGTAATCTTCCCGCTTGTAGCACCTGCTGGGATTACGAACTTCAGTGATGTTGAGGTAGCTCCTGGAGATAGTGTCACTGGAGTCGATCCAATGGTCACTGTTGCGCCGGTTAGGTTAGTTCCCTTGACGGTAACAAGTGTTAGACCCTTCTTACCTGTTGCAGGGGTGAATGATGTGACTGTCGGGGTTGGTGGAGTCACAGTGAATGAAGAGGTGTAAACAACACCAGCACCGGTTGTGATCTTGATTGGGCCGGTTAGTGCACCAGTTGGAACAACTACAGTAAGTGTTTCACCATCGTTGATTACCGGCTTAGCGGTTTTGTCACCTCCGAAAACTATGCTTGAGGCCTTCAAGTTTGAACCTGTAATAGTCACAGTCTGGCCGACTTTAGCTGCTGCAGTTGCAGTTGCTACTACTGCAGCCTGATAAACATACTTGCTTGTAGTAGTTGTGCCACCTGGGTTCGTCGCACTGATCTTTGAACCTGACACAACCCCTGCAGGGACAGTGATAACTACTGTTGTTGCAGTCACGATGCTGAAAGTAGCATTTACGCTACCGATAGTGATTTCTGTAGCTGAGGCTAGGTTTGTGCCACTCAATGCAATTTCAGATCCAACTTCTTTGACCACAGAAGCAGTCATAGTGATTGATGGCTTTGAAGTTGTGGTTGTACTGGCAGAAAAAGTAGTTGGAGCTGAAGCTGTTCCGCGAGAGTTAGTAATACGGAAGGTACCCTTTTGTGTGACTGAAGGGGATAGCAAAGTAATTCTTGTTCCGGCAGCATTTACTGAAAGAACAGTAACTGGTGTGCTTATTGCGGGCAGCTTTGAAGTTGCTGGTGTGTACAGGGTTACTGCGTTACCCAACTCAGCGTCAAGGTTAGTTCCTACGATGTCAATTGCTTGGCCCCTTTTTCCTGATGTGGCAGAGACAGCAGTTACTGTTGGTGCTTCGGCTGGTTTGTAGCAAGCAGAGGCCGATATTGAGCCTGTAGTGGCTGTTGTAAAGCCGATCGGACAAGCTGTGGCTGTCGTAGCGCCTGCTGCGGAGGCTTCTGCTGTGACAAAGTAACCTACCGGTGCTGGAGTGCAGCTAGCTTGAGTGCCGCTGAGGAAGTATCCTGCAGCGCAGGAGGTAATGGCTGGCTTACTGAGAGAGCCAATTTTGTAACCAGCAAGGATGTTAGCTTGGGATGATGATGCACCGTGCATGTTGTTGAAAGTTGTTGTGCCATCCACTCCGCAGAGCTTTGAAATAGCGCTAACTCCACCTGGATGACGGCTGATGTAAGAAGTTATGTTGTAAACCTCATCTTTGTAGATCGTCCAGCAGCTTGTTCTAGTGTTGTTTTTTGCAACATCGGCAAGAGTGTAAGTGGTGACATTTGCTGGACTAAACAGCAGGCCGTTCTGTTCCGCTAACTTTTGTTCTTTCGATTCCAAGCCTGCTGAAACTATGCTCGCAGTAGATGTGCTGACACTCGCTTCTGAGCTTTGGTTCGGAAGAGAAACAATCAAGAGTGCTGAAACTCCAAGAATTGAAAGAAGTGACTTAGAGATAGCTTTTATCACAGGGCTAGTCCTTTGCTCGGCTTTGTTTCTCAGCCTAGTGTCCCTGATTCTTTAGGATTGAACGTATGACTATTAAGACTCGTTTTACAGGCTATTTCTAGTGAAATCCCAGTGGTAATGCGACATTTTCAGCCTGTGTTTACTGGGATAGCTGGATTATTAGGGATGAGCTGTTGTTTCGAACATTTCCGGCTTCAGCGCTTACTGGCCAAGATTCAACAACTGCGGCTACCTGGTCTGACTCTTCTGCTAGTTCGTTGAGAAGATCTTGGGTTGTATTCTCTGGGTCTTCAAGGTTGTCTGGGTCCAGCCATTCGGTCATTGAAGATTCAGATAGCAGGATTGGGTTTCTCTCGTGAATAGGAGCTAGAGGCTCTGCTGCGTCTTTAGTAAAGATTGCAAAGGAGAGTAACCATCTGGAAGGGTCATTCTCTAGCTTGGTTGGATCTCTCCACCTGTCATAGATGCCTGCAAGAGCAAGCATGCCTTGGTCCCCTGCATTGATGTAATAGGGCTGCCTATCCTACTTACCAGTCTTAGACACCTTGATCTGAACTACTTTCTTTAGGTCCAGGTATTTGCCTGAGGTGGGGGCGGTGAGGTCTATCAGGCAGATGCCTGCCTTAGTTCCTGCGGTTACCCTAAGCATCTTGGTGGTTACCTTTTTACCCTTTACCTTGGTTACCACGTTAACTAGCTTGGCTTTACATGGTCCTACGACTCTGAACCATGCTAGAGCTTTGGTGTTAGTGGTTATGGCTAGGTTAGTAGTTCCCTTGAACTTTAGGGCTTTAGGGGCTTTTAGACCAACGATGCTTTGAACTAGCGGCTTGTAACAGTCGTTTACAGACTTAGAAGCAGTAGTAGCAGTAGTCATGCCTGCTGGGCAGGCAATCGGAGTGCTGCTGTTTAGTTCTGTTGTGAAGAAGCCTCTTTCTACCTCTGTGCAGCGGTACTGCTCTTCATCCAAGATGCTACCTGCGTTACAGGTAGGCATGGTTTGGCCGAGAGTGAAAGTTGTAGAAGCCAAGATTCCTGCCGGGGAGCCAATGATTGCCCTAAAGGTTCCCGAACACTCAGGTGTGCTTTCGAGGATCTTGTCTTCTTCAGCCACTGGGACGTTGGCAAAGATTGCATCCTTAGAGGTGAAAGAGAGGTTTGCAGTTATTACTCCGTTGACTGAAACTGAGTCATAAACAATTACAGCTGAGATGAAATCTGTGTTTTCAACAGTTGTGATTCCAATTGCAACTGGTCTTGCTTCATCTGGAAGAGTTGCGACAACTGAGATGTTACAAGTTCCAACATTTGATTGAGCAGCGGAAATAGAGAAGTCAGAACTGTTGTTGGTTGTATTCTCTGGTTTTGTTGGCGTAATGCCGAAGCCATTCACCTGCAGTTCTGGTGCCCAAGTGGACGAGAAGTAGTTGTTCAGTAGGTCACGGTACTCGACAACGACGTAGAGTGTTGCTCCACAAGCCCATGAACTACTCACTCGGTAATCCTGGCTAACAACTCCAGCTGGTATTGAAGGGCCACTTGATAAGTCAGTTGGATTGAATGTGAAATCCATTATTCCGCTAGCTATATTGTCGGCGATTGTGTAAGTAAGTTGGTCTACTGTACCTTCTGGATGATAGCTGTTTATAGTAATTTTGGTCGAACCGGGCAATGGCGCTGTTGGCAGTGCTGCGATCACCCTAAATTCGCAGGCATCGTTATTTAGAGCTATAAGTTTTTGAATCGGCGGACCTCCAGTTACTGGTGTGTCGGCTGGCTTGTCGACAACAAATCCCGAAATTGTTTGTGTTGCTACCGGTGCACCTCCGTGTTGGTAACCGACTGTAATTGACAGGGTGTCTCCACAGCGGAATGGCTCACTACCTGTCAGTGAACCAACAAAGTTTGGGGAAGTTGCCTGACTGTTAAGCTCAGCAATTGTTATGGCACCTTCCTGCATCTGATTTGCGCCAAATGGGCCAGAAAGCACAGAGTGCAACACAGTGCCGGCTTGGTTTGAGGTTTCAGAATAAACAGTTCCGACATCTGGGAGCACGGGGAATAACATTCCGACATAGAAGCTGCAGTCTTCCGTGTTTAGGCTGTGCGCAACGAGGATTGGAGTTGGGGTAGGAACTGGGTTGATCTGGAAGGTGACAGAAGCAGACGGTATGTAGCCTCCGTAAGAACCACCGTTGTAGGAGCAGTGATACCCGCTAAGAGTGAATGTTCCAGTTGTAGTAGGTACTCCTGTTACTAGCCCTAAATTGTTCATGGATAAACCGTCAGGCAAATTACCATTTTGGTAATAAACATTAGTTACGTCGTTTTCGCCACAACCCAGGTCAAACGAAACGGTGTCACCAACGGTGTAAACAATCGGGTCTGGCAACCAAGGTGCAAAAGCTGCCTGAGCTGATCCAGCGGGAATTAGCGAGGCACCGACTAGCGACAGAAGTGCTCCGATAAGGCTTAGTTTCTTGGTCATTTGAACTCCAATTGTTCAGGTATGTCTTCAGTTTAACAGTGTTTCCGAATGTTGATATTGAGGCGTTGCATTGGATGTCCTTGCGACATTTATCTTGACTTAAACTCACCCGACCTCGGTGGGGTTCTCAGAAGTGGGGTCACAAACAGGCTTGACCTCTAAATAAAGAAACTTTTAGTCAATTTTGTTTATTAGTCTTGGCTCATTATTTCTAACGTTGCCAGCTTCACTACTTACTTCCCAGAACTCAACTTGACCTGCAATATCATCAGACTCACTAGATAGTTCATTCAATAGATCTTGAGTTGTATTCTCTGGATCTTCTAGGTTTTCAGGGTCTAGCCATTCAGCCATAGCTGATTCAGATAGCAGGATTGGGTTTCTCTCGTGGATGAACTCAAGAGGTTTAGCTGCGTCTTTAGTAAGTATTGAGAAGGACAGTAACCATCTGGAAGGGTCGTTATCTGCTTTAGTTGGATCTCTCCACCAGTCATAGATACCCGCTAGAGCAAGCATGCCTTGATCACCGGCGTTGATGTAATAGGGCTGCTTAGAGCCATCTTCTTTTATTTGCCACTCGTAATAGCCAGATACCGGCATTACGCAGTGCTGTCTCAGCACTGCGTTTCTGAAGGTTGGTTTCTGAAGTACTGTTTCGATTCTGGCGTTGTTGTGCAGGGGAGTGTTTGCTGGTCCCTGGGAGTTTCTAGGAATTAGGCCCCATCTAGCTGCATGTAGTTGTCTTCTCAGTTCTCCAGCGTGGTCTCCCTCGTTCTCTTTGAGAACTCGGTCAACAATGATTGATGCTGGAAGGGAAGGAGGGTTGTTATAGGTAATGTCCGGTTGTTCACCAATGACATCGTCAATGTCAAAGAGTGTAACTAGTTCACCGATAGATCTGGCAACAACTGTTCTGCCACACATTACAGGTTAGGTCTCTTCATCTCAGCTTCACGAAGCTTCTTAGCTCTAGCCTTGGCTTCTTCTGATTCTTCGATCATGGCCTCTGCTGACTTTTCCAGTCGCTTCTTAGCGATGGTGATGATGATTAGGAACGCCAAGATGATTCCAGCAAAGATTGCTCCACCGAACTTGAATTGCTTTAGCGCATCGGTTGCACCGTGGGCAAACCAACCAATACCTAGGTAAATACTTGACCAGACAGCACAGGCAGCAACAGTCCAGGTAATAAATGTTCTGTATGTCATCTTGGTCATACCTGCTGTAACAGGGACTATTGAGTGCAGAACCGGTAAGAATCTAGACATTGCAATTGCAAGTCCTCCACGGGATTCAACGAAGGCATCAGCTTGGTGCCAAACCTTCTCTGGGATCTTGAGCCCAAGCTTGCTTGATCTGATTCGGTTACCGAACACTCTGCCTATATAAAAGCCAAGAGATTCACCAGCAAAAGAACCTGCCATTACCGAAAGGAAGAGAAAGAGGAAATCTAACCAGTCTCTAACCATTGCACCTGCTGCAAGAACTACGGTGTCACCTGGGATTAGCAGTCCAATAAAGAGGCTGGTTTCTAAGAAGATTGCAAAGCCAGCGATAACGTCGCGCCAGAATGGGTCGAAGCTGTGCACGCTGTTATTCAGCCAGTCGATGAACTCGTTCATTAGATAATCATCCCACGACTAGTGGATTTGAGTTTCCAGCAGTCTCAAGCGTTTATTGAAAAGGTCAACGTGTTCACCAGGCTTGAAATCACTAGACAGGTCTATCCAGTTCTCAACTACTCGTATTCCTTGCAGGGAGGAGAGCACCCAAACCTCTAGGCCGATCAGATCTTCAGGTTTGACATGCTCCAGCCTTGTTTGTATGTTCAGGCTTTTAGCCACTGTGAATATTTCCGTTCTGGTTACTGATTCAAGCCAAGGAATCTCATTGCCTGGAGCACAGAGCAAATCACCACGCCACCAAACTAGGGAAGATAGGGCTCCTTCGCTTACCTCCACGTAGGAAGTTAGAAGCACTGCTTCATCAGCACTGTGCTTCTGGGCTTGCTCTCGGATTTGCTGACCTAGTTCTAGTTCTGGACCTTTGACGCTTAGGTCAAGTCTTGGATCTGGTTCTGGGTAAGTCCACAATGTGGCTGGTCCTAGCTGGGCGGGGGCTTCTCTTGAAACCAGGCTGAGGGTTGGAATGTTATTGATGGTTCTAACTTCAAGTCTTGGGAATAAGCGTCCAGTTTCACTAAGTTCTTTTGGGAAGGCTAGGAAGAACTGGTCTAGTTGGGGTTCTAGCTCTGGGCACTTGAGTTCGATGCCTCGTCTGAATCTGTCTAGGTGCAGGTTTAGGGATCTGACTTTGCCGTCTGTAACAAGGAAAGAGTCTGCTACCAGTACAGGTGTATCTAGGGCAGGAAAGGGAATTAGCTCTCCGTGCTTGTAGATAAAGGTCTGGTTCAAGGCTTACTTTCTTTCATCTTTACTTATGGCTCTAATCTTAGATAGTTGCGATAGCTCAGGAAGGCAGGAACCATGCGTTTATACAGTGCATCTCTGCCTAGTCGGGTTTCAATGCCTGATGCCTTTATTGCCCTGCACTCCAAAGACGAGAACGCCTTTCTCTTAGAAAGAGATACCAACACCGGTAACCGGTTCAGTGTCATGGGTGCTGCTCTCTCGTTGGTTACTGATGCCAAGCAAGCGTTAGCTGATCTTTCTTCCTTTGTTGATGAGGAAGTTGAACTACCTTTTGATTTCAGACCTGGTTTAGTTGGGGCAATTAGTTACGCAGGTGTTGAAACCTTCATGCTTGTCGATAGAGCTATTGTTTTAGATCATGAGAAATTCACAGCTTGGTTTATTGGAGTATTTGAAAACGAAGCTGAGTTCTCCTCATGGCGAGATGCAGCGCTTCTGAGGCTTGCTCTCATTGGCGGTGAAGGTGCGATCTATCGTCATGCCAATGTTGTTAGCGAACTTTCTTCTTCCAGTGTCTTTTCACTTCATTCAGATGAAGAGTATTTAGCTCTAATTAGCAAAGCTAAAGAAGCAATTGCTAGGGGAGATGCTTATCAGCTTTGTCTAACAAATCAGCTAAGCATTCAGACTGATGTTGACCCTTTTGCGGTTTACCTAAGACTAAGAGATACAAACCCTGCTCCTTATCTTTCCTATTTGAAATTAGGTGCAGTCTCTATTGTCTCTTCTTCTCCTGAACAGTTTCTCAGGGTTAGTGCTAGCGGTGTAGTTAGCAGTAAACCAATTAAGGGAACTAGACCACGCTCTAGTGATGCTGTTCTAGATGCTCAGCTTGCTGATGAACTTAGAAACAATGAGAAGGAGCGAGCTGAGAACCTAATGATTGTTGATCTGATGAGAAACGATTTAGGTAAAGTCTCTGAGCCTTCTGATGTTGTGGTTAGCAAACTCTTTGACATTGAGAGTTATGCCAGTGTCCACCAGTTAGTGAGTACTATCACTGCAGTATTGAAGCCAGGCCTTGGTGTCTTTGATGCAGTTGAGGCTGCTTTTCCAGCAGGATCAATGACAGGAGCTCCTAAGCAGAGTGCCATGGAAATACTTGCTGGTTTAGAAGGAAACCCTAGAGGTATCTACTCCGGTTGTTTTGGATACATCTCGTACACAGGTTCTGCAGATCTGGCGATGACTATTAGAACCATTGTTTTTATAGATGGTGTTGCCACCATTGGTATTGGTGGGGGAATCACCATTGACTCAGATCCTGCGGCTGAGTTGTTGGAAACCAAGCTCAAAGCTAAGGCTTTGCTTACTGCTCTTGGGGTTGAACACTAGATATTTGTTGGTTTGGTAGCCTAGAACCTAAGTATTTACCTGAATTGAGATCATGAACGAGATTCGTAACGAGCCAACTGGGCCTGACGTCTTCGCTATCCAAGAGAAGTGGTTACCGGTCTGGGATGAGCTACGTCCCTTTGCTTCAGGTAATAAGGACGATAACCGTCGTAAGAAGTATGTCTTGGACATGTTCCCTTACCCTTCAGGCGACCTGCACATGGGCCATGCTGAGGCTTATGCCCTTGGTGATGTCATTGCTCGTTACTGGGTGCAAAAGGGTTACAACGTTATGCACCCAATTGGTTGGGATGCTTTTGGTCTTCCTGCTGAGAATGCTGCCATCAAGCGCAAACTAGACCCTAAGGCTTGGACCTACGACAACATTGAGATTCACAAAGCCTCTATGCGTCGTTACGCCTGTTCTTTTGACTGGGACAGGATTATCAGAACCTGTGACCCGATTTACTATCGCTGGAACCAGTGGTTGTTCTTAGAGTTCTATAAAAAGGGTTTGGCATATCGGAAGAACTCCATGGTCAACTGGTGTCCTTCCTGTCAGACCGTTTTGGCTAATGAACAGGTTGTTGGTGGAGCTTGTGAGCGCTGTGATTCTGTTGTTACTAAGAAAGCACTTACCCAGTGGTTCTTCAAGGTAACTGAGTATGCAGACAGATTGCTAGATGATCTAGATACCTTGGAAGGTAACTGGCCTTCTAAGGTTCTTTCAATGCAACGTAACTGGATTGGTAGAAGTTATGGTGCAGAAGTTGATTTTGCTGTTGAAGGTAGAGCTGAACCAATCACTGTTTACACAACCAGACCTGACACTTTGTATGGTGCAACGTTTATGGTTGTTGCTGCCGATAGTGATCTGGCTGCTGAATTAGTTTCTGGTTCTAGTGCTGAAGTGCGCATGCAGTTCCAGGCTTACCTTGATGAAGTGAAGAAGAGCAATGACATTGAGCGTCTTGCAACAGATAGAGAAAAGACTGGTGTTGATACTGGAAGATTTGCCATCAACCCTGCTAACGGTGAAAGCATTCCAATCTGGGTATCTGACTATGTTCTTGCTGATTATGGAACCGGTGCCATCATGGCAGTTCCTGCCCATGACCAGAGAGATCTAGATTTTGCTAGAGCACTTGGTCTTCCTGTTCGAGTAGTTGTCGAAACAGGTGAAGCTGATCCAGTTGAAACCGGTATTGCAACTGTTGGTGAGGGAGTGCTCACTAACTCTGGTGTGCTCAATGGTTTATCAAAGGCTGACGCTATTTCTAAGATGGTTGGCATCTTGGAGGCAGAGGGCAGAGGTAAAGCTGCTAAGAACTTCAGACTGCGTGACTGGTTGATTTCAAGACAAAGATATTGGGGAACTCCAATCCCAATCATTCACTGTGAGTCTTGTGGTGAAGTCCCTGTTCCACAGGATCAACTTCCAATTGAACTTCCATCTGCTGAAGGGCTAGATCTAGCGCCTAAGGGAACTTCTCCGCTAGGAGGAGCAGAAGACTGGGTAAATGTTCCATGTCCAAACTGTTCTAAGCCAGCTAAGCGTGACACCGACACCATGGACACCTTCGTTGACTCTTCTTGGTATTTCCTTCGCTACCTATCTCCTAACAGTGAGACTGAAGCATTTAGTAAAGAAGCAGCTAGCGAGTGGGCTCCAGTTGATCAGTATGTTGGTGGCGTAACGCACGCGATTCTGCACCTGTTGTATGCACGCTTCTTCACCAAGGTCTTACAAGACCTTGGCTACGTTGATTTCTCAGAACCATTCACCAAGTTGTTGAACCAGGGAATGGTTCTTATGAATGGTTCAGCGATGAGTAAATCTCGTGGAAACCTAGTCAAACTTGGTGACCAGCTTGATGAGCATGGTGCTGATGCAATTCGTTTGACTATGGCTTTTGCAGGTCCCCCTGAAGATGACATTGACTGGGCTGATGTTTCACCTTCAGGATCAGGTAAGTTCCTTGCTCGTTGTTGGAGATTAGCTAACGATGTTGATGTTCCAGTTGGCGTTGATTTCTCCAAGGGGAATCTAGAACTAAGAAAAGCAACACATTCCTTCTTGAGAGATTTCGGAACTAACATCGAGAACTTCAAGTTCAATGTTGGTGTGGCCAAGTTGATGGAACTTGTTAATGCTGTTCGTAAAGCTATTGATGGCTCAGTTGGTCCAGCAGATCCTGCAGTTAGAGAAGCAACTGAAATTGTTGCAAAGGCTTTGTCTTTGTTCTCTCCGTTTATGGCAGAAGAGATGTGGGAGATGCTAGGTCACAAGCCTGGTGTTGCTCTAGCTCTATTGCCTGAGGCAGATCCTGCGTTATTAGTTGAGAGCACACTAACTGCAGTTCTTCAGGTCGATGGCAAGTTGAGAGACACGGTTGAGCTATCTGTTGATGCAACTGAAGCAGACCTTCAGGCAGCTGCTGATGCTTCAGCAACTGTTCAACGTGCTATCGACGGTCGAGAGATTGCCAAGGTAATCGTTCGCGCTCCAAAACTTATCAACATCGTCACTAAGCAGTAGTTTTCACCAAGCAGCACTTCTTGCTTAGTTGAGTATCTCTTTGGTTCTTAGCCTTGTTGGATGTTTCCTTGGCTAAAGTCACTATTCGCAGAATTCACTCCTCGTGCCGGCAAAGCCACAATTACTCTGATTGCTGTAGTTGGCTTTGCTGGTTTTGTGTTTGGCTCTTCAACTGTTCCTAGTCAGAAATTTCAAGTTGCGAAGAGCAGTCAAGTATCTAAAGCAGAACTTACAAAACCTAAACTATTCGTTCATATCATCGGTTCAGTAAAGAGCCCTGGTATCTACCAATTAGACACCGGTTCAAGAGTTTATGACGCAGTCCTGGCAGCTGGAGGATTAACTCCTAAGGCGAACCAACAGAGCATCAACCTAGCTCGAGGGCTAACCGATGGTGAGCAGATTGTGGTGCTCAGCCAAAGCCAGAGCAACTTAACTCAGTCTGGGATCCAAGTTCAGTCTCAACTACTGTCTTTGAATCAAGCAACTGCAAGTCAATTGGAGGATCTGCCAGGAGTAGGGCCTGCATTAGCAGGACGGATGATCGATTGGCGTTTAGCCAACGGAGGATTCAAGACAAAAGATGACTTGCTAAACGTGTCAGGGATTGGTGACAAGCTGTTCTCTGGAATCAAGGACTTGGTCACGCTTTGAGGCTTCGCTGGCTGGCAGTATTCGTCTGGATTGGGGCTGCAGGGTTCACAGCCTTCTTCGCCTCCAAGTTATTACCTGCAGAACTCAGAGAAGTAGTTAGCAGCCGGTCGACAGTGTCGGTAACAGCCAAGTTGGTTAGTGAGCCGATCAAGGAGACAGGACCAAGCTCGTTTGGGGAGCGGTATCGAGCATCAATCGTTGTCTTGAAGCCAGAAACACTGCAGGGAACTTCAGGGCAGTTATCTGGCGATGAGAAGTTAGCAGCGCTATCTTCAGGAGATGTCATAACTGGGTCAATGTCGTTTAGACCGGCATTTGGGTTCACTTTAGATTTCAGTGCGAATCTGAAGTATTTGAAATCTGTGACTAAAGGCGAAGCTGATCCGATTCAAGGGATTAGGTCTTCGTTCCTAACAAGCCTCAGAGGAATATCACCAGACTCAGCAGCTTTGGTAGCGGGATTAGCGATTGGTGATGACACTGAACTATCAGCTCAAACCAAAGAAGACTTTAGGAAGGTTTCACTGACGCACCTCTCTGCGGTTAGCGGAGCGAACTGTGCAATTGTCTTAGCAGGAGTCGCTTTCTTACTAAACCTTTTACCCATTCCTAGACCACTCAGGATTCTTATCAGTTTCTTTGCGATAGGTTTCTACCTCGCACTAGTCGGTCAAGAGCCAAGCGTCCTGAGGGCTAGTGCGATGGTTGGCGTTGTTTTACTTGGCTTTCTGATCGGTAGAAGGGTGTCACCGTTAGATGCAATAGCACTCAGTGTCATTGGTTTACTACTTTGGCAGCCGGAGTTATCACTCAGTTATGGTTTTGCCTTATCTGCCCTTGCCACTATTGGATTGGTTGCTCTGGCTCCGAAGTTGGTTGAAGTGTTTGAGAAGAGAATGCCAACCTGGCTGGCGATAGTGATCTCTGTATCCGTTGCAGCGCAGATCGCCTGTCTTCCGGTTCTATTCATGCTCCAACCTGAGCTTCCTCTTTACTCAGTTCTTGCTAACGTGCTAGCTGAGCCTCTGGTAGCTCCAATAACAGTTCTAGGCCTACTTGCCTGCTTGATTTCTCCTATTGTTCCATTCCTATCTAGCGCAATAACTCTGCTCGCATCGTTACCGGCATCTTTGATAGTTCAAATTGGAAAGACACTGGCTAATGCACCATTGGCGACGATTAGTTGGTATCAAGGTGTTACAGGAGTATTTCTTGGAGCTCTTATTACTATCTCAATTGGTGTCTTGCTGCTCACTAAGATTCAAAAGCTAAGAGCAGTCGCAGGTATTGTGCTTGCCTGTATTGTTATCACCTTTAGCGCACAGAGCTCAAGCGCAGGAATTCAAACTAAGAACTTTTACAACGGTCAATACACACTCGTGAATTGTGATGTCGGTCAGGGGGATGCACTGGTCATTAGATCGAAGGGGAAAGTCGCTGTTATTGATGTTGGAAGAGAGAACCCAGCAGTTGACTCCTGTCTGTCTGCCTTAGGAATATCGAGAATTGATTTATTAGTTCTTACTCACTTCGACATGGATCACATTGGCGGAGTGGTTGGTGCAGTCACCGGTAGAGAGATAGAACAAGTACTGGTTACCTCGAGTAACGATGAAAGACCGGGAGCTGACTTTGCCAAAGGTTACTTAGAGGGTTTAGGCATACCAATGGCTCAGGCTGAAGTTGGTATGGCAGGAGAGTTAGGTGACTTCAGCTGGCAGGTTCTAAGCCCACACCTTGGTGCCCCAGAGGCTAAAGACACAAACGATGGAAGTATCAGCATGCTTTGGCAGGACAATGCAATTGCTCTTCTAACACTTGCTGACTTAGGGGAGAGTGGTCAGCTTAGAGTCGGGGTGGAACATGCTGATCTTCTGAGTTCTGGGTTTGGTGGCAGACAGGTGGTAGTAAAAGTTGCGCACCATGGATCAGGAGATCAGGCACCAGAGTTCTATGAGGCAATCAAACCTGATGTTGCACTGATTTCTGTTGGTTTAGGAAACTCCTACGGCCATCCGACTAGGCGGGTCTTAGAGATGCTTCAGTTATCTGGTGCACAGGTCTTTAGAACCGACCAGTCCGGAGCAATCGGGGTCTCTGAAGGTGAGAAGGGCTTAGCCATTTCTGTCTCAGGCAGAAGTTAGGCTTTACAGGTGAGTCCAGCGAAAGTAGTGCCTTGGCGAGCTATATCTGTAGCCCCGGTGATTCTCGTATCTGGACCTCAGGAATTCTTTGCTGATAGAGCAGTCAAGACTATTCGGGATGGTCTTCGAGCGAAGAATGAAAACCTAGAAGTTGTTGAGATTGATGCAGCTGAGTATGGTTCAGGTCAGATATTTGACCTAGCCAGCGCCGGCCTGTTTGGGGATTCAAAGTTAGTTCTAATTTCTGGAGCAGAACGTTGTTCAGATGCCCTCATTCCTGATGTAATCGAATATCTTTCCCAGCCAGCTGAAGATGCGGTCGTGATCATTAGACACAACGGGAAGAGTGTTCGCGGTAAGAAGATGCTTGAAGCAATCAGGTCTTCTGACATTGCGGTAGAGGGAACCTGTCTAGATGTCACCAAAGAAGCGGAACGCCTTTCATTTGTTGAAGCAGAGTTCAACTCAAGAGGTAGAAAGATTCAACGACAGGCTGCGCAAGCACTGATTGATATCTTCGGTAAGGATTTCGAAGAACTATCTGCTGCCTGCTCTCAACTCCAGAACGATGACTCCGGTGATGTCACTGTTGAACTAGTTGAGAAGTATTTCGGTGGTCGACTCGAAACAGATGGGTTCAAGATCGCTGACTCTGCTTTTGATGGCAGAAACGCTGAGTCTTTACTACTGCTTAGACATAGCCTTGCTCAGGGCATCGCAGGCGTGCTCATAATCGCTGCATTCGAAAAGAAGATTAGACAGATAGCCAACATCAGTGGAAACCCTAAGGCAAGCGCTTCTTCAATGGGTATGCAAGATTGGTTATTCGATAAGACTCGAAGACTTGCTGCTGGTTGGAATGAAGATTCAATTGCCAGAGTGATTCATGCCTTGGCTGACACAGACTTTGCTATTAAGGGTGGAGAATCTGATTCTGCATTCGCACTAGAAAGACTTGTGGCACTCGTAGCAAACAAAGGTAAAAATTGACAAAGGCTCAGAAGCACTCGGCGTTAGCTCTGCTTGCTCTAGTTTTTATCTCGTTGGTCTTGAGACCACCTGTTGGCGCTATGGGGCCGCTGCTGGATGAACTTCAAGCAGTCGAAGGTTATTCTCTGTTTCAGGTGGGGCTCTTAACTTCGCTGCCAGTAGTTTGTTTTGGAATTGGTGCGTTTGCTGGGCCGTCTCTGGTGAAACGTTTAACTCTAAACAGAGCCATGATGTGGGTATTGGTTGCGCTTTTTGTAGCTATGGTTCTGAGATCATTCGGTGGCTATGTCTCTTTGATTTCTTTCACTGTAGTCATCGGTTTTGCGATAGCCATTGGAAATGTTCTAATCCCAACAATTGTCCGCGAGCAGTTCCCTACCAAACTGGCGCTGGTTACTGGTCTATATGTGACACTGTTGGCTATCTCCGCTAGCCTCTCCGCTTCTATTGCAGTTCCTTCATCTGAATTGTTCGGCGGTTGGCGGATGGCGTTAGCTATCTGGTTAGTGCCAACTGCTTTGGCAATAATTTTCTGGATGCCTATTTCAAAGGTTTCGGTTCATGCTGAAGAAACTACTAGTGCAACTCACGCAGAAGAGCGAAGAGCTGTTCTAGTGTCACCCCTGGCTTGGGCAATCGTTGCTTTCTTTGGTTTGCAGTCAGCGGGCTTCTACGCCATATTGAATTGGCTGCCATCACTACTTATCGATCGAGGATACACAGCAATCGAAGCTGGAACATTACTTGGTCTTTGTACATCCATCGGTATTCCAACAGGCTTTCTAATTTCGATGGTGATTAAGCGTTTTAAGAGTCTGTCGTTTCTAGCTGTCTTTGTTTCACTTTTCACACTTGCTGGCTTAGTGATCTTGCTAGTTGCTCCAGATCTGGCTGTGCTTGCCTGTGTCGTTACAGGTTTTGGATTTGCTGCAACATTCCCACTTTCACTTACACTGGTTGGTTCTAGGGCAAGTACCTCTACTCAGACAACTCAGCTTTCTGCATTGGCTCAGGGTTGGGGCTATCTAATTGCAGCAATCGGAGCGTTCGTTTTTGGGTATTTCAAAGATGTGACGGGGGACTGGACCATTTCACTCTGGGTGCTAATCGGCATCACCATCGTGCAAGTGATTTCTGGTGCATTTGCTGGTAAAGATCAGAAGATAACTGCCCGTTAAATAACTAAAGGCCCACCGAAGCGGGCCTTTAGAGAAGTTTTATCTTTAGATTGAAGAGACCTTCTTGGCGATAGCTGACTTCTTGTTAGCTGCCTGGTTCTTGTGGATTACTCCCTTAGAAACAGCCTTGTCTAGCTTCTTGGTAGCAACCTTTAGTGCCTCTGCTGCCTTTGCCTTGTCTCCGGTAGCTGCCGCTTCGCGAGCAGCACGAACTGCTGTTCTTACTTCGCTGCGAACTGCCTTGTTACGGTCGGCTGCCTTCTGGTTGGTGCCGATTCGCTTGATCTGCGACTTAATATTTGCCATGTTTCACTTTCTTAGGTGTCTGCCCGCAAGGCGGAACAAACTGGAAAACGTTTGATTTGGATTGATTAGATGGAGACACTCACCTGAATCCAGTCAAGACTACCAGCGTTTAGTGGATTCAGGCAACCCATTTTGGGTGGAAAGGGTGCCTTGTTCTCAGTGATTATGCGACAATAGACCTTAGGCAATCGCCTAACTTTCAGTCTTTTTAGGTCAATCAAGAGGTTATCTTTGTCGCCACGAGCCAAAACAGCGCTTGAGCCCGCTAAGACCAACCCCGATTTCATTCGCAATTTCTGCATAATTGCGCACATTGACCACGGTAAATCGACCCTTGCTGACCGCATGCTCCAGCTAACCGGAGTGGTTGATGACCGCTCCATGAGAGCTCAGTATCTAGACCGAATGGATATCGAGCGTGAGCGCGGTATCACCATTAAGTCTCAGGCTGTCCGTATGCCTTGGGAGTTTGAAAAGCAGACTTATGCCCTAAACATGATTGACACTCCAGGTCACGTTGACTTCACTTACGAGGTTTCAAGATCTCTAGCAGCTTGTGAAGGTGCGGTCTTGTTGGTTGATGCAGCTCAGGGTATTGAAGCTCAGACTTTGGCTAACTTGTATTTGGCTATGGAGAATGACCTGATGATCATTCCCGTTCTAAACAAAATTGATCTACCAGCAGCTCAGCCAGAGAAGTATGCGGAAGAACTAGCCAACCTCATTGGCGGTAACCCTGAAGACTGTCTTCGTGTTTCAGGTAAGACCGGTGTTGGTGTTGATGCCCTGCTAGACAAGATCGTGCAAATGGTTCCGCATCCAGTTGGTGATCCGAATGCTCCAGCGAGAGCGATGATCTTTGACAGCGTATATGACTCATATAGAGGAGTTGTCACATACGTTCGTATGATTGATGGCTCTCTAAGCAATCGTGAGAAGATCACAATGATGTCCACCAAGGCTGTTCACGAGCTCTTGGAGATTGGTGTTTCATCTCCCGAGCCAGAACCAACTAAGGGTCTTGGTGTTGGTGAAGTTGGATATCTAATCACCGGGGTGAAGGATGTTAGACAGTCCAAGGTGGGTGACACTGTCACCACTTCAATGAAGCCTGCAACAGTTGCGCTCAAGGGATATTCAGAACCTAAGCCGATGGTGTTCTCAGGTCTCTACCCAATCGATGGTTCAGACTATCCAAACCTTCGTGAAGCGCTGGACAAGTTGAAGCTCAGCGATGCTTCTTTGGTTTATGAACCAGAAACTTCAGTAGCTCTTGGTTTTGGTTTTAGATGTGGTTTCCTAGGGCTACTGCACCTGGAGATTATTACTGAGCGTCTAGAGCGTGAATTCAATCTCGATCTCATTGCTACCGCTCCTTCCGTGGTTTATGAAGTAACTCTTGATGACAAGAAGGAAGTTACCGTTACTAACCCCAGTGAGTATCCAGTTGGCAAGATCTCTAAGGTTCTAGAGCCGATGGTTCGTGCAACGATACTTTCTCCAACAGATTACGTCGGTGCCATTATGGAGCTCTGCCAGGGTAGACGCGGTGTGATGCTAGACATGCAGTATTTCGGAACTGACCGTGTTCAGCTTCGCTACGACATGCCTCTAGCTGAAATTGTCTTTGACTTCTTTGATCAGTTGAAATCAA
>CAMDEV010000012.1 GCA_945896925.1 Auritidibacter sp. Marseille-P8566
TGTTGGGTCCTAGCGTCATTTAGAAATCTAGCTGTGTAGTTACGCCTTAGGGCTACATGGGACTTTAACTCAGGCTGGGCTGGTCGGTTTAGTCGCTTCATGCAAAGACCGCAGCCGAGAAAATCATTAGTGAAGCTACGCCCGTAGAAGAGTTCGTTTCGATGTCATGGACGGGGGTTCGATTCCCCCCATCTCCACCAATGTATTAACCTGTGTCCTTCTGGATACAGGTTTTTGCACTTAAGTACCAATAGGCTCGAAGTAATGTTCCAAGAAAGGTAAAGATCATGGCTTCAGATAAAAATGAAAAGCTTGCTAATAAGACAAGCGAAAAAGGTTTAACCAGATACAACTTCATTGCAGGTGTTTTACACCTTGTTTCAGCAATCTCGCTATTCGCAATCCTCGCTCAGGTAAAGGTTCAGGGATACTTCCCTGTCACAGCTGACTGGATGCAGGGCCCTCCTGGATTCAAAGCTGGTGATGTAGTTGAAGGCTTCGTAATCGAAGAACCAGAGCACGTTGTTCTCTTCACAATCAACCTAGGTGGAGCAATTATTGCCTTCCTACTGCTTTCAGCAATCTTCCACTTCGCAATCATCTCTCCTTTCTTTAAGAAGAGATACTTCGCAGGACTTGCTAATACACACAACTACTTCCGTTGGACTGAGTACTCACTTTCTTCTTCAATCATGATTACCTCGATCATGCTGCTAAATGGTTTCACTGACTTTGCTGGCTTGATTGCAGTATTCGCAGTGAACGCAAGCATGATTCTCTTTGGCGCACTGCAGGAGAAGTATGAGAAGCCAGGTAACGGCAAGGCCCTTCCGTTCATCATGGGTTGTATGACCGGTGTTGTCCCTTGGATTATTATCGGCATCTCTGTCTTCCGCCCTGGTTACACCGGAGCGAATGAGATTCCAGGATTTGTCTTCGGTATTATCATCACTATTTTCATTGCATTCAACACCTTCGCCATTAACCAGGCACTTCAGTATCGTCAGGTTGGCAAGTGGAAGGACTACCTATTTGGTGAGCGTGTATACATCACACTTAGCTTTGTAGCGAAGTCACTTCTTGCGTGGCAGGTATTCTCAGGAGCCATCATTCCTGCGCTTGCAAACAGCTAAGCAAAATGTAGGAATTGGCGGTCACTTCGGTGGCCGCCAATTTCATTTAATTAGCCAATCAACTGGGCCACCCGCTGAGGGGAGACCCCAAGCAAAACTGCGATGTCACGCATGGTAAGACCTTCATCTCTCATTCGAGAAACTACGGTTCTGATTTCAGCTGATGCCTCGTCTTGAAGTCTTTGGGCTTCCTGCATCTTTACTTTTGCAGTTTCTAGATCGCAGATGATGCCAGGTAGTTCTGCTTCAACTTTGATGACTACTTCACAAACTTCTTTATTGCCCTTTTGTTCTTCGAGGGTCTTGATGCGTTCAGCAACCATGTCTTTGCATTGGTCTAGCCGTCTAGCGGAAACTGTAAAGCCCTCAGGGCCTGGGACTTCAGCAGTCCAACCCTCTTGGGTGCGCTCAGCATGTACCTTGACTTCCATGGCTACCTCCCGACACGCAGTAAAGGGGGACTTGACTTATTTAGTCAAGTGGTGCTTTACTAATAGAAGTCTAAACCTGACTCACTCTCAAAACAATGTTTTATCGAAAGGTTCAAATGAACATCTTTATCACCGTGGCTACTCTTGCAGTTGCTGGTTTCGCTTCATACGCATTCGTCAAGGCTGGCATCGACAAGCTAAAGACCTCAGATGCAGATCTGCTTTCTCGAGGTTGGGGTTGGGTCTCTAAGGCACCAAAGGGCACAACCAAGTTCATCGGTCTAGCAGAGTTGCTAGGTGGACTGGGTGTAATTCTTGCTCCAGTAGCCGTTACAGTATTCAACTTTGACTGGGCACTACCCCTAGGTATTGCTGCTGCTGCAGGTCTTGCAACAATCATGGTTCTTGCAAACCTAGTTCACATTGTTCGCAAGGAATTCAAATACACATATAAAAGTGGTTTGATGCTTCTTGCTGTAACAATTGCTGCAACTATACTTTTGGCTTTCTACCCAACAGCCTAAAGTTCTCTACCTACGCCAGCCCTGGTTGCAGCTCTTCTTAGAGTTGCGATCAGGGCTGTGCCAGTTAAGAGGATTAGCACGCTAGTGGTGATTGCTCTGCCGAGATCCCAAACTAGACCTCCGGTAACTATCTCGTATTGAATGAACCTGGTCAGGTTGGAAAGTAGTGGATCTCCTGGCACGTAACTTAGTTGAGTTCCAACTCCTGCAAGGTATGGCCAGTTCCACATAGTCATAAGACCCCCGTAGACAAAACTTGCCAACACTGAGTATCCAATCAACCAAGTATTTTGAAGCCATCTGGCCTTAGCTCTTGGAATAAGTCCTGCACCTAAACCAACTAGCGCTGCCCCCATCATCTGGAAGGGTAGCCACGGGCCTATGCCTCCAGTTAGTAATGCTGATACCAATATCGAACTAGCACCGAGGATGAAACCAAAGCCACTTCCAAAGACGAACGCTCCGAGAATAATCAGGAAGAATGCTGTCTCTATTCCCGCTGTTCCTGCCCCAAGTAATCGAATAACAGCATTGAGCGCAATCAACACTCCAAGAAGAGCCAACTGTTTGGAAGAGATATCTCCTGTGGCAAATTCGATGAGAACCAGAATCAAGACAAGCGGCATCAAGACGATAAAGATGGTTTGAGCAAGCAGAGTTTCATCCTGTTCACCAGCTCTAATAAACAGTGGCCAGGTGAACATCAGCAGGCTGGCTAAGCCGGCTACCGCAATACTGATGCGAGAGAGAATTAGGTTCATGCCTTCACCTGCTCAATGGTGATAAGACCGGGTGTTCTTGTTATTTCAGCAATTTGAGAGGCTCTTGAACTACCTGTTCCAAGAGCTTGGGTAGGGCTCTCGTCGCTGACCAGAGTTCCATGCTCAATGGTTAGGACTCTGTCAGCAACCATGGCAACGAACTCGATATCGTGAGTAGCTAAGAGGATGCTTCTGTTTTTAGCTCTCAGGTTCTTTAGTTGTTTAGCAAGAGCACGCTTTGCTGCATAGTCGAGTCCTCTGGTTGGCTCGTCAAGAATGAGAACTGGCGCGTCTTTTACTAGCTGAAGTGCAAGTACGAGGGCTAGCTGTTGACCAGCGGAAAGATCTCTTGGGTGAATAGAAGTATCGATTCTTCCTGCCAGCTGTTGAAATATTGCTGCAGTTGTTCCAGCTGGAACTTCTGCGAACTCATCTGATTCGTGTAATTCGTCCGCTAACGACTGCAGGAATAGTAAGTCAGCTGCTCGCTGAGGAACCATAGCAAGAAGAGATAGGCGACTCTGCGGAGACAAGTCCTTTGGATCTTGCCCAAGAACCATAACGGTTCCTGAAGTTCTAGTTCCACTTCCTTGCAAAGCCCAGCACAAACTTGATTTACCTGATCCGTTATCGCCCATTAGTGCAGTGATCTGATTTCCAAAGAGTTCAAAGCTACAACTCTTTAGTGCTTGGATATTTCCAAAACTAACCGCAACTTCTTCAGCTTTCAGAACCAATTCACTAGGAAGGTTTGTGGTTAGTGTCGTGAAGGTTTGACTAGAACTTTGCCAGCGTTGATATGCTTCTGTGTTGGAAATCGCTAATGGCTTCCAGGCCAGCCTTTGACCAAGTTGAATTATTGGCGGAGCGAACCTGGCGTCGTTGAATTGATCTTCTGGCTTACCTTTAGTTACGGAACCGTCACCGTGAACTACCAGTACTGAATCAACGGACCCAAGCACTCTAGAGATTCGGTGTTCTGCAAGCAGAACAGTTACTGATTCCTCTTTAGCTAGTTTCTTCAAGATAGCCAACACTTCAGTTGCACCATCAAGATCAAGAGCAGAGGTTGGTTCATCTAGAAGCAGGATTTTAGCTCCAGAGATTAGGGCTGCAGCTATTGCAACTCTTTGCTGCTGCCCACCGGATAGGTTGACAAGTGCTTGATCTAAAAGATCTTCAAGGTTAAGTAGTTTGCTTAGCTTTTCAACTTTGTGGGAGATCTCATCTTTGGGAATTGCAAGTTGCTCTGCGCTATAAACAATCTCATCTAATACAGTGTCAGCAACAAATGCTCCCTCTGGTTGTTGGTTTACATAGCCAATTAGGTTGGCAAAGTCGTGAGGTTCGTGTCCGAGGTAATCAACTCCGTTGATCAGTAATTGTCCTGAGATAACACCTCCGGTAAAGCTAGGAGCTAAACCGTTTAGAGCTTTCAGGAATGTTGACTTACCACTTCCTGTAGGACCACAGACCAATACAAATTCACCAGGAAGAATTTCTAGATTTACTCTGCTTAGTTGTGGTTCTTCTGACTTCTGAGTTCCATCAGGCTTTAGGTAACTAAAGGTTAGGTTCTTGATTTCAATCATCGGGCAAACACCCCCGAGAAAGCAGCGATCACCATAAGAGCGCTAAGCGAAAGGACAACTGCATCCCCTAATTGCCAGCGCAGAACTATGTATTGAGTTCGATTAACTCTTCCTGAGGAAAGCTTGAATGAGATAAAGGCAAAGACAAATCCAGTGAGTATGACACTGAGGTCTAATAATTGTGAAGCGTTTGAAATTAGCAACATTGCAACACCAGCGACGATGAAAGTTAGCGCTAGGAAAGTAGTAACTCGAGTAACAAGAACATTCTTGGCAGAACGATTTCCACGTCTGCCGAAACCTCTTGCGGACATGCTTGCCGCAAGTTGCATGGATTGCTCAATGGTGTCTTCAAGTACAGGAATTACTATTCCAGGAATAGTTTTGATTCCCTTGGAGTGACCTCGAAGTCCTCTTGATCTTCTAACTCTGTTGAGGCTAGTGATGAGTTGAGGTGCGAGGTTTATAGCGATTGAGATTGCTGTTGCAATCTCGTAAAGGGCACCGGGTGTCGCTCGAAGCAGTTTTCTTGGATTAGCCAATGAGTTAGCCATTCCAATGGCAAGAATTATCGCCGCTAATCGCAAACCATCAACTAAAGCGGCCTTCAGCGAGAGCATGGAGATAGCTCCAAGTAAATGGAGAGAGTTACCAAACCCAAGATCTATGGAAATAGAAGGAAGGTTTAGAAAGACATCAGAACTTGCATCGGCGAGATTGAAAACAATGCGGAACAGAACCCTTAGAGCCACGACAACCAAACCGAGGATTAGGTAGAACCTAATTGAACGTGCCCAAGGCGATTCATCTCTACACAATCGCACAGTCAACATAGCTAAGGCACAAATACCGAATAACACAAAGAGGTTAGAACTCAAGGAAGCAGATAGCGCTAGCGAGATGCCGGCTAACCACCAGGCACCTGGATGAGTTCTACCCGCAGAGAGAAGGTGAGTTTGTTTAGTTACTAGAGCAGACACTTGTCTTCGGTTTGATTAGGGGAGGTTCTTCTAGATCCTCTGAGGGTAGTTTGAAAAGCCAAGCTTCCGCAGTTCCACAGGCAGGCTTGTGGTTTGCCGCACCCCAGGTGCTGTATTGCCATTCCTTGGAACCTGTTGGTGCAACAAAGTATGCCCAACTTCCAACTTTCGTATTCGGCATATCAAGGCAAGGTTCATGAGATTCATCGGGAAAACCCTGGATGCGGCAGACGAAGCCAATCGGATATTTAGAGGTTCCTGTAACAGTGGTGCCAGCTGCTTCAAAGAGGTTCCAGGAGGTGTCTGTGTAATTTAAGACACACTTCTCCAATGATTGGATATCACCTTCAGCACCAAAATCAATTACAAGAGAAACTCCTTCTGTTTCACATTGTCCATTGAGAACCACTACAGAGGACTTAGGGGATTCAGTCGGGTTGCTATCGGTTTGCACCCATTGATTGAGTGCAAAGCCGATAGCAACTAAACCAACTAAGCCGAGAAGGGCCAGTCGAACCAGCAAACGCATTGGCGTTGACTAGTTAACTTTGTGCTCTAGAACATCCACAAAGCTTAATTGTGAAAGTGCTAGCAACGACTGAGCAGTGCTGAAGGTGTCGCTACTTGGGTCAGTCCAGGGTGCAATGACTCCACCGTCAGTGCCACTAATTCTTGACTTTAGCCAAGCGTGTGATTCCGTGATGTCTGAACCAACACTTTTTAGCGCCATGATTGCGTAGGCAGTGCCGCTGATATCTATATCCCCATAGGCGTTCCAGTGATTTCCATCAACTACTGTTCCTGCCACGAAAGCTTTAGATTTACTAATTGCAAATTCCTTTGCTGCCTCATCCTCTTCGGATCCGGTACCAAGTGCTGCTTTGATAGCCATGATTGCGAATGAAGTAACATCGGTTGCACTTTCGCTGGTTGTGTCGCCAGTAAGGTACTTGTATCCTCCACTGACCTCACTGAGTGTCGTGAGCTTCAAGGCAACAGTATTTGCAAGTTCCTTTTTATCTTCAGCGAGTAGTGCGAAGATCACCCAAGAGTAAACAAAGTTGTTCCCGCTGACAGTTCCATCAGTAGCAACACCCGTAATCAACTCTTCAGCCGCTGTTCTTACTGTCGCATCATCTGCGAAGCCAAGAGAGTGTGCGGTGAAGATATAAGTTGCCTTTAATCCGATCGAATCTAAAGAAGCGGTGTTTGCTTTAGCCCAGTTGATGGCTTTTTCTTGTTTGGTTTTGTCATATCCAAGTGCTGAAAGTTGAGCCATTGCCTCAAGTGTGATTCCTTCTTCAGGTTCACCAGGGGTAAAAGTATCCAAGAACTCGCCGTTATTGAATTTGTCAAATACATACTTGCTAGTTTTTGGGAGGGTGTCCTTCCCATAGCTCTCACTTGAGCAAGCGCTCAGAGCTAGAACAATTGAAGAAACTACTACTGATACAAATGCGAGACGGCGCAATCCGGTTTTGTTTGTTGACATCGCAACCCTTTCTAGGTGCGATCTTTGTGCTTCGACGGGCAAATTTACTACCCGACTCCACCCGCAGACCTCGACGGTTTATTTTGGAGTCATTGCTCTAAGCAGGCGATCCGACTCATCCTTTATGGAAATCACGGTTGCGGGACAGTACTGGATTTACACCAGTTTCCCCTGCGAAAAGCAACTACGGCTCGTTTGAGCGTTTGACCACAATAACACTAGAAGATGAGTGTTTTAGCCAATTTGGCGCGGTTCGGTGGAATTTCTGGGCAAATCAGGTTTGTTTCAGAATTGTAAAGAAATGTAACGATTTACCTATTACCCCATGGAAGTCGGGGTCAGTTAGTTGTAGAGTTCTATCACCCAAGGAACTTGTGGGTCGCGAAGCCTATTCGCACCCTCGGGAACCGAAATAAACAAGGAGAAACAATGAAGAAAAGTGTAATCAAGGGCGTAGCCCTTGTTGCTGCTTCGGTTCTCGGTGTTACAGGCCTAAGCCTTGCACCGGCATCTGCAGTGACTCGCACCACAGTTGTGATTCAGGAGACCAACAGCCTCACCGGTCTGAACACAGCTGTAGTTGGTGCAAACCTTGTAACCAACGTTGACGTAACATACCCAACTGGTTCAGGTTTCACCTACTGGAACAACAAAGCTCAGTTGGTCCGTAACACAGCTTTCGGTACATTCAAGATCACCAAGAACGTTCCTGGTGACTTCCGTGTTACCTACACCGTTAAGAAGGGTATTAAGTGGTCAGACGGTACTCTAATCACCGCTCAGGACCTACTTCTTAGCCACGCGATTTCAAGCAGTGACTACTCTGTAAAGGCTGGCTTGGGAGACCCAACTCCAGCAGATCCAGATGCAGATCCAACTAACAAGTTTGATTCAGCTGGTTACGGTGGCCCTTACGATGACCACACAACTGCATCGTCATTCGACATCAGCGACGACAACTACTCGCTAACTGTCAGATACGATGCATTCCAGCCTGACTGGCAGCTATTCGGCCCTGGCCCAAGTCCTATCCACGCTCTAATTGGTATGGCTAAGGGTAAGAAGGCTCTTCAGTCTGCTCGTGTAAACGCTTCTTACAAGTCATTGTTCGAAGAGGCTTACTACGGTGCTTATGAAGCTCTTCCTCCAACAGATGACGAAGACTACGAAGCAGCGCTAGAAGCACGTACTGATGCTCGTAAGACCATGGCTACTGTTGCTGCACGTTGGTCAACTCGCTACAACATCACAACCGTTAACTCAAGCACCAACCCGTTGGTACTTGTTTCAAACGGTGGATACATGATCGATAGCTGTGGTTCAACTTCATGTACTTTGAAGCGCAACCCACTAGCCGCAACAAGCGGAACTCCTAAGCTAACTGGAAACGTAGACACCCTAGTGTTCAAGTTCCCAGCTACTGGTGGAACATTCTCTGACGTTGCTGCTGCACAGGCACTTGCAAACGGTGAAATTGACATCTACTCAGGTGCTGCAAGCGCTGCTGTATGGTCGACACTGAAGGCAAACACTGACGCAACTACCATCCAGGCTTCATCTGCTCTATACGAGCACGTTGACCTTCGTGTTGGTTCTGCTGATGCGGGTGCACACCCAGACTGTGCTGCTGACTACACCGGTCCTTTTGCTGGAAACAGCCAGAAGGCTAAGGACTTGCGCAAGGCATTCTTGCTAACAATTCCTCGTCAGGACATCGCGAACACTTACATTGGTAAGGTATTCGATCCTTCAACAACAGCTAACTCAACTGTATTGAACAGCCACCTTTCTCTAACTACTGAAGGTGACTACTCAAAGGTTGTAGCTGGTATTTCATCACACGTTGCTGAATTCTCAAAGACACAAGACACTCGTAACGCTGCTGCGTTGGCATTGGTTAGAAAGTACTACCCAAGCGCTGGCCCAGGCAGCAACACAATCGATGTCAAGTTGCTTAGAAGCACAGCTGCTCGTCGTGCTGACATCAACCTACAAATTCAGATTCAGGCAGCTAAGGTTGGATTCAACCTAAGCAACGTAGGTAACGGTGCATGGCCTAACTTCCTAGATTGCAACGACTATGACGCACACTTGTTCGCATGGTCACGTTCTGCAATCTCACAGACCGGAAGCAACGCTCAGTACATCACAACCGGTGGAAACAACTCATACGGTTGGAGCGACGCAGGTGTTGACGCTGCATTCAACAAGTTCGAAGGTGCACTATCAGCTACCGAACTTATTGCTGCAAAGATCAACGCTGAGAAGCTAGTTGCTGCAGAGTACTGGTCAGCACCGCTTTACCAGTGGCCAGGTGTTGCTTCATGGAACAAGTCCTTGAAGAACGTCATGTACAACCCACTCAACCCAAACGTTGTTTGGAACTACTGGCAGTTCACTTACTAAATCATCTAGCGAATAGCTTAAAGATTTAGTACGTAACTAATCTGAATCTTGGCGGCACCGGAAACGGTGTCGCCAAGATTCATTTAAGTTGGTGTCGTTAATTGACATTTTCCCTAACCAACTTGGATAAACTTATTCAGGCACAGACGCCCTGACTCAAAACGATTGGACTCCAATTGCTCGCCTACATCGGTCGCAGAATTTCGATAGCCATACTTATTTTGTTTGGTTCAACATTCATCACTTATAACCTTCAGGCATATGCTGGTGACCCACTTGCTGAATTGCGTCAGAGCACTGAGCAGAATAAGCAATTCCTTATCGATCAGCTGACCAAGCAATTGAACCTTGACGTTCCACCGCCAGCACGTTACTTCATGTGGTTGCAGGGCATCCTAGGTGTCTTCACAGGTAATGCAGACTTAGGAATGACACGAAACAAACTTCCAGTTATTGATCAGGTTGTAGCTGCCATCCCAACGACCGTTCGTCTTGTCACGGTATCTACCGTTCTTGCTATCGTCCTTGGAATTACATTTGGTGTTCTAAGTGCAATCAGACAGTATTCAAGACTTGACTACTCTCTAACTTTCGTCTCGTTCTTCTTGTTCTCACTTCCTATTTTCTGGGTTGCCGTTCTCCTCAAGGAGTACATGGCTATCCGTTTCAACGACTTCCTGGTGAATCCAGTTGTCGACCATATATGGGCAGGAGGCACGGCGATAGTGCTGGCGTTCGTCCTTGCAGGATTCGTCGGCGGATCAAGACGTCGCGTATTCGCCACTTTTGGAGTTGGTTTCCTAATTTTCTTCGGTGCGTTTGAGGCTATGAGCGCTACTCTTTGGCTGAAGGACCCAAGCATTGGGATCATCGCTATTGGAGTCTTTGGAATTGGAATTGCTTTCGGTTTGACACACGTCTTTACTGGGTTGTCAAACAAGAAAGCGCTTGGAGCTGCATTCACCTCAGTTGGATTCTCACTAGGAATGTATTACCCATTCCAGCAACTCGCTAAGGGCGACACTAACTACATGGTCTTCACTGCTCTAGCAATCACCATGCTGGTAGTTAGCTATTTCATTGGCTATTTCTTCACCAAGATTGATAAAGGTCCGGTTATTAGGGTTGCAATGCTTACAGCCTTCTTCACTTCTCTCCTAACCGTTATTGATCGAGTCATGCAGACTTGGAAGCCTTACACAGAGCTTGGTGCTGTTGCAGGCCGACCAATCCAAACTCAAGGTCCAGTGAACATTCTTTTGAAGTCAAATGACTTCTGGATTAATAACTTGGACCTTTTCACTCACATCTTGCTCCCTACCACTGCACTAACTCTCATTTCTTTTGCTGGTTATTTGCGTTTCTCTCGTGGTTCAGTACTTGAAGTTCTAAGCATGGATTACATCAGAACAGCTAGAGCTAAGGGTGTAACAGAACGTGAAGTAATCCTTCGCCACGCTCTTCGCAACGCGATGATTCCTTTAACTACTCTCATCGCTTTTGACATCGCAGGTATCTTGGGCGGTGCCTTGATTACCGAATCTGTATTCGGTTGGCGAGGAATGGGAAGCTTGTCGATTGAAGCGATTCAAAACCAAGATCTAAACCTTCTGATGGGAACTTTTAGCATTACAGCGTTCCTAGCAGTTATGGCAACTTTGGCAGCTGACTTAATTTACTCAGCTCTTGACCCTCGAATCAGAATCAGAAAGTAGTCCGAATCATGGCGATCAACTTTAAGAAAAAGAACAACTCTGAAGAGCCAGTTGAACTAAATGAAGCTGGCAACGAAGCAGCGGGTACCCGTGGAATGAGCCAGGGGCAGATCATCAGACGCCGCTTCTTCCAGCACAAGCCGGCTGTCGCAGGATTGGTGTTCATGATTTTGTTCACCATCTTCGTTTACTCTGCTTCAGGTATTCACTTAGGAACATCAGATAACCCGTTCTCAATCCAGGGTTGGTGGCCATACACAATCACCACTGTGTCTGATTTCAGCGCTTGTGGTTCAGGTTGTCCATCGGCAGCGCACCCATTTGGTCAGGATTCAATCGGTCGCGACTATTTTGCTTTGGTGACAAGAGGTGCTGAAATTTCACTTATGGTGATGGTGGTTATCGGAGGCCTAGGTGGGCTTATCGGAACTGTTATTGGAGCTGTCTCTGGATTCTTCGGTGGAATCATCGATGCCGTAATGATGCGTATCACCGACTTCGTAATCACGATTCCATCAATTCTTATCGGTGCAGTTATTGGTTACCGAGTCGGAAACCTCGGTGTTCTTCCATTGGCCGTATTCCTAGGTATTTTTGCTTGGACTGGCCTTACAAGACTGGTGCGAGGTGAATTCCTTTCCTTGAGAGAGCGTGAGTTCGTCGACGCAGCTCGTGTTGCAGGCGCATCTAACTCCCGCATCATCTTCAAGCACATTTTGCCTAACTCAGTTGGTGTGATTATCGTTTCTGTCACTCTGCTGCTATCTGGTTCCATCCTTACCGAGACGGGTCTTTCATACATCGGATTCGGTGTTCAAGACCCAGACGTTTCGCTTGGTCTGTTGATCAATAAGTATCAAGACAGCTTCAACTTTGCGCCATGGTTGTTCTGGTGGCCAGGTGTAATCATTATCGCTATCGCTTTGAGCATCAACTTTATTGGTGATGGACTAAGAGATGCGTTCGACCCTCGTCAGCGCAGAAGAATCAAGAAGAAGGACTTCTTGACAACTTCAGCTAAGTAATTTAGGCAGAGAAAACTAAACGTGGATAAAGTTAGCCAACACCAGAGCAGTGGCACACACTGTGAATGTGAGATTGAGCCAAGAGATATTCTTGGTCAACTCACCGTTGGCGGTTTTATCCAAGATGGCTTGGTCTCTTCTCTTCATGGCAAGAATCAATGCAACGCCGCTATCGGTTCGAGGGTTATCGCTAGGGGATATGACTTTTCTTTCGGAGAGCCCGGTGCCTCTGAGGTCACTGTCATGCATAGATCTAGCAGTGAAGCGGCCTGGAGCTGTGGCGGCCCAAGCTCTGAAGTTTCCTTTATCAGTTTGAACAGTGAAGGTGTACCTGGTTTCGAATTCTTCAACCAACAACCAGCCGATGCTGAACCTCTGCCAAGGGTTGTAGATTCTGATTCCAGAGTCAGTAAAAACGATCTTCGGATAGGCAACGAATACCCAGAACAACAAGTCGATTGCGACGCTGTTGAGAATACTGGCAACAGCTGCATCAGATTTGCCTGCGAAAGCAAAAGTGAGAACTACCCAAATCTCTACAGCGACAATGAGGCTCAAATAAATCCAGTTGCTTGTCGGTCGGAAAGTGTAGTTTTTCGGCATGTTTCAAAGACTACCCCAATGTACGTAGACCAGTCCTGTTTCACAGCGTCCCAGAAAGGCACCAAATAAATGACTAAGAGCGAAGCAATCCTAAAAGTTGAGAACTTCAATGTCGAGTTTTGGGTTGAAGGAGTATGGTACCCAGCTGCCATTGACATGAACTTTGAGGTAGCAGCCGGTGAGGTGCTAGCGATTGTTGGTGAATCTGGTTCCGGTAAGTCAACTACTGCAATGGGTCTCATGGGCCTTCTCGCACCTAATGCGCGGTCATCGGGAAGCGTTACAGTCAAGGGCGTCGAGATGCTAAACCAGCCTGCATCGACTCTGATGAAGTTCCGTGGTAAGGAAGTTGCTTACATCTTCCAAGAACCAATGACCGCGCTAAATCCGGTGTACACAATCGGTAATCAGATTGTTGAGGTTCTTCGAAGCCACTTTGACATGGGGCCTGAAGTAGCTAGAGAAAGAGCAATTGAACTTCTGACCTTGGTAGAAATTCCTAACCCAGCAAAGTCTTTCGATAAGTATCCTCACCAGCTTTCGGGTGGACAACGTCAACGCGCAATGATTGCTCAGGCTCTTGCTTGTGACCCGGCGTTGCTAATCGCGGATGAGCCAACTACAGCGCTTGACGTGACCGTTCAAGCTGAAATTCTAGATCTCATGCGTAACCTGAAGGATAAGTTGAACTCTGCTGTTCTTCTGATTACTCACGACATGGGCGTTGTTGCTGACCTCAGCGACCGTATCTTGGTTATGAAAGACGGTCTAACAGTAGAAGAGAACACCTCAGCAGTTATTTTCAGTAAACCTTCTCACCCTTACACCAAGGCTTTACTTTCTTCGGTTCCTAAACTTGGTTCAGTAGCCGTTAGAAAGCTACAGCCTGAAGCGGCTAAGGCTCAGCCGGTTATTGAAGTGAGCGACCTGGTAATTGAATATCCGAAGCGTGGCCGTATTCCTGCGTTCCGAGCTGTTGACGGTATCTCGTTCTCGATTCAGCCAGGTGAAATCCTAGGTTTAGTTGGTGAATCAGGTTCAGGTAAGACCACAGTTGGGCGAGCAGCTATTGGACTCCTTCCTGTTCACGAGGGCTCTATCAAGATTCTTGGTAATGAGATTGCTGGAGCCAGCATGAAAGACCTAAGACAGATCCGTAAATACACCGGTATCGTCTTCCAGGATCCTGCTTCTTCTTTGAACCCTCGTATGCCTATCGGTGAAAGCATCGGCGAGCCGCTGTTCTTGGCTCGTGAGGCAAGGGGAGAGGAGCTAAACAAGAGAGTCGAGGATCTTCTTGACTCAGTTGAGCTGCCTCGTTCATACCGTAACCGTTACCCTCACGAACTTTCTGGTGGTCAGAAGCAGCGCGTTGGTATTGCTAGAGCACTAGCGCTATCACCGAAGCTCTTGATCGCTGATGAGCCAACATCTGCTCTTGACGTTTCAGTTCAAGCCCGTTTCTTGGAGCTACTTCAGGAACTCCAGGACTCGCTAAAGTTTGCCTGTCTGTTTATCACCCACGATATTGGTGTGGTTGACATCTTGGCACACCGTATTGCGGTAATGCAGAACGGTAAATTGGTGGAGATTGGCCCTCGTGACCAGATTCTTTCTAACCCTAAGGAGCTTTACACCAAGGCACTTCTGGCTGCGGTTCCAGTTCCAGACCCAGCGGAGCAGAAGAAGCGCCGAGAGGCCCGCGCCAAGCTCCTTGCATCAGTCAAGTAGGGCTTCACTCAGCTTTAATCTACCGAGGCACACTTTAGGGTGTGCCTCGGTTAGACTTTAAGCACTAGGGCTTTTGTTAGCCCAAACAATCTAAGCGTTCGAGCGACTTTTCGTGCGTCGCTGAACTACGCCCTAAGGACCCTGTAATGGCCCAAGTAACAAGAGACGACATCCGTAACGTAGCAATCGTGGCTCACGTAGACCACGGTAAAACCACTTTGGTTGATGCCATGCTTCGCCAGACCGGTTCCTTCGGTGATCACGCCAACCTAGGTGAGCGCGTCATGGACTCAGGGGATCTTGAGCGCGAAAAGGGAATTACCATTCTTGCTAAGAACACCGCTATCTCATACAAGGGTGCTAGCGCTAACGGTAAAGAAATCACAATCAACGTGATTGACACCCCAGGTCACGCTGACTTCGGTGGTGAAGTTGAACGCGGACTTTCTATGGTTGACGGAGTTGTTCTTCTAGTTGACGCATCTGAAGGCCCACTGCCGCAGACTCGTTTCGTTCTTCGTAAGGCACTTGAAGCTAACCTCACAGTTATTCTTCTGGTCAACAAGACTGACCGTCCAGATGCTCGTATTGACGAGGTTGTTGAAGAGACCCACGATCTACTTCTTGGTCTAGCCAGCGACATCCACGAAGATGTTCCTGATCTAGACATTGATTCAATTCTTGAGCTTCCTGTTATCTATGCTTCAGGTCGTGCCGGTCGTGCATCTCTAACTAAGCCTGCTGATGGCACCATGCCAGATTCAGAAGATCTAGAGCCACTATTTGCTGCTATCTTGAAGCACATCCCTGCTCCAGTCTTTGATGACGAAGCTCCACTTCAAGCTCACGTTACCAACCTTGACGCTTCTCCCTTCCTTGGTCGTCTAGCTCTGCTTCGTATCTTCAACGGAACTATCCGTAAGGGGCAGCAGGTTGCTTGGGTGCGTCAGGATGGCACTACCCAGACTGTGAAGATCACAGAACTACTAAAGACCAAAGCTCTAGAGCGTTTCCCAACTGAATCAGCAACTGCTGGTGACATTGTTGCGGTTGCTGGTATTGAGAACATCACCATCGGTGAAACACTTGCTGACCCGAACGATGTTCGTCCGCTACCGATGATCACTGTTGATGATCCCGCTATCTCGATGACCATTGGTATCAACACATCTCCAATGGCAGGGCGTGTTAAGGGTGCAAAGGTAACTGCACGTTTGGTGAAGGACCGTTTGGATAAAGAACTAATCGGTAACGTGTCAATCAAGGTATTGCCAACTGATAGACCAGATGCCTGGGAAGTTCAGGGTCGTGGTGAGCTTGCTCTTGCAATCCTCGTTGAGCAGATGCGTCGTGAAGGCTACGAACTAACCGTTGGTAAGCCTCAGGTAGTTACTAAGAAGATTGATGGCAAGCTCCACGAGCCAGTTGAAGATCTAACCATTGACGTTCCAGAGGAGTTCCTTGGTGCAATGACTCAGCTGATGGCTGCTCGTAAGGGTCGCATGAAGAACATGGTCAACCACTCAACCGGTTGGGTGCGTATGGAGTTCCTAGTGCCTTCACGTGGCCTTATCGGCTTTAGAACAGAGTTCCTAACCTCAACCAAGGGAACTGGTATCGCCAACGCTATTTCAGCAGGCTACGAGCCTTGGGCTGGAGAGATTGTTACACGTATCAACGGATCACTTGTTGCTGACCGTGCAGGTGTGGCAACTCCGTTTGCGATGATTGCGCTCCAAGAGCGTGGCTCATTCTTTGTTGATCCAACCCAAGAGGTTTATGCCGGAATGGTTGTTGGTGAAAACTCTAGAGCTGATGACATGGATGTGAACATCACCAAGGAGAAGAAGCTCACTAACATGCGCGCATCTTCAAGCGACGAATTCCAGTCACTGACTCCACCGAAGAAGCTTTCTTTGGAGGAGTGTCTTGAGTTTGCTAGAGAAGACGAGTGTGTTGAGGTAACTCCTGAGGCAACACGTATTCGTAAGGTTGAACTTGACGCCAACATTCGTGCGAGAAACACCTCTGCAAAGAAGCGTGCAAACGAAAACGCTGGCTAATTCTTTTTAGCTGGCTTTAGGTATAGGTAAGCCACTGGAATTACGTAGCTGAACCAGACCAGGCTCTCAAGCATTGAAGGCTTAGACCTAAAACTGATTGTTCCTCTGAGTATTGTGTCTAGCGGACCATCTTTTTCAATTACTCCAGATAGGTCGTAACTAGTTTCGGTTAGGAACGGGAACCAACCGATTTCCTGTAGTTCGTGCACACCGTAGGCAAGGATTCCAGCGGCAACGATAATCAAAAACGCGCCAGTGTATTTGAAGAACTTACTTAGGTTGATCTTTAGTGCACCACGGTAAATCAGATAACCGAGAACTGCAGCGGTAATGAGTCCAAGAGCTGCACCTAGAACTGGATTGGTATCGTTACCGGTAGCGCGGCTTGCACTCCAGATAAAGACAGCTGTTTCGATGCCTTCTCTAATGACTGCGAAGAATGCAACTCCGACAAGTGACAGCGCTGAAGCCTTCACGGCAGTGTCAATCTTTTGGTGAAGTTCTGCCTTTAGGCCTCTAGCCTGTCTAGCCATCCAGAAGATCATCCAGGTCACAAAGAAGACCGCAATGATTGAGGCAAGCCCTGCAATGATCTCGTTAGTTCCTTCAGGAACCACGTCAATGAATTCAGCGATTGCAATACCGGCTAGGACTGAGGTAAGAACGGCAATAGCAACGCCCCAGAGCACCTGTTTAGCGCCTTTACGATTGTTTGTTTTCATTAGGTATGCAACGAGGATGCTGACGATTAGAGCGGCTTCTAGGCCTTCACGGAGACCAATAAGGAAGTTGGCTAACAAATTTACCTTTCGCGATGGTTATCAGACCATTCGAAGTTAGGGTTACCTAACTAACTTAGCCGAGTGGCCTGAAATGGTCAAGATGCCCGAACTCTCAACTAAGGTTTTTCTTATGGCTAAACAAAGTTTCAGCGCTCAAAGGATTCTCTTGGTGCACGCTCATCCTGATGATGAGAGCCTGCAGAGCGCACACGTTATGGCAGACGCTATAGCTCGTGGGGCTGAAGTTTTCCTACTTACCCTCACCAGAGGCGAACGCGGTAAGGCCAAGCTTGAAGAGTTGAAGTCACTCGAGGCTAACAAAGCAGCCATGGGTGCATTTAGATCAGGGGAGCTAAAGAATGCGATGGCAGCTCTTGGGGTTACCAA
>CAMDEV010000013.1 GCA_945896925.1 Auritidibacter sp. Marseille-P8566
CTTTGTAACTTTTAAGAACCAGTATTAGGAGATCCCCAAATGAACGAAAAAGACCTTATCGAGCTTTGGAATAAAAGCCGTAATCAGTTGATAATTGCACAGTTTGCCCCTACCTTCTTGCTGATTACCACAGCAATTCAGGTCCCAGCGATTAGAGAAGCCGGATGCGCCACCGTCTGGGGAGTTCTAGGCATCTTGCTTGCTTCCGGCATTTTGGGTGCTCTCGTTGAGTTCTCAGCCGCGCATGAGGCTCAGGCTATTGCCAGAGACATCAATGCGCTTGGAAGTAATTCGTCGGCTTCAAGAGCAATCTCGAAAATGTCCCCCTGGTTACACGTTGCTAAGTATCTAACCCCGGCAATCTTCGTCGGGATCTTTATTGCTCTCACTTTTGCGCTACTCGGCTAAGAACGTTCAGATAAATAGTTAGGAGAACATATGCGTCGATACATAATCTCTTTCAACGACGGAGACATGATATTCCCAATGGAAGAACTACCTCAGGTTGCTGAAGATTCCCATGCCGTAGTCAGAGAAGCTAAGGCGGCTGGGGTTTGGATCTTCGGTGGCGGATTTGATGACTATAAGCCTGTGGTTGTTGACGAGAACGGTGAAGTAACAGTTGGGCCTATCAAACACAGTGATGTTCATCTTGGTGGTTTCTCTGTCATTGAAGTTGAAACCGAAGAAGAGGCTTACTTCTGGGCAGCCAAGATAGCTAAAGGTTGTCGCTGCAAACAAGAGGTTAGAGAATTTATCTTTGACCCGGAATCAACCAACTAAAAGTTGAATCAGGAGAGTTAGAAGTACCAGCCCAAGAACAACAATCAGAGCAATCGATTTACTTCTACCTAGGTAAACCACTAGCCCACCAAAACGGACTCGCCTATCCAATTCCAGATCAGGCAGTGCATTGAAGATGTGTGCAATTACTCCAACCAGTATCGCAATCACCAGAATGTTTTCACTAGGCCAGATTTCTCTCGACGCTGCTTGCCAACAGAAGATTGGCAATAAGGCAAAGGAAACTGCGTAAGGTAGCCAAGACCAAACTGTTCGACTCAGGTGACGGTTATAGAGCTGTGCGCTGACTATCGCCCCTAGATGCGCAAGCCCTCCTATCCAACCAGCGGCTAAAAATGAAAACGGGATGGCTATTAGCGAAGCAACAATAATTGGCTTCTTCAAGTTCTCAGGGTTGAGAGAGTGTCGAACCACTGGTTTATGTTTTCGATCTAAAGACTTATCAACTTGAGCATCTAGATAGTCATTGAACCAACCAACAGATGCTTGCCCGGAGGCTGTTGCAATTATTACCCAGAGAACATCCCAACCTGAAAGCCCTAGAAGGACACAGAGCAAAGTAGTTAGAACTACCATCGTCAAAGCCTGTGGGAAGTGCGTTGCAGTTAGGTATGCCCTAACTGAAACTCTGTGTACTGAAGACACCTGGCCTCCCATCTCTACTAAAGGCTATATGACGCAGAGGTAACAGTTCCCTGATAAATGGCTGAACGAAGCAAAAGGGTTCCTTATTCGCCATTTAGACCCATAGGCTAGGAGTATGAAGACTTCTAATAAGCGTATTGTGGCCCTAACTGTTGCATTGATGGCAGGTTTTGGCTCAACCATGCAAGCCCAGGCGGTAACTATTCCAACTACCACCATTAGCTTTGCAGCGCTTACCAAAGTCACCTACGGTAACCCAGATATCGCTTTGAACATTACTCAAAGTGCTGGCGTTACAACTACAACCTCAGTAACCCCAACCATCTGTTCCCTAGTCAATAATCTGACGGTAAAAGTTCTTACCTCGGGTGTTTGCAAGATCACTGCCACTAACCCAGGTGATGCCACCCACAAGCCAGCTAGAGCAGTGACCAGATCGTTCACCATCTCTAAGGCTGTCAATACTCTCACACTTTCTGACTTTGGCTGGCTATCCATGGCAAACCCAACTGCGGACCTGACAACTACTGAGACTTCAGGGACAACAACTCTTACTTCACTTACCACCAGATACTGCACACTTAGCGGTAACAAAGTCACTGCTATTAAGGTGGGAACTTGCACCATTAGAGCCTCTAACCCTGGTAACTCTAACTTCCTGCCGGCTAAGTCAGTTTCTAAGACCGTAAAGATTGGCCTAACTTCAACAGTTAGTCCTCCAGTCGTGCCACCGGTAAATCCTCCAGCTTCGTACGTTGGGCCTTGGACTATAAGACAGTCAACTTTCACTGACGCTAACTCAACCAACATGATTGGCGACTCAACCGCCTGGGTCAACAACGGTTGGTATCACGCTGGTTTGGGTTACCGAATTGCACAGGTTGAAGTCAAATCAACTACCCGCCTTACCTACACAGTTACCGATAGTTTGGGCAGACCGACGCCTAACAAGACTGTTTACCTAAGTGTTGGTAAGCGTCACGGTGGATCCAATGCCAAGGTTAAGGTTGGAACTCAGAGCACCACCGGAATCGATAAGACCCCGCTGGACCAGCTTTTGCTGACCGGAACAACGAACGCCCAAGGTGCCGTTACTTGGGATGTAACTGGTCTAGACGAAACCGCTAGAGCGGGCTTGTATATTCAGTTAGCAGCTTGGGTAACCGATCTAGGCGTTGACACCATTGACATTACAAACCTTGAATTCAGCATCCCTGTCGGTGGACCAGCAACTGGTGGTGGCACGACTTCACCTCCAATTGAAAAGACCCTGATTTGGTCTGATGAATTCAATGGTGTAGCGGGAAGTGGCCCAAACAGCTCTTTCTGGACCCCAGATTTAGGCGATGGTTGCAATAACCCTGCTGGTTGTGGTTGGGGCAATAACGAAGCTCAGTCCTATGCTGCCTGCGCTAACAAGCAGGATGGCAATGGCTCAATGCTGATCACAGCTTCGACCGCTGCTGGAGATTCAACCTGTACATCAAACAAAACTTGGACAAGCGGTAAGTTCACCAGCTTTGGCAAGAAGCACTTCGGGTATGGCTACTTCGAAGCACGCCTAAAGATGCCTACCGGTGGTGGCACCTGGCCTGCTTTCTGGACTTTAGGCACAAACATCAACACTGTGTCATGGCCAAGCTGTGGCGAGCTAGACATCATGGAGTTTGCTGGAAACAACCCATTCGTTAACACTTCAGCTGCTCACTACAGAAACCCAAGTGGAAACCACGAATACAAGATGGGCGCTCTAAACAACAGCGTTGGTCTAGCTCAGGGTTACCACAACTACGGCATGCTTTGGACTCCAACAGAAGTCACAATGTATATCGACGACCGTCAGGTCTTCAATGTGAAGAAGGGTGACACTGGTCTAACCAACTGGCCGTTCGGTCCAAACGCCCAAGGCGCAGATCCAAAGATGTATGTGATTTTCAACCTAGCAATGGGTGGAAGCTACGGTGGTGGCATTGCCAATAACTTCAACAAGGCATCGTTCAGCATCGACTACTTCCGTTATTACAGTGCCAACGGTTACGGCTCAACCCCAACCAGCAACTAAAGTCAGTTAGCCCGAGGCGAACCTCGGGAATAAATTGTCACCTCCTAGGCTTAGTGTTGCTGTGTGTATTTGCGCACATTTGAGCATGGAGACGTATGGAAACCACAATACTTTTAGGCATTATCAACCTGCTAGCCGTCCTAGGACTTTTAGCCGTAGTTCTAACCAGAAAGAACAACAGCGCACCTGTTGACATCTCTAAGGACCTAATCACCCACCGCGAAGAGCTTAGAGCTTCGATCTCTTCTAACCACGAGATTATTGAGAAGCGCTTAGCCTCAATCACCGAGAGCGCTGAGAACTCAGCTAAATCGAATCGTGAGGAAGCCACCCAGAGCCGTTTGGAACTTCAGAAGTCCCTGAGTGATTCGCTGAAGAACCTTGAAACCAAGATCTCTGAGTTGACTGACTCTAACGCTAGAAAGCTCCAAGACATCCAGGTAACCCTTCAGGCTGAACTTGAGAAGATGCGTAAGGGCAACGAAGACAAGCTTGAGAAGATGCGTGAGACTGTAGACGAAAAGCTTCAGGGCACCCTAGAGAAGCGTCTGGGTGAGTCATTCAAGCTGGTAAGCGAGAACCTTGAGGCCGTTCAGCGAGGCCTAGGCGAGATGAAGAACCTAGCTACCGACGTTGGTAGCCTCCAGAAGGTGCTCTCCAACGTCAAGAACCGTGGCGGCTGGGGCGAAGTCCAATTAGAGCGCCAACTTGAGGATGTTCTAGCCCCTAACCAGTATGCAAAGAACGTAAAGATCAACCCAAACTCAAACGACGTTGTTGAATTTGCAGTCAAACTTCCTGGCCGCTCAGAGGGTGAATACGTGTATCTACCTATCGACTCAAAGTTCCCTCAGGAGGACTACGACCGCCTGCAGACCGCGCAGGAGTCAGGATCAGCCGATGATGTGGCGAACGCTGCAAAGGCTGTAGAGAAGGCTATCCGCACCCAAGCCAAGCTAATCTCCGACAAGTATCTTCACGTCCCAGTAAGTACTGATTTTGCGATCATGTATCTACCAACTGAAGGTCTCTTCGCAGAGGTTGTTCGTAGACCAGGACTAACCAGCGACCTACAAAACACCTACCGTGTTCTGGTCACTGGCCCGACCACCCTCATGTCTCTTCTGAACAGCCTTCAGATGGGATTCAAGACCTTAGCTATTGAGAAGAGTGCTTCGGATGTCTGGAAGGTTCTAGGGGCCGCTAAGACTGAGTTCACTAAGTATGCCGGTGTCATGGACAAGCTTGCCAAGCAACTTGAAACCGCCCAGAACACTGTTAGCGAGGCAGGCAGAAGAACTAGAGCAGTACAGAAGACCCTGAAGGATGTTGAGGGCTTAGAGCTAACCAATCCAAGTGATCTTCTAGCTATCCCCCTAGCAACTGAGTTTGAAGACGAAGACCCAGAAGAGTCTGAAGAGTAGTCAACAAATAGTTAAAAGAAATCTGCCCCGCCCAACTTAATGGACGGGGCAGATTTTCGTTTACTTGACTAGTTAGTAACTGTCAGGTTTGTTGCTGAGCTTACAGTTCCTCCAGCAGTGGTTACGTTGATCTTGCCGGTGCTTGCACCTGCAGGAACTACGAACTTGAATGAGGTTGCTGTTGCACCAGCTGATAGTGTAACTGCCACTGAACCAATGGTTACGGTTGCGCCTAGAAGGTTAGTTCCCTTCACAGACACAACTGTTACACCCTTCTTACCTGTAGTAGGTGTGAATGAGGTTACCTTTGGTGCAGGTGGGACCACTGTGAATGAATCGGTGTAGATTGCACCCGCTCCAGTAGTGATCTTGATTGGACCAGTAAGAGCACCAGTTGGGACTAGGAAGGTCAAGGTGTTTCCATCCTTGATAATCGCCTTACCAGTCTTGTTTCCCGCGAATGAAATCGCAGTTGCAACTAGGTTCTTACCTGTGATTGTGACTGTGTCACCAACTCGTCCGCTTGCAGTTGCAGTTGTGATAACTGCAGCCTGGTAGACAAGCTTGGTTGTTGTTGTGGTTCCACCAGCGTTAGTTGCGCTGATCTTTGAACCTGATACAACACCCCCAGGAACGGTAACTGAAACAGTTGACGCATTCACAACAGTGAACGGAGCACTTACAGTACCGATCTTGATTGAGCTTGATGAAGCGATGTTGGTTCCAGATAGGTTGAAGGTTTCACCAATCTCCTTCACAGCTGAAGCAGCAAATGTGATGCTCGGCTTTGAAGTTGTTGATGTGCTTGCACTCAATAGGGTGGTTGCTGAAGCAGTTCCACCAGCGTGAGTGACCTTCAGGTAACCCTTCTGTGTCTTGTAAGGAGATGCAACGGTCAATCTAGTTCCATCAGCGCTAACAGCAATTACGCGAACTGCAGTGGTAACTGCAGGTAGCTTGCTGGTTGCTGGTGTGTATAGAGAGACAGTAGTTGCGCTCATTGCATCGCTGAAGTTGGTTCCAACGATGTCGACAGCCTGACCGCTCTTACCAGAAGTTGCAGAAACTGAACTAATGGTTGGAGCAGCAGCCTTCTGAGCTACTACGATGTTGATCCAGTCCTGGTTGGTGTTTGCGTTGCCTTCAACCTTTAGCTGTACCTGCATGAATAGCGGGTTCAGGGTGTCTGGGTTTGCAGTAGCGCTGCCAGGGTTTGGAGTTGCATCTTCTTCTAGATCAGTTGAAGTTACTGACAGAGTGATAAATCCATTCTGAACAGTTGCAGTAGTAGTTGCCTGATCAAGCTGGCCGTTAGCGCCCCACTTGGTTAGACCGTCTACCTCAACACCGTTCACAGTGAACTTAGCGTTTGAGCCTGACCATGCAGTACCCAATCTAAGAGTTACAACAGTTCCGTTCGGAGCGTTGACTCCCGCTTCATTCTTCACACTGTACTTCAGGTTGAAAGTAGAACCTGCAGCAACGTAGTGAGCGAAGTAGCCTGTACCAGCTGGGAACCAGCTACCAAGACCACCGTCACCCCAGACGTGGGTGCCATCAAATGAGTTGGTGGCGTTCCAGTCTGCTAGACGAACGTTGTAGGTTACCGGTGGAGTAGCGTACTCGTCCTGGTAGTAGTTCAGGTCAAGAATGTCTAGGACATCCTGGTTACCCTTCTCACCAACCAGAGCTAGCTGAACGAACAAGTGCTTACCCTGTGCAGGGTGAAGAACGTTGTTTGCTTGGAATGGATCCGCTTCAGCTGTCACGTTTGTGTTGACAACGGTGAAGGTTACTACACCGTTGGCATCTGTAACTAGATCGATTGACTTCTCTTGTCCGGTGTATTCAACGCCATTGACGCTAACCTTCGCATTTGAACCTGAGTAAGCCTTACCTAGCAGCAGGTGAACAGTCTTGTTCGCGTACGGTGCACCATCAGCAGTAACTGTGTAAGAAACTGTTGTGGTTGTTCCAACTGTCACACCGCGCTCGAAGAAACGAAGGCCGGCTGCATAGTACTGAGCCCAACCGTCGGTGCTTCCAACAGCTGCGTTAGCTTCGCTAATTCCGGTCACTCTGGAAGTGATCTGAGGAATAACGGCAGGTGGCTTGGTTGCTCCAGGGAACGAAACATTGTCGAACAGGACTTCTGCAGGGTGGTTTCCACCTCCACAGCCGAATCCAGCAAACAAGCTTGCCTTGAAGTAGTTTCCAGGAGCGAATGCTGGACCAGTTGCAAAGTCAAAAGTAAGAGTCTGCCATCCACCACCATCATGAGTAACATCTACTTCACGAACAGGATCACTACCGCCACCTTCAAGCTTCAGCTTGACGTCAGCAATTGGATCTACTGAGTAAAGATCCAAAGTAACAATCTTTGAGGAATCAGAAATTAGTTGGTTTCCGCGATCCTTGATTAGGAAAGAGGTACCTGACCAGCACTCTGCACCATTGACGATTTTTCCAACTTGTGAAGAGTTAGCTCCAACAGTAGAGGTAACAACGCTTGATACGTTTCCACCGAAGTCAGCGCTACCACCAAGTGCAGCACCTGAAGAGTCATCGCTTTCAAATGTAACTCGGAGAGCTGTCGGGTTGGTGTTTCCACCACCGCCTCCACCACCTGAACCTAGAGCCGCACCAGCTGCGCCGTTGAATGCAATGTCATCCACGTACCAAGTTGAAGAAGTTTTAGCTCCACTATCACAAGTAAAGTTCATGAAAATAGATGCAACGTTGTAGTCAACAGCAGCGTTGAAGCCAGTGAAGTCGAAGCTGTAAGTGCGCCAACCTTCAACTGAAGTTACGTCAACTTCCTTGTTGTCTCCACCGTTGATAGCGCTTTCCATCTTCATTTTGATTGTCTTGCCCGCAGCAGGTGAGTAGATGTTTGCCTTCACAACAGGGTTCGCAGCAGAAATTAGAGATGCTTTCACTCCTGCGTTGATGAAAGTTGTACCAGCCCAGCAATCTCCTTGGTCGATGACCTTTAGAGATCTCGCTGAACCTTCTGAACCTTGACCTGCAGCATCAGTTTCAACTGTCGCTACTTGACCGCCAAAACCGATTAGGTTGTAGCCAGATGTGTCAGAGGTCTCGAAGTTAACCAATACTGAAGGAGTGGTACGATCAATAACTACATCCGGCTTGGTTGCACCAGGGAATGAGATGTTGTCCACAAGAACTTCAACAGGGTGTGCCGCGCCACAGAAACCAACAAACAAGCTCGCCTTGATGTAGTCGCTTGCCACGAATGCAGGGCCAGTAGCAAAGTCGTATGTAAGTGTTTCCCAACCAGAACCAGTGTGTGAGACTTTTACCTCACGTGCTGGCTTGTTAGCTCCACCCTCGAGCTTCAACATGACATCTGCTACAGCCACTTCTGAGTAAAGATCCAGGGTGACAATCTTTGATACGTCTGAGATGAGTTGGTCACCAAGTTCCTTGATTAGGAAAGTGGTACCTGACCAGCACTCTGCACCATTGACGATTTTTCCAACTTGTGAAGTGTTAGCTCCAACTGTTGAAGTAATAACGCTCGACACGTTACCACCGAAGTCTGCTGTGCCACCAAGAGCGCCACCAGATGTGTCACCAGCTTCGAACGTGACGGTCACTGGAGCAGAAACCGCGTTAGCAGCGCCTGCAGAGATTCCGACAAGTGAAGCGCTCATGACCAAGATAGATGTCGCTAGAGACAACAATCTAGATTTTTTGAGGTTCATCCCTGTACCTTTCAGTATTTATTGGATCTAATTTGCTGAGCGGTTCAGCAAAATAGGTTAAAGCACGCCACAAATGTGGCTTGCTTAGACTTTATGCCCGATTTGGGTGTTGCGAAACCGCTTTCACCGAGTCTTTACAAACTTGTTATGAAACGCTCAACCTTTGCTGAAATAAGCCCAAAATCCTCGCATGGTCGCTACCCGCCAGAGATCCGCTGGCCTATAAATGGAGCGCCAAAGCCCACCGTGGACAGCCAATTCGGTGTATAGCTCCGAGATCCCCTGTTTCTTGGTCATTACTGGGCTGTGCAGCTTGGCTAGGAGCAAAATCGCTGAAATTCGAACCGCGACATCTGTATCAAAGGGATAAAGCCCAAAGTGCGGTGCTCCCCTGTATGTAGCCCTGAGAATTCGGTGGCTGAGGACTGAATCCGTCCTAGCTGGCGGTGCCACCAGATAAGCCACCTGTCGGCCCGCCTCTGCCTGCTGATATGCCAGCCAGCGCTGTAATCTCTTCGCGAGAGCATACGAAGACCCCTGAAGGGACGAGGTTGGGTCAATTAGAGCAAATCTTGTGCCTTCAGAACTTTCAAATCTTTCCGGCTGATGCTCGTGAGCCCCAAACATAAGGTCTCTAAATATTGTCCAGACGGATCTCTTTTGGTACCGAGACCTGATGTCCTCAGCAAACTCAACCGGAACGACATGGGAATCAGTCGGAGTCGCTAACCAACTCAAAACTACTCTTGACTTTGGGAGTGCTTCAGTTACGGCTCTAGCTAGACAGTGCTGAACGGCTTGGACTTCGATGTGCTTGAGTCCTGGAGCGTAGGCGTAGCAGCCAAGCACTATTCGGCGGCTGTCTGCCCTGGCAAGACCGGCAATCCAACTGCTTATCTCCTCGTAATTCTCCGTCAGATCAAGCCCAGCTACATTACACAGCTCGTCATCGTTGAGCGAAGCGGCGTTTTTACCTGCTGGTAATTTCTCAGCCAAGACAGGGACATACAGTGTTCCAGCCCCAGATCTTGCTCGCGCTATTAGTTCTCGCCAAAGTTCAGGTCGTGGCCTCGCAACAATTGCAACATCGCCACCCCAGTCCAACCACAATCTTGTTGGTGAATATTCGGCACCACCAGCTAATGCAATCAATAGGTCCTGCTTGATTGCATTTGGATCTAAGCCTGCTGCCAACTTCACCGCATCGACAACTCCAGGCTCAGCTGAGTGTTGAGCAACCATAGCCTTCACTTTTAGTAAGTCCATTGAAGGTCGTTCAGCTGTATTAGTTCCTCGAATAACAATGGTCTCAACCTTGCCTCGAGGTGTTCGCCATGAATTAAATATGGCTTCAATGAGCAATTCACCTGAATCTGTTGCGATGCGCTGTTCGAACTCTGCAAGCCCAGAAGTTGCAACTTCTATTGCAGAGCGTCTGTTTTGCAATTCATGCTTTGCGACCTGCGCAAAAAAGGATTGGTAGCTCTTTCGCCAATTCTGTTGGTTAGAAATTTCTAAAGCTAGTTCTCGATTCTCTGCTCCAACAGCCTTATTGAGCACAGCTCTACCCAGTGCAGTTGAACCCGTTGCATCTCCGGTTATTGGATCAATGAACTTGAGTCCCATTTACTTTTGTTTACGCAACCAGAGGTAACTGTGCCAAAGCACGAATGCAGGATAGACCGCCTGAACGATAACTACTATCCGTTCGCTAAGCCCCATGATTTGTGCATTTGGGTCTAACCAAAGAGTTAGGAACCAGATTGAGATTGCACCGAGAAGAAGTGTTCCGGCAATAGATTGCGCAGGTCTTAGCATTGGCGGAACACCGTTGCCCTTACGCATGGCAAGTAACGGCCAGATAGTGAAGATCAGAAAACTGATTGAAGCGAAGATTCTGTGAGGTGTAGATGAGGTTTCTTGGCTAGGTGTTGTAAAGACTGTTAGCCCAATTGTTGCAACCGCTCCGAGCAGGATGGCAATTCTGCCAGGCAACGCAAATACCTTAGCGAAGTGAGAAACTATAACGTCACTGGTCGCGCCAACTAAGAACAAGATTGAAACATAAAGCTGAACAGGTGAATCATCAGCAGCTAGGTCGCTAATAGCTTTGACAACAGGGTCATAACCTTGCCAAGAAGCTCCAGCAATAACGTAGCCAATCGAGGTAATTAGAGGAGCAAGGGTAGCTGCCCAAAGAGCAGGTTTACCGATTCCTCTCGCTGCTAATTCAGACATAAGGGACCCCTACTTCTTTACTCTGTTGGCAACAGCTTTTAGGGTTGGTACCACTTGATCACGATAAACCCAGAAGTAACCGATAGCGACAACAAGGTGGACATAGCCAAGATACACACGGAATGTCTCATCAGGAACAACGCTAAATAGGAAGAGACTCAACGTGATTACGGATGCCGCAAGACCCCACCGTAACTTAAGAAGGAGAGCCACACCCAGCAGAGTCATTGCTGAGGTTAGCCACATCTCTTCAGCGCTTCGGCCAACAACTGGAAGCGCTGCATTGTCTCCCCCACCGATGATGTAAGCAATAGGCATAGACCCGGCAAGTAAGGTCCACTGGTTTAGCTTGCTGGAAATCAAAATTGCAAGAGCAGCAGCTTCTTTACCCTTAGCTGCAAATAGGAAAGCAAGGGCAAACTCAGGTGCTTCAGAAGCAATTGGAGCTAGCCACTGAACAAGGATGTATTCATCAATCTTAAGTGCATGTCCACCTTCGATGAGGCTATCTCCAAATGGGTGAGCGCTGACGAAAATAACGGATGCTGCAACCACAAGCATTGAGATGATGAAAGTTCTTCTAGCCCAAGTTGGTAATGCTCCAACATGAGCGGCAGTGCCTTCAAGTTCAGGCTCTTCTCTAGCTGATCCTGAAACTCTCCACAGGTAAACACAGTAAATAACGATGAGCAGAATACCGACCAGCAAATGCATCTGAGATGTGAGAGGAACAATCAACATCACGATCGATGCAATAAGAAGGTAACCGAGGTCTGCGCGGCTATCAGCCTCTAATTCGATGCCGAAGTTCTTATCTTGACCGCGCTTTAGGGTCTTTGCCTTTCTAACGGCGAAGAATGCAATTAGTGCTACCAGTGGCCAACCAAATCCTTGAACGATTCGGTTCGCTCCGGTTAGGTTTGCGGTGGCATACTCGATCATCTTTGGGTCAGCACCGGCTGCCCAAGAAAAGTAAAACTCGACTACATACTCAGGCAATATGGTAACCAATGCCAAAATGCTCACTGCTAATCCACCAGAGAGATCTAGTTCAGCAGCTTCACCAATCCAACCCAACATGAAAGCAGCTGCAACAATTGCAACACCGAAGAGGATAAGACCTTGAATCGGGTTTTCCTGATGGTTACCATTCAATAGCAAAATCATCGCCGGGGTGACAGCTGCAATGGTGATAGTAAAAGGGACTATTAGCCTTAGCCAATATCCGACACCGCTGTTAAAAACTACCTGCTTACTCATTCTCTTCTTTCGTTATCAACTTAAAGACTAGGGTCTGGAATCATTACATACTTGGTTTCCAAGTATTCGTGGATTCCCTCTAAGCCACCTTCGCGACCCAGACCAGATTGCTTCACACCACCAAATGGTGCTGCAGCGTTGCTAACCAAACCAGTGTTTAGACCAGTCATTCCCGTTTCTAATCTCTCAACCAGACGCAATCCACGCTTTAGATCTTGTGTGTACGCGTAAGAGACAAGGCCATACTCGGTGTCATTGGCCAACCTTATTGCCTCATCCTCTTCCTTGAAGCGAACAATAGGGGCAACCGGACCAAAGATCTCTTCGTTCAAGATGGTCGAACCAGGCTTCACGTTGGCAAGCACTGTCGGTCTAAAAAAGTATCCATCGCCATCAACATAAGATCCACCGGTGACAATCTCACCACCTTCACTAACAGTTGTGTCAACTAAACGCTTTAGATTAGCTCTAGCTTTTTCATTGATTACTGGTCCAATTTTGGTGTCAGAATCAACACCTCTTCCGAGGGGCATCTCTTCCATTCGCTTTGCCATCCGGTTAGCAAATTCATCGGCAAGTGATTCGTGAACAATAAACCTGTTAGCAGCGGTGCAGGCTTGCCCGATGTTTCTAAGCTTGGCCAGCATCGCACCATCCACCGCAGCATCAAGATCAGCATCTTCGAAGACCAAGAATGGAGCATTCCCGCCAAGTTCCATAGAAGTTCTGAGAACTTGCTTTGCTGACTGTTCAAGAAGTCGAACACCAACAGCAGTTGATCCAGTGAAAGTTATCTTCCTAAGTCTTGAGTCAGCAATGATTGGTGCACTGGTAGAAGCAGAAGTATTGGTGGTAATCACATTTAGGACACCTGGAGGCAGACCTGCCTCTTCAAAGACTGAGGTCAGGAGCAAAGTGGTGAGCGGAGTTAGCTCCGCCGGCTTTATGACCATGGTGCAGCCTGCAGCAATAGCAGGGCCTATCTTCCTAGTTGCCATTGCTAGCGGGAAGTTCCATGGAGTGATTGCAAAAGCAGGTCCAACGGGACGCTGGGTTACCAGCATTCTTCCTGTTCCTTCAGGCGATGAGCCATATCTACCTGAGATTCGAACTGCTTCTTCGGAGAACCAGCGTAGGAACTCATTTCCGTAGGTGACTTCACCTCTTGCCTCGGCGATTGGTTTACCCATCTCAAGGCTGATAAGTGTTGCAAATTCTTCACTTCTAGCTTTGATGATCTCAAAAGCTCTGCGAAGAATTTCACTTCTCTCGCGAGGTGAGACTTTGGCCCAGGAAGAAGCTGCATCATCTGCAGCGGTTAGAGAAGCTAAACCGTCCGCAGCATTGGCATTGGCGATCTCGAGAAGAGTCTTTCCAGTGGCAGGGTCTTCAACAGTTATGGCACCCGGGCCATTACCTGAAACCCATTTACCTGCGATATATAGCTGGGTTGGAACTTTAGCGAGTAACTCACTCTCGGTTAGCGTCATTGCTACCTTCTCTTAGTTAGTTGGTGTTGTCTGTGCAGAGAGCTTGTCACCGCAACGGTAGAAGCCTGTGGCAAGGTTATCGATTGCCTGCTTAGTGGTATCTGGAAGATCCCCAACGGTAAAGATGCTGAAGATTAGATCTGTCCCATCTTTAGCTTTGATTATTCCTGCTAGTGAATAAGAGGTTCTTGTCCAGCCTGTCTTAGCAAAGATGTGTCCAGCCGCATCAATGTTGTCTCCTTTAAACCTGCTAGCTAGAGAACCAGATTCTCCAGCAATAGGTAGACCTTGGTAAATAACTCCAAAGTTGCCCTCACGGTTTAAGACTTTCTTTAGCAAGGTGTTCACGTATGCAGGTGAAACTAAGTTGTTCTCGTTTTCACCTGAGCCATCTAAGAGCACCAAGTCTCCTGGGAATGAACCTGCTTCGGTGTTGTATGCGATACCTGCGCTGGTAAGTGCTGACTTAAGTGCGTCACCGACAGATTCCAAAGAACCATCAAAACCAAGTTGTTTAGAAACAAGCCTCGCCAAGAACTCAGCCTCCGTATTATCGCTAACTTGTAGCATGTGGGTAATCCACTTACTTATCGGCTGTGATCTAACATCTGCGATTTCCAAGAGATTAGATCCGGCAACGCTGTTAGTCAAAGTAGCGTCAGCTGCTAGCGGTCCAATTGCCTTCTTGAGAGCCACTCCCACTCTGTTCACTGGGTCAGTGCTTCTAGGTGAAGTTTCTCTAGTTGGATTGTCTCTGTCGCCATCGACCTGCAACGCTGTGACATGTGATTGGTAACCAAGGGTTCTCTCTGAATCATCAACTGCTTCATCCCAGGTAGAGCCGGCGAAGTACGAAGAATCAAGAACAATGTTGGTAATCGGAGTTGCCCTTGCCCAAGCGTTAATCTGAACAGCTAGGTCTGCAAGTTTTGGCGCATCTTTGTATACCGATTGAACACCAACCCGCACTCGAGAAAGAGTTGGATCACCAGCGCCGACAATAACAATTTGTCCAGGGACATCGAGATCTGCATAAACCTTGGTTTGAACTCTGAAGTTGGGACCCAAAACCTGAAGGGCGGATGCAGCGGTTAGTAGCTTCATAACTGAAGCGGTTCTAACCGGAGATTCGCCAAGGTAATCAAAGAGCACTTCGTTGGTTGCAGGATTTAGCACCTGTGCTTGAAGACCCTGCAGCAACTTATCTGATGCTAGATCTGCAACAGAGCAGTTTCTACCCTCTTCGGTCGGAGTGGTTGCCGGGGTGTCAGTCGGCGTCACAGTCGGAGTTGTAGCAGCAGGCTTAGCTGGTGCCGAAAGAGTGAAGCCACCAATGATTAGGACGAGGATGAGCAGACCACTGCCAGCACCGATGGCAATTGCCTTGAGGTGCTTGATTGGTGATTTTGAATCTGACATCTATTCTCCGAACGAAGCTGTATTCCAATTTTAGACTGCTCCCCCTAATTAGACTTAGAGCATGACCAAATCCTCAAAAATCAGCCTATTTCTAGCCACTTC
>CAMDEV010000014.1 GCA_945896925.1 Auritidibacter sp. Marseille-P8566
GTTTCGTAAGCTGATTTGAGCTCTGCAAACCTAAAGCCCTGCGGCGTTTGAGCAATTCGTAAAGTGTCTCTATCGATTGTTCCTAGAACAACATCTTTCTCTACCTGCTTGATGGTGTCTGCAACTGGAAGCACCGGAACAACACCAAACCCTGATTCACCAACTGCGCTAGCAACACGATTGAATACTTCTGCAGGCGTGAAGCAGCGAGCTGCATCGTGAACTAGAACAATGTCGATATCAGTTTTCACTTCAGCTAGAGCGTTAGCGATTGAACCCTGCCTGGAAAGACCACCAGGAGTAAAGGAAAGTTCTACACGATTCCCCACAAACTCAGTTGCAATAGCGCTGAACTCGGGAACTCGATCTTCGTGAGAAGCAACCACTATCTGAGATAAGTCATTTACCTCAAGGATGTTCTTCAAAGCATGCTCAAGTAGTGAGAGGTTCTCTACCTTTACTAAAGCTTTTGGGATACCTGCGCCAAGTCTCGCCCCATCACCAGCGGCAACAAGAATGACAGCAATTTTGCTCATCAGTGCCTCCTAGTTAGGCGAAATGGTTTGCTTTAGGCGATGCCTTTAGCTAGCACCTTGAGAATATGGGCCTCGGCACCAGCGTCATCGACCTTTAGGGCTAGAGCTAGCTCTGAGACCAAGATCTGCATGGCCTTAGCTAGCATGCGCTTCTCACCGGCTGAAAGTCCACGGTCCTGCTGTCTACGCCAGAGGTCGCGGACAATCTCAGAAACCTTCATAACATCGCCAGAGGCAAGCTTTTCCTGGTTTGCCTTGAATCGTCTAGACCAGTTGGTTGGTTCTTCGATGAATTCTTCCTTCAGGGTCTTCTCGACCTTGCGGACACCCTTGGCGTCAATGACATCTCTAACACCAACTTCAGACTCTGCTGTGTCAGCTGGGACCCAAATAATGAGGTTTCCCTGCTCAACTCGAAGCTTTAGATACAGTTTCTTTTCTCCACGGAACTCTTTTTTAGCAACCTCTAGAATTTCGGCTGCTCCGTGGTGTGGGTAGACAACAGTCAGGCCCTTTTTGAATTCCATTATTGGTATTCCCTTCGCAAACCCTAAGTTTACCACAGGCCCTTCCAATAGAGCCGATAGAATTGGGGTGCAATCATCAGGAGGAAAAGTGCATATTCGTCGCACAATCATCGCATCAGCCATCGCCATCGCAACAGTTCTAGGCACATCAGCTTGTAATCTCGCAAGTCCAGTGGCATCTCTTGACTACTACGCTCCGAGTGAGGGCGCCCAGGCTGATCTAGGTCGTCTAAAGGCTAGAAACCTGATGTATTTCGTGATTGATAAGGATCACTACGGTCTAGTTGGCTCATTTGTGAATTCATCCCCCGAAGAAGTTGCTTTTGCTCTTTCTTTTGAAACTAACTCAGGTAAAGACACCTACCGTGAATACGCTCTTCCTGCTAACTCGGTCAAGAGCTTCGGTTTCCAGAATCAACCAGCACTAAAGGTTGATTTGAAGGTTGAATCTGCAATCAGCGCAGAGGAAATAGAGAAAGACCCGAGTCTTTTAGCTGGTGGTTCGGTGGCAGTATTCCTATACACAAACACCGACCAGATTCAGATTAATGTGCCGGTAATGGGTGATGATTTCCCTGGCTATGAAGATCTAGTAGCCAGAATCTCCGCTAACTAAACTTCGTATTTGTAACCAAGTCCACGAACAGTTAGTAAGTGGGCTGGTCTAGCTGGATCTTCTTCAACCTTTGAACGCAAGCGTTTGATGTGAACATCTAGAGTCTTGGTGTCACCGAAATAATTTGAACCCCATACTCGGTCAATGATCTGACCGCGGGTAAGCACTCTGTTTCTGTTCTCTAGAAGGAGCTCTAGAAGTTCGAATTCTTTCAAAGGCATAGCAACTTTTTGTCCGTTGAAGTAAACAAGGTGTCTTTCGATATCCATCTTTACTGGACCTGCTTCAAGAATTCCATTCTCTGCAGCTCGAGGTCCCCCGTTACGGCGAAGCACTGCCTTCATTCGAGCCAGCAACTCTGTCTTTGAGTAAGGCTTGGTGACGTAGTCATCTGCACCAATCTCAAAACCAATGACTTTATCAATCTCGGTGTCTTTAGCGGTCAACATAATCACAGGAACATCTGAAGTTAGTCGAATCTGCTTACAAACTTCTTTACCACTTAGCTTTGGAAGCATCAGGTCTAGAAGAATTAGGTCAGCACCATGCTTTTCAAATTGGGTGATAGCTGCAGCACCATCCTCAGCTTCGATGACTTCGTAGCCTTCCGACTCAAGTAAGAACATTAGAGTCTCTCTAAGTCCCTGCTCATCCTCAACTAAAAGAATCTTGGTCATAACTATTCCTCTCCAGAACTTCCGTTGTGTTCAGTGTAAAGCGGGATACGAAGCGTGAAGGTTGAACCTAAACCAACTCTTGAAAAGACGTTGACATCTCCACCGTGGTTCATGGCAGCGTGCTTGACAATGCTCAAACCCAAACCAGTTCCACCGGTTTCTCTAGATCTTGATGGATCTACTCTGTAGAAGCGTTCAAAGATGCGCTCTTGCTGATCTAGCGGAATACCTAAACCATTGTCAGTCACAGTTACCTCAGCAAAGTTATCAACCTCACGAAGACCAATACCAACCTGCGTATCTTCATCGCTATACACGATTGCGTTTTCAATTAGGTTTTTTAGCGCCATAGTCAATAGTTCTGAATCGCCAAGAACCACCAAACCCTCAGGGGCGTTCACGGTTAGCTTGATGTTCTTGGCATCAGCCTGGAACTGGTTCAAGTCAACAGCTTCAGAGATGACAGTGCTCAACTCAACCGGCTCAACTGCAGCCGCTAGGTCTCCACCTTGAATTCTGGAGAGCTGAATAATTTCTTTCACTAGAGAACCAAGACGCTTAGATTCTCTCTGCAGGTTCTTAGCAAACTTCTTCACCTGCTCTGGATTATCCACAGCAATCTGCAGCGCTTCTGAAAGAAGCGAGATGGTGCTGATCGGAGTCTTGAGCTCGTGTGAGATGTTCTCAACGAAGTCTCTTCGGGTTTCTTCAAAGCGCTTGGCTTCTGTTCTATCTTCAACAACCAGGATGGTGTGTTCATCGTCAAGAGAAGTTGCTCTAACTGAGAGTTCAACTTTTGCTGTTCTCTGGTTCCTAATGAAGCTGGCATCTTCATTCAAAGTTTCTTTTGAAATTCTGGCTCTAGTCGCAAACTCTTTTAGTTCATCACTGGAGAGCTTTCCATATTCAATTAGCCCCATTTCTTGGGCTAGGACTGTGCTGCCAATGACATTGTCGAAGCGATCTAGAACAATACCGGCAACAGCTAAAACCTCAAGGAAAGCAATCGCGTCAGCCGGAGAGGTCTTGAGTGCGAGAGAGGTTGGCACCTGCTCCTCCTGCCCCTTGTCGCGTGTGAAAATGAAAGTGACTAACCACGCTAGAGTTGCCCCTAGGCAAATGCCTAGAATCAGGGCTTGAATATTGTTCACATGGTTAAGACTATTTCATTCTCACAGAGCCTAGGATTAGAGCCAAAGGTATAGGGGCGCGCTATTGCCAGTGTTCACCTAGACTTCCCAATTGGTTAACTTCCACCTGAAAAGGTTGCCCAGAAGAAAGAGTGAAGAATGAACGAGATTTTTCGCAGCGATTTAGCTGAAGTCCAGGTAAGACTAGTTGACCTTTCAGAGGCAGTTACCGAGATCATGGAAAAGGCTTCAATGGCTTTCCTAAACTCAGATGTCCGTAAGGCTGATGAAGCGATCGCTCTAGCCGAAATCAACGAAGAGAAGGCTCTCGCCATCGATGAGTTGGCTATCCGCATCCTTGGAAGACAGTCTCCAGTTGCTAGAGACCTTAGAGTCCTAGTCTCAGCTCTTCGTATCAGTGCATCCCTTGAGCGCATGGGCGCTCTAGCAGGACACATCGCTACCATCGCTAGATTCCGTCACCCAGAATCAGCTGTTCCAGAGTCACTTCGCAAGACCTTTAGCGAAATGGGTGCCTTGGATTGCGCTCTATCTAGAAAACTAACCCAGCTTCTTAGAAACCCAGATGTTGATCTAGCCAAGACCATTCAGGGTGAGGATGCACGAGTTGATGAACTGCACCGTTCAGTATTCGATGTTGTTCTGAGTTCGACCTGGCAAGAAAACCCGATGTATACAGTCGATGTGACTCTAGCTAGTCGTTACCACGAAAGATTTGCAGATCACGTAGTAGACATATCAGCCAAGGTTGCTTATCTAACTACCGGTGACTGGTCAGAAATCGAGTAGAACTATTTCTTACCCTGGTTAGCAACAGCTGCAGCACCCGCGGCAGCAGCATCAGGATCTAGATACTCTCCACCAGCAACAAGTGGTTTGAAGTTAGCATCTAGCTTGTAAACAAGTGGGATACCAGTTGGAATATTCAGTTCTGCAATCTCATCATCGCTAACACCATCAAGATGCTTTACCAGTGCTCTAAGTGAATTACCGTGAGCGGTCACCAAAACAGTCTTACCTGCAACCAAGTCTTGGCTAATCTCGTTTTCCCAAAGTGGCATCATTCTGATTAGAACATCCTTTAGACATTCAGTCTTAGGGAGAGCAGCACCTAGATCTGCATATCTCTCATCGTGTGCCTGAGAGTATTTGTCATTGTCATCAATTGGTGGTGGTGGAACATCAAAAGATCTGCGCCAGATTTGGAATTGCTCAGGACCATATTCAGCAAGTGTCTGAGCTTTATCCTTACCCTGCAAAGCACCGTAGTGACGCTCGTTCAGCCTCCAGTCGCGCTTCACATCAATCCAAGATCTCTCAGCAGCGTTTAGGGCAATATGTGCGGTGTTGATGGCACGTTTTAATCTTGATGTGTATAGCAGGTCTGGCTTTAGTCCAGATTCTGCTAGTAGTTCACCAGCTCGCTTAGCCTCTTGACGGCCTAGGTCGCTCAGGTCAACATCCACCCAACCGGTGAAGAGGTTCTCCTGGTTCCAAACCGAGTTGCCGTGACGTAAAAGAATGAGAGTGTATTCAGACATAGGACAAGTTTAGCCAGAAGGTTTGGTTAGCCTTGTTAGGTGCAGAGTAAGAAGCCAATTGGAACCATCACCCGTGGGACCACAAACCCCAATCGACTCAGAAGAGTTGATAGGTATATATCTGCACAACCAGCTCTTCGAATGACCACTGATCCGATAGTTGTCGACCTTGGCTTTGGAGCAACTCCAACTACCCCCATCGAAATGCTTGAGCGATTGAGCACAATACAGCCCAACGTTGTTGTCGTGGGTATCGAGATAGATAGGGAACGAGTAGATCGAGCAATGCCTTTCCAAAGCAGTTCACTGCTATTTGGTTTAGGCGGCTTTGAGGTTCCTCTGCCTGCTCCTCTAAAGCAAAATGATCAGGTGACAGCAATTAGAGCAATGAATGTCTTGAGACAGTATGAAGAATCTGAGGTCAAAGCTGCCTGGGACTTGATGTGTTCAAGGCTTTCTCCGAATGGTTTCATTGTCGAAGGCACCTGTGATGAAATAGGTCGCATTGCTTCATGGGTAACGCTTGATTCTTTAGGCCCTAAGTTATTCACCATTTCGCTACAACTTAGAGGTTTAACTAAACCATCTAAGGTTGCCGAACGATTACCCAAAGCACTGATTCATCACAACGTTGAAGGCGAACCAATCCATCGCCTCTTGGAGGATTTGGATGTTGCCTGGGCAACACATGCACCGCTTGGGATATTCTCTCCAGCTCAACGTTTTGTTGCTTGTGTTAAAGACCTAAGAGCCAAGGGTTGGCCGATCACCTTAGAACCTAAGCGTTGGCGTTTAGGTGAACTAACCCTGAGCTGGGAAAGTGTTGCTCCCCTAAACCTCAGGTAGTTCTGCTCGAGCTTCGTCCTCGGACATACCTGTTGCGCAGAGAAGATCAACAACTAAAGGTCTAAGTAATAGCAGCACGCTTGCTTCTCTAATCTGATCGGCGATACCGAACCGCTTTGGGTCTAGTTGTCTAACAATCTCAACCAGTTCTAGTTGAGCATTCTCTAAAGCTTCAGGGTCAGCTAAACCTTCACGCATCAGAGAAACTGCGGTGTGGAGCTGGTCGCAGAGATCTGCTAGATACGCTCTAGCGATTCCATCTTTAAGTAAGAAGTCAACTCTTCGAATAACAACCCTTAGGTTTCTAGTTGCCAGGTCCATGCCTCGCATCAATCTAACTTGGCCTTTTAGTTCATCTCGATACTTATTCAGGAAGGGGCTGATTCGGCTAATTGCAACTGCGCTATCTAGTGACATCTTCCAGTTATCAATTAGTGGTTGTGATCTTCTAACTTTCTTCAGTGCAGCATCCGCTACCTGGATGTTCACATCACGAAGAGCCAGCCTTAGGGAATCTAGAGATTCAATAAAGAAGTCGAAGAGCTTGTTGGCGTCCGTCCTAGCTAATCCTCTAGGGTCTCTAGGAATTAGTGCGGTGACAATGATTGCTAACAATCCACCGATAAGACCATCGATGGTTCTAACAAATACTCCACCTTCAGGAGCAGGAAGAACTTGCACCAACATAGCTTGAATACCAGCGGTTAGAGCGAAGGCTGAACTACCTGAAATAAATCTTGCTGCCAGTAATACAACTAGGAGAACTAATCCGATTTGAACTATTCCAGTTCCAAAAAGTTCAAGAGCAATATCGCTAATTGCAATTCCAACAACCATTCCTATGGCTGTCTGAACTATTCTTCTTGGTCTAGCATCTCTTGAGAATCCAAGCGATGTAATACAAACAGTTAGAGCGAGAATTGGTGTCGCATGTTCTAAACCGTAGTGAGCGATCGAGTATGCAAGTAGTGCACCGATGGTGATTTGTAATGCAGGAGCAATAGATTCAATGACTCTTCGAGTTGATTCTCGAAGGCTCCAGTGCAGAGGGTTCTTCAACTTAGTTCTAGCCACGTTTAGCCCTGAACTCCCCTAGATCAATAACAGCACCAGCTGATGCAGGAACAATAACTTCTTGGTGAGCGCTTAGCATTTCACCGCTAGCAGCACAGTTAACAGTCAATACTTCATCAACTGCAGTATTGCGCTTGATAACAGCGAGAGCGATTGGGCCCATCTCGTAGTGCTGACCAACAGTAGTGATTTTGCCAATTACTACATCGCCAAGGTAAACCTCATCACCTAGATCAGGTAGTGCATGTCCTGAACCATCTAGGTGCAAAAAGACCAACCGCCTAGGTGGATGACCTAGGTTATGAACCTTGGCAACAGCTTCTTGTCCTCGGTAGCAACCTTTATTCAAATGAACAGCTGTTGCCAACCAATCAAACTCGTGTGGCAGTGCCTTCTCATCAATCTCATTAGGTCCTGCTGGGCGGTGAGCTTCAACTCTAAGAGCATCTAAAGCCATGGTGCCGGCTTTGGAGAAGGTGTTCCAAAGATAGACAACTTCATCAACTGGGACCAGGTTCTCTCGGTATTTCCAGTTACTCTCAGGCTTAGTGCCGTAACGATATCCACCACTTGTTGTTTCAGGCCAAGGATCAGACCAGCTGTGTATTGCATTAGGAATAGAGGTATCCCAACTTGCTAACACCTTGAATTGGTCTGTCATATCTTCGATTACCACCTTGGCCCTAAAGACCATGCGAGATAACTGAGTAAGAAGTTGGTCGAAGCCAACGGTATATGTAATCAACCAAGTTGATTCACCATCGTCAACAAGGTGGAAGTCTCTAACAATATGCCCCTGCGGGTCTAACCAAAGTGCTTCAACTGAAGTTCCTGGTGTTAGGTCATCTAGTTTCTGTGAGAACAGATCGTTCAACCAAGTTAATCGATCAACGCCTGAGATTTTTAGAATTGATTTCTCAAGTTCAATCAAACTCTTTCCGGCTAGAAACTCTCTTTGCTCAACTAGCGGATTAGAAAAACTCTGTGTCATTAGGCAATGCGTTCTAGCTCAACTGAAACTAAAGGAACCAAAGGTTCTCTAACGCTTGAGGCAACTTCCATCACCCAGAGCAGTTTGTTGACACCCTCTTGAGTTAATGTTCCATACATGCGCTCGGCATAACCCCAAGCTTTACCAGCTTCAACTAGGTGACCTGGCATGTGTGATCCAGCGACTGTTCGGACATCTATTCGACCCGCTTTTACTTGACCTGAGTAAAACTCATATGCTCCACCTGGGTGAATGATTGAAGCTTCAATGTCGAAGCCATCACGCTCATTTCGAAGCTTTTCTAAATCCTCTGCAGTTTTGATAGTTGGCTCACCACTGCCTGGTAACAGAGTTGGTCCATGATCTGCACTTTCAGCATTTCTAACTAAACGCCAGAATCCAAGTTCTGCTGGTAATTCGATATCTTCTGAACCATCGGTAGCAAGACCTAGCAATCTAGATGTTGCTTGATATGTGAGGTAGTTACCTTCGCCAACAGAGAAAGTGAGTTGCTGCTGGAACTTCTGTTCGGATGGTTCTTCTGCATTCACAAACTTGCTGGAAACGACTCCAACTCCCGACCATGTTCCAACAAGGAAGGCGAGTGGGTTCAGTTCGACTGGAAGCCCCTCAGGTAAGGTGAACAACTAGCGTTGACCCTTAAAGAGCTTGTATAGAACGAGGATGCTAACTGCACCAATGGCAAGACCTGCTAGAACAAGCAGACCTAAAAAGAAAATATCTAGAGGCATATCTCAAGTTTATGGGGTGAGCAATATATACAGACCGGCAACAGCCAAAATGGCATAAGCACCACCTGCAGTCAGAATCAATCTGGCGACAATACCCTCGGCGTGACTGGTCAGCAGGTTCACTAGGGAAACTAAGGCAATTGCTCCGGCAGCTAGGACACCAAAGGCCTTGATGGCGTCATTCTTATCAAAAATGGAGACGGCAAGTACTGCCCCAACGCCCACCAGCGCCCAGACCAAAGCTGAATAAAGCCAGTCTTTCTTCACAAAACCCATCATGCCCTATGGCAGGTAGGATTTAAGAACTAAAACAGGAGGCAAATTGGCGCATTTGCTAGTGATCTCAGAGCAGGCAGAAAGCTCAATACTGCCTTCGCTTGCCCTGTTGAGCCACAAGGTCCGCCATATCAGCGCGGAACCTGCCTCTCTAATGAATGCACCCGTTGCCGATCTAATCCTGCTAGATGCTCGTAAAGACCTGGTTGCCGCTAAATCTCTAGCCACCCTACTAAAAACCACAGGTCTATCTAGCCCAATGTTTCTAGTTCTCAGCGAAGGTGGCTTAGCCGCCATCTCCAGTGAGTGGGGTGCGGATGACTTCCTATTGGATTCGGCAGGGCCAGCTGAGATTGATGCCCGAATCCGCCTAGCCCTGACTAAGACCACTAAATCCACTGCGAGTACCCAGATTCAAGCAGCCGGCATCACAATCGACGAGGTTTCTTACTCAGCAAAGATTCACGGTCAGCCAATGGACCTTACCTATAAAGAGTTTGAACTACTGAAGTTTCTAGTTCAGCAGCCAGGGCGAGTGTTCACTAGAGACCAGCTGCTCAGTGAAGTCTGGGGTTACGACTACTTTGGTGGAACTAGAACTGTTGACGTTCACATCCGAAGACTAAGAGCCAAACTAGGTGACCTAGAGAGCTTGATCGGAACTGTTAGAAACGTTGGCTACAGATTCAACTCTGTACCAGAATCAGATAGTGTGCAGGGCAGTTACTAACTGTTCACCATTTGGCAAACATCAACTGCAAGGATATAGAACATGTCTGAAGAGACCATGGGAATCACACTGCCCCCAACTGGGCATGACCTACCCGTCGATCGATTCTTTGATCGAGAGCTCTCTTGGCTTTCCTTCAACGAGAGAGTTCTAGAACTTGCAGAAGACGAATCACTTCCTCTTCTAGAACGAGTGAACTTCTTGGCGATTTTTGCATCTAACCTGGATGAATTCTTCATGGTTAGAGTCGCAGGTCTAAAGCGCAGAATCGCAACTGGTCTAGCTGTTACCTCAACCTCAGGTTTAGAGCCACAAGAAGTACTAACTCAGATCAGTAAGTCTGCTCACAGACTTCAACAGCGTCACAGTCAATTGTTTATAAATACAATCGAGCCTGCGCTTGAAGCCGCGAGAATCAACATTACTGGCTGGGAAAACTTAGACGAATCCGAGAAAAATGCACTTTCGGAATACTACTCTTCACAAATATTCCCAGTTCTTACTCCTCTTGCTGTTGATCCGGCACACCCATTCCCTTACATCTCTGGTTTGTCGCTCAACATTGCAGTGATGATCAAGCATGCTGTCAGCGAGGAGAAACTCTTTGCACGTATCAAAGTTCCACCAACATTACCTAGGTTCGTTAGAGTTCCTGGTTCAAGTTCTGGAGTGAAGTTTGTCACTCTAGAAGAAATCATCGGAGAGCACCTAGGTTCACTATTCGAAGGTATGGAGGTGCTCCAGCACCACACCTTCCGTGTTACCCGTAATGAAGACCTGGATGTTGATGAAGATGAAGCAGAAAACCTACTCAAAGCTCTGGAAGAAGAGTTAATGAGAAGAAGATTCGGTCCTGCCGTTCGCCTCGAAGTTTCCAGCACAATTGACCGAGAAGTGCTAGAGCTTCTGAAGGAAGAGCTCGACATTGAAGCAGAAGATGTCTACTCACTAGAAGGCCCACTAGACCTGACTGGCTTGAGTGACATTGCTTTTATGAAGCGACCTGAGCTACACTACACCTCTCATCAAATCATTACTAACCGTCAACTGCAGGTAGCCAATGATGAGGGTAGAAGCATCTTCAGCGCTATGCGTCAGCGCGATGTATTACTGCACCACCCATATGAGTCATTTGCAACCAGTGTTCAAGCATTCATAGAGCAGGCAGCCACCGATCCTAAAGTCTTCGCAATCAAACAGACTTTGTATCGCACCAGTGGTGACTCTCCAATCATTGACGCACTTATCAGTGCAGCGAGAGCTGGCAAGCAGGTTCTGGTGTTGGTTGAAATCAAAGCCCGTTTTGATGAGCAGAACAACATTGGCTGGGCAAGAAAGCTCGAGCAAGCCGGTGTCCACGTCGTTTACGGAATTGTCGGTCTGAAGACTCACTGCAAACTAGCTCTTGTAATTCGCCAAGAAGAAGGCAAGCTCAAGCGCTACTGCCACATAGGAACTGGAAACTACAACCCAAAGACTGCAAGGTTCTATGAGGATTACGGACTTCTGACTAGCCGGGATGAAGTCGGAGAAGATGTTGCCAAACTCTTCAACCGTCTATCCGCATATGCCGAAGATCTCTCTTTCCAAGAACTTCTGGTATCTCCAGTTGGAGTTAGACAGGGGTTAACTCACCTAATTGAAACTGAGGCAGCTAACGCCGTTGCAGGTAAACCTTCTGGGATTCAAATCAAATTGAACTCTTTAGTTGATGAGCAAATTATTGATTCGCTCTACCGAGCTTCCCAAGCAGGAGTGCAGGTTGATATTTTGGTAAGGGGTATGTGTTCACTGCGCCCTGGAGTTCCAGGTTTGAGTGAAAGTATCAAGGTTCGATCTGTTCTAGGAAGATACCTTGAACACTCGCGAGTATTCCGTTTTGAGAATACAGGCGATCCAATTGTCTATATTGGTTCGGCTGACATGATGCACAGAAACCTAGACCGTCGAGTTGAAACGCTAGTTCGACTCAGACAAGCTGATCACCTCGCTGAGATGAAGAACCTGTTCGCACTTGGAATGTCAGACACATCTCACTCTTGGCACTTATATCCTGAAGGTAATTGGCTCAAGAACGGTGGCAACCAGGTCACAACCGAACACATCGATGTTCAAGACCAAATCATGAAGAATGTTTTAGCTAAGAAAAGCGGAAACATTTAATGATTGTTGTTGCAGCTGGCGCATTACTTTGGCGCAGTGAGAATGGTGTGCTCAAAGTCCTACTCATCCACAGAGATCGTTATGACGACTGGAGTTGGCCTAAGGGAAAACTCGATAAGGGTGAATCAATTAGTGAAGCTGCGGTCAGAGAGATTAGAGAAGAGACAGGTCTCTCGGTAAATCTGGGTGTCAAGCTCAGCGAGATTGAATACAAGCTGGATAACGGGCAGCGCAAAGTAGTTCACTACTGGGCAGCTGAAGTGACCGATAAAGCTTTGGCTAACCAAAACTTCGTTCCTGATGAAGAGGTTGGTTCTCTCGAATGGTTCACGGTCGCTGATGCGAAAAAGAAACTCACCTACAAGTACGACTTAACTCCCCTAAAGATCTTGCAGGCTCTTGAGGCAAACGATCATTTAGCCACCAAACCTCTCATTGTGCTGAGGCATGCTAAGGCAACTCCTCGTTCAGATTGGAAGAAGGGTGAGTCAACTAGGCCGCTACTTCCAATTGGAAGGATCCAAGCAGCAGCGCTGACTAACATCTTGGCTGCCTATGGCCCAAAGACGGTTCTTACTAGCCGCTGGCAGCGATGCATAGAGACGGTGACCCCTTTCCTAGAACACAACAAGGTTCGCCTGGTTAAGCGCTCTCTTCTGAGCGAACGCGGGGCAAAGCTAAGCCCCAGAAGGGCCAGTAAGTTAGTGGAGAAGTTCGCTAATCGGAACACCGGTGTTGTCATCTGTAGTCACAGGCCTGCCCTCCCTACCATTTTGAAGGCGATAGGTACCTATGCAGATGATGAGCAGAGAGAGTTGCTAAAGCAGGCTCAAACCATGAAGCCTGGGGAGCTTTATGTCATACATTTGGCTAAGCGCCCGAGCACTGGATCTTCAATTGTTGGCATTGAGAGCCAAGTCCCACTATTTGAGGATTAGTCTTTTCCAATGAACAATATTCTTCAAACTTGGTCAGATTGGGTGGACTCGAGAAACAAGGTTTTCTCTAACCCTTCTGGATTCCTCTCGATAACCAATCTTGTTTGGCTTACCGATGAACCTCAAGAGATTCAAGGCGTCTCAGGTTCGTGGTGGGCCACTGGTGACACCGTGCACGTTAGAGGTTCTAAGGCTGGTGAACATGCTTGGACTATCGAACCTAGATCAGAGATGACCTTCGACTTTGATGGAATCAAAGTCGAACTTGCTTCTCGCGCAGGACAGTTAGTAGTTCGCCCTAGAGATCCAAACTCTCCGATGCTAAAGAGTTTCGAGTCAGTATTGACTTTCGACTATGACGAAACCTTCAGAGTGATGGCACAACTAGAGAAGTCATCAGCACCAAGTGAAGTCGTTGTTGGTTCTGTGGTTGAAGGTATGACCCATGCTTACGTATCTCCTGGGGCTCTAGTGTTTGAGTTTGATAGAAAGCAATACAAGCTAACTGCTTTTGACAAAGCTGGTAGCGATGACCTAACTGTCTATTTCAAAGATGCCACCAGCGGAGCTATCACCTATGGAACTGGAAGATCTGTTACTGCTTATGCGCAGTCAGATGGTTCCTTCGTCCTTGACTTCAACTTCGCTGGTAACTTCCCTTGCTCATACACTGACTTTGCTACCTGCCCAGTTGCACCATTTGAGAACAAGTTAGATTTCCTCGTTACAGCCGGTGAGAAGAAGCCAATTTACCGAGTAACAGTAGATGGCATTAAGTCTCAGGTTGCCTAAATGCGCGAAGAAGTAACAGCAGGATTACCTCTAGCGTTAGGTAAAGACGGTAAACCCGCACTTTGTTTGGTTACCGGTGCTACCGGATACATCGGAGGACGTTTAGTCCGAGAATTGCTTCAGCACGGCTATCGAGTTCGGGTTTTAGCAAGGCACGCTGAACGTCTAGTTAGCTACCCTTGGTATTCACAGGTTGAGATTGTTGAAGGTGATGCCAACGATCGTTCCGCCATCGCCAAAGCACTGAAGAACGTGGATGTCGCTTACTACCTCCTACACGCCTTAATGGTTGCCGATGATTTTGTTCAACTGGAGAAAGAATGGGCGACCACTTTTGGTGAGTGCGCTAAAGAAGACGGTGTTAGCAGAATCATCTACCTAGGTGGAATGGCTGAAGAGAAAGTTGAGCTCAGCGATCACCTGTCATCTAGAGCTGAAACTGGTGAGATTCTAAGAGCTTCTGGTGTGCCAACTATCGAACTTAGAGCTGGTGTTGTAATCGGTTCAGGTTCTGCATCTTTTGAGATGCTTCGCTACCTGACCGAACGTATCCCGGTGATGATTACACCAAAGTGGGTGAATGTTCGTATTCAACCAATCGCGGTTAGAGATGTCTTGAGATATCTAGTTGGTGCTGCTGGCATCAAAAAAGAACTAAACCAATACTTTGATATCGGTGGACCCGAAGTTTTCACCTATAAGGAAATGATGATCCAGTATGCAGAGGCTGCTGGTCTTCGTAAGCGTCACATTCTTCCACTACCAGTGCTAACTCCAAGACTTTCAAGTGGTTGGGTTGGGCTAGTTACACCAGTACCAATTACTCTTGCGAGAAGACTTATTGACAGCCTCAGGAATGAAGTTGTCGCTAAAGATGAAAGCATCAAAGAGTTCATTCCAGATCCTGTTGGAGGATTGACTACCTTCAAGAGAGCCGTTTCACTAGCTCTAACCAGAATCAAAGACGCCAACGTAGAAACACGTTGGAGCAATGCTTCACTTCCAGGTTCTCCTAGCGAACCGCTTCCAACAGACCCTAAATGGGCTGGTGGTTCGCTATACACAGACATCAGAACTGAAACAACTAAAGACCCGATTGAAACTGTTTGGAAGAGAATCGAATCCATCGGTGGCGATAACGGATATTCAACTGCTACTTGGGCATGGGAACTTCGAGGATTACAAGATCGTCTAGTTGGTGGAGTTGGGCTTAGAAGAGGTAGAAGAGATCCGTA
>CAMDEV010000015.1 GCA_945896925.1 Auritidibacter sp. Marseille-P8566
GACGAAAGCAGCATGAGCATCACGTATCTGATTTGGGGCACTTTTGAGTAGTTCGCCTGTCCAAAGCTCCGACCTGAAGGAATTACCTAGGCCTTCAAGAGCAGTAGCAAGTCCACCATCTAGAAGAATGAAATCTTTAGACATTCTAAAAGTCTAACTTCTGAACCGCAGAGGCCCTAAGAAGTTTCATGTTGGCGGAGAATGGGGGATTCGAACCCCCGAGGGCTTGCACCCAACACGCTTTCCAAGCGTGCGCCATAGGCCACTAGGCGAATTCTCCTGGGTTGTCACCAATTATGGGGACTTTTAGAAGTTTACTTTGAATATGGACAGCAGTTTAGAGTTCTTGGTCTCGGTTGGTGTTTAGGGTCAGATGTCGATGGCTGGGAATAGTCTTGCTGGCAGAGAGGATTTTTCATGAAAATTACTGCGGGACAAGGCTGCCTAGGGGTCATCGCTATTTTTGCTTTGATCATTTCAGTGCAAAACTTTCAAAACGCGCCTTACTTCCTATTTTTCATTCTGGCGTTGATTGCGATTTGGATTGGGGTCTCTCTTCTCAATGGCAAAGCAAGGACTAAGAAAATGCTAGAGCAGTTCGAAAATCAAGCAAATATTCTTGATGAGCTTGTGAAGGTTGACTTCAAAGTTGAAGATGTTATGTTGTCAACGCAAAAAGAGGAAGTTGTGATCTATCACCTAGAAGACGTCATGCTCACCGAATACAGGAGCACTGGCTCAACATTCTCAGGTGGTTATGCTGGCGTTAGTTTCAGAGTCGCTAAAGGGGTGCGTTTGAACACTGGTAAAACCGGAGGATCTTCAATGAGAAATCCAGAAACTCCTCAAACAATTGATAGCGGAGAACTTACTGTTACTAATCAAAGAGTTGTCTTTACCGGAGCGAACCAAGTCAGAGTTTTTGATCTGGACAAAGTCCTAAACATGGAAAGTGGCTCTAACGGAGCCACAGTCTCTATCTCTGTTTCAAATAGAGAACGAACATCTGGTTTAGCGAGTGTCAACATGGAAGACCTAACGCCAGGTATGGCAGTGAGCCTTGAAACCGCTTGGCACGATGGTGGCAAGAAAGCTGCCATCAAAGATGCAAAAGAGATGTCGGCCCAACTTCGTGCCGTTGTCTCTGAAGAGAGATCTAAAACAAAGTAATAGTTGCTGGCACTCAGTAAGCCCTGAAGCTAGTTAGTTCCAGAGCCCAAAACCGTAGCGTAGAACGTTGTCAAGAATTCGGTGAATGTTATCGACTTACTTGGAATAACTACCTTCTCAGGATGTGAACCGTTGGCCTTTAGGGTTAGGCTCACCGTTTGAGCACTGGCAGGATCTCTGACTTCAAAAGATAGTTTCACGAACTTGTGATCAAACGGGGTTGCATAAAGCTTTACAGTTGCTCCGCTACTTGCGATAGCCTGGTCAATCACTTCCTGAGTAATGCTCTCCAACATTTCATCAGTTATGGACAGTCCTGGTTGGCACTTGGCAAGTTCAGCGAATCCCTTTGAAGCCCTAAATGAACTAGCAAAGTTTTTAAGCTTGCCAGCATCTAAGGTGAGTAAAAATACTCGGTTGCCATCTTCTTGAGCAAGTTCTTCCTTGACTTTCACAAAGAAGTTACTTCTCAAATTACTTTGAATATCTGCAGAGATTTGCTTGCTGGCAGATTCACTCAGGCAGCTACCCGAGTTACCTAGAGCGGAGGTTGCTTGACTTAGATCAGTAGCGCTGACCTTGACCCAGGTGTCGGTCAGCACTGCTGACAGAGACTGGACAGCCTCGTTTGGCAGATAACCGGTCTGTTCAAGAACTGAAGCTAGCGTAGAGAAGTTTGCCATGTTGAGGTAAAAGTCTCCTGCTTCGTCAGAGACGGCGTTTAAAGTTGCAGCGACTTCTTGCTCCAGCACTTTTGCCTTAATGTTTAATTCAAGAGCCGTGCCTTTATCAGAGCTGTAGGTGAAAAGTTGTATTGTGCCGTCTAGCCCCAATGCAGTTCCAGTTAGATCTAGTTCATAACTCGGGTTTTGCGCAGTAACTAATGAAACTATCGCCTGAGCTACCACTGTGTCTGGAGCTTGGTATACGGCGTAAGCTCCTGCACCACCTGAGACAAGCAATGCACCGGTAACCCCAGCAACGATTAGCTTGGTGCGCTTAGGTGCGCTCTTAAATCTTTTGACGAGTGAGCCTCGAGCGGCTTTAGCTTCCCCTGAACTTACGTTCTGGCCAGCTGCTTCTAGTGAGTTGCCCTGTTCTTCCATTTTTACTCCCAGTTAGTTATGGTTTCAAAGACACAGTACCACCTTGCCGCTGGATTATTAGGGGAGATTAGCTCTAGAGTTCTGGCGATAGAATTGCCTCGGACTCCCCGTGCGGCGTTACCTCGGCTAACTCCCCCAGGATCGAAAGATAGCAAGGGTAACTGGGCTCTGGCGGGTGTGCGGGGAGTCTTTCAATTTCTGGCTGGTTAAGGCTAATCGGACGTGTCACGCAGCGAGTACAGGCCTGCTATCAAGACAATTAACCCAACAATCCCAATCGGGAAACTCAAGACGTGTATGAGTCCTAGGGCGGGGTCCGTCCCACTCGTTCTTAGAGTTTCCCCCGTGCTTTGATAATTCACAAAAGCGAAAATGAGTACCGCTAACCCAATGAAAGTAAGAATGATCCCAGGCAAAGTGGATTTCTCGGACTCACTAGCTAACTCCTTTGGGGGCTCTCTATCTACGAAGAGAGTTTTACTGCTTCCACATTTCTTGCAGTGCGTTTGATTCGGCGCTATTTCGTTCATGCAGACAGGACAAGAATTTGGAGATGTGGCCGGAGAAACCACTAGTCCTGATCCACAAGCACCGCAGAATTCATCATGTTGATTCATTTCGCGATTGCAATTGTTGCATTTCATAGCGTGCTCTTTCTGTTTGTCGTTGCATCTTTAGGTGATTAAGAAATCCCAGAATCTCTTTAGGAGAATCAAAGGCATAAGGCTGACTAAGAAACCTACACCCACGTAGAACCAGACTGTGAAGAACGGGAACTCTCCTGATATCGCTCTTTGAACTAAGTCTGGATCCATAAGCCCGACTAGATATTGGAGCAGTCCAAGCGTTAGCAAAAGTAGCAACCCCACACTGGCATTGAAGACCATTAGGCGGACTAAGAAGCTTCTCTTTCCGCGCCTTGATCCGCAGGTGCGACACCAATTATCATCCACGATGAACTCATTGCCACATGCCCAACAATGTTTCATTGTTCCCCGAAAATAGGTGAGGATGATGTCTTTGAACTCCTTCAAGTTGTCCCCTAACTCAACTCCTAAAACAGTATTTTACTTGGATTCACAGGAAGTCAAGAGATAGACGATGACGGCGTAAAAAAGGCTTAAACTCTAAGAGTGTCCACAGCCCTCTACCGTCGCTATCGCCCTGAATCCTTTGCCGAGCTAATCGGTCAGTCTCAGGTGACTGTGCCACTTATGGCGGCTCTCAAGAGTGACCGGGTGAACCATGCTTATTTGTTTAGTGGTCCTCGTGGTTGCGGTAAGACTACCTCTGCAAGAATTCTTGCTCGCTGTTTGAACTGTGCTGAAGGCCCAACTGATACTCCTTGCGGTAAGTGTGCATCATGCATTGAACTGTCCAGAGATGGTTCTGGTTCTCTAGATGTTATTGAGATTGATGCTGCTAGCCACAACAAGGTTGAAGATGCTAGAGAGCTTAGAGAAAGAATTGCTTTCGCACCTTCACGTGACCGATACAAGATCTTCATCCTTGATGAAGCTCACATGGTTACTAAGGATGGCTTCAATGCCCTGCTCAAGGTAGTTGAAGAGCCACCTGCCCACGTTAAATTCATCTTTGCCACGACCGAACCAGAAAAAGTGATATCAACTATTAGATCTAGAACTCACCACTACCCATTCCGGTTAGTTCCATCTGCGCAGATGCTGGAGTACTTAGGTCAGATGGCAGCTTCGGAGAAAGTAAAGATTGATGAAGGTGTTTTAAGCCTGGTGGTTAGATCAGGTGGTGGTTCAGTTAGAGATTCACTTTCTCTACTTGATCAACTGATTGCTGGTTCAGATAAGAACCATGTGACTTATGAGCGTGCAATCGGATTACTTGGTTATACCGATGCAGCACTACTTGATTCAGTGATTGATGCATTTGGTTTAGGGGATGCTGCGGAAGTATTTGCAAGCGTAGACAGAGTAATTCAATCTGGCCAAGACCCACATCGTTTTGTTGAAGACCTGTTGGAGAGAATCAGGGATCTAATCGTTGTTGGTTCTGTCGGCTTAGCTGCAAAGAATGTTCTTCGTGACATCCCACAGGATCAGCTTGACCTCATGAGATTGCAGGTTGAAAGATTTGGTAAGGCTGAGTTGAACTATGCAGCTGAAGTAATTGCTGAAGGTTTGACCCGCATGAACGGGGCAACCAGCCCGAAGCTTCAGCTAGAACTAATGCTCGCTAAAGTCTTGGTTCCAGCTCAGGACAACACGGAGACTGGGTCACTTGCTCGAATTGATCGTCTTGAAAGAAGAATGGGCTTGGGAGGTAACGCTCCGGTTGTTACTCCAGTTGCTGGTCAGCCACAGGCTGCAGCACCTCAGGCAGTTCCAAACACTGCAGTGACCTGGGAAACCTTCCAGGCTTCTTGGCCAGATATCAAAACCAAGCTTGCCGAGATTTCTAGATCTGCTTGGCAGGTAGTTTTGCCACAAACTCCGGTTGGCTTCGATGGTGAAGTTTTGGACATCGCATTTGCCAATGAACATGACAAAACTGTCTTCAAAGATGGTGGAACTAGTTCACCGAGTGAGCAGTTACGTAAAGCAATCTTTGATGTTCTAGGTGTTCGAGTGAAGTATCGTGCACTAACTAAATCTAAAGGTGAACCTGTAGTTCAGATTTCAACTCCTGCATCGTCTGCACCAACTGAGCCAATTGCTAAGGCACCTGAAGCCGTTATCAATGAGAATAGAAATAAACTCATTGACGCAGACAGCCAGGTTGGTGAATCAGTACTTAGAGACATTCTTGGTGCAGAGCCAGTTGATGGTGACAACTAATGTATGAAGGTGTAGTTCAAGACCTTATTGATGCGTTGAGTCGTTTGCCAGGTGTTGGCCCTAAATCAGCTCAACGTATTGCCTTCTACTTAGTTCAGACTGATGATGATCAGGCAGCAGAGTTAGCAAAGATTCTTTTAGAGGCTAAAGATCGTGTTCGTTTCTGTGATACCTGTGGCAACGTAGCTGAAGCTGAACTTTGTAACATCTGTCGTGATCCTCGTCGAGTCAAAGATGCCATCTGTGTGGTTGAGGAGTCTAAGGATGTCCAGGCTATTGAAAAGACTCGAGAGTTCAAGGGTTACTACCACGTCTTAGGTGGAGCTATCAGCCCGATTGATGGCATTGGTCCAGATAACCTTCGAATTAGAGAACTGATGTCTCGTCTAAATGACCCTGAAATCAAGGAAGTCATTATTGCGACCGACCCGAACCTAGAAGGTGAAGCTACCGCTACCTATCTGACCAGGTTGCTTGCACCACTGGGCATTACAGTAAGCAGGCTGGCTTCTGGGCTCCCTGTTGGTGGAGATCTTGAGTATGCGGATGAGGTAACTCTAGGGCGTGCCTTTGAGGGTCGTCGGATAGTTAGCCAGCAGTAACAAAAGCCTCAAATCAGGGCTAAACTTTAACTATTCATCGTTGAAAACCCCCCATTTTCCTTATCAGGAGATAACCCTTGGCGCTTATTGTCCAAAAGTATGGCGGCTCGTCAGTAGGCGATGCCGACAAGATTAAGCATGTCGCTAGGCGCATCATCGAGACCCAAGCTGCTGGTAATCAAGTTTGTGTAGTTGTCTCAGCTATGGGGGATACTACCGATGAACTTATGGATTTAGCCAACCAGGTTGCTTCAAGACCTGAGGGTAGAGAGCTGGATATGCTCCTTACCGCGGGTGAGCGTATTTCTATGGCTCTGGTTTCAATGGCTATTAATGATTTGGGTGCTAAGTCATTGTCCTTTACTGGTTCTCAGGCTGGAATCATTACCGATGAGGTTCACGGTAATGCTCGTATTGCTGAAGTTACCCCAGATCGAGTTGCTGAAGCACTAGCTGGAGGCAACATTGCAATTGTTGCGGGCTTCCAAGGTTTCAACCGAGACAGTAAAGACATTACAACTCTAGGTAGAGGTGGATCGGACACCACTGCAGTTGCTCTGGCTGCCGCACTAAAAGCTGATGTGTGTGAAATCTATAGCGATGTTGATGGCATATACACAGCCGATCCGAGAGTTATCCCAACAGCAAGAAAGTTAGATGCCATCGATGTCGAGTCGATGTTGGAACTTGCTGCAGCGGGAGCAAAGATTCTGCACATCCGTGCAGTTGAGTTTGCCCGCAGACACAAAGTGAATTTGGTGGTTAGGTCAACTTTTAGCACTGACCCTGGAACAGTAGTTATCTCTGATGAAAATGGAGCAAAGCAAATGGAAGAATCAATCGTTTCTGGTGTTGCCACCGATAAGTCTCAGGCGAAGATTACTGTCATCGGTATTCCGGACGTGCCTGGTAAGGCAGCAGCGGTATTCACCACTGTTGCTGAAGCTGGAGCAAATATTGACATGATCGTGCAGAACACTCCAACTGGTTCGGATGTTACCGACTCAGTTAGTGACATCACCTTCACTTTGCCTAAGGGAGATCTAAAGCGTGTGCTTGATGCTCTAGCTCAGAACAGAGATGTTCTTGGTTATCGTGAACTTGAAAGTGATGAGCAGATTGGTAAGTTGAGTGTTGTTGGTGCTGGAATGAGAACTCACTCTGGTGTTTCAGCAATCCTGTTCAGAGCTTTGGCAGAAGCCGGTATCAACGTCGAAATGATCTCAACATCTGAAATTCGAATCTCTGTTATTACTTCACTTGAGCAGGTTGATGATGCTGCTCGTGCTGTTCACAAGGCTTTCGATTTAGATGCTGATACTGAGGCAACTGTTTACGCAGGAACTGGCCGATAATGGCAAAACCTAACCTAGCCCTCGTTGGCGCTACCGGTGCCGTTGGCACCGTAATGATTGACATCATCAACAACCGTGAAAACATCTGGGGAGAGATTCGTCTTATCGCATCAGCAAGATCTGCGGGTAAGAAGATTACGGTTCACGGTGAAGAGCTAACTGTTGTTGAACTAACTCCTGAAGCATTTGACGGCATCGACATTGCTATGTTCGATGTTCCAGATGAGGTCTCTGAAGTTTGGGCTCCGATTGCGGCTTCTCGAGGAGCTGTTGCGGTTGATAACTCTGGTGCCTTCAGAATGGATCCGGAGGTTCCACTGGTAGTTCCTGAAGTCAACCCTGAGCAGGCAAGAAATAGACCTAAGGGGATTATCTCTAACCCAAACTGCACAACTTTGACCATGATGGCTGCGCTCGGTGCGCTACACCGTGGTTGGACACTTACTGAACTCGTGGTCTCAAGCTACCAAGCCGTTTCTGGTGCAGGAGCAGCCGGCATTACAAGACTTAGAGATGAGATCACTGCTGTCTCTGGAACCTCTGCTGGTGAAGCGAGTGAAGATGTTCTAAAGACTCTAAACGCCGCAGGTTTGGGCCTCGATGTTTCTCCTTTCGCAGCCCCAGTTGCTCTAAACGTTATTCCTTTTGCTGGTTCACTAAAGGATGGCGGCTTCTCTAGTGAAGAGATGAAGGTTCGCGATGAGAGCAGAAAGATTCTTGGCATTCCAGATCTAAAGGTTGCCGCTACCTGCGTTCGAGTTCCTGTATTGGTTAGCCACTCGTTGGCTGTTCACGCAACTTTCGCTAGCCCGCTAACCGTTGCTGAGGTTCACAAAGCGCTTACCGAAGAGCCAACCATTCGCTTGTTAGATGACCCAGCTAATGGTCAGTGGCCAACTCCAAGCCTTGTTGCAGGTCAAGACCCAACCTTTGTTGGTCGAGTTCGCCAGTCACTAGATTTCCCAAACAGCATTGAGATGTTTGTGGTTGGAGACAATCTTCGTAAAGGTGCAGCTCTAAACACCTACGAAATTGCTGAGCTTGTTGCCAGTGAATTCTAAGTGTCTCGGCTAACCTAAAACTATGCGTAAGTTCGGGGTTATATTTCTAGCAGCAGCAACACTCCTGCTCGCTGCTTGTTCTTCAACCCCAAGTGTTCCGGAGACCACTCTTCCTGAGAAGCCACCTGCAGAAGCTCCTGTGGTTAACGCATCTGATTACAGTAACTCTTATGGCGGTTATGTATTCAGAGTCGGCGGTGGAACTGTTTGGTGCACAATGAACCTGGTTCCAAACAATGTCGTTTGTGAGCAACGTGAAGTCGATGTTTCTTATCAGCTTCCGGCAACTCCAGCTGACTGCCAGGGGGCTTGGGGTTACCAAGCCAGACTCTGGGGATTTCAACCTTCGCAGGGTAAAGTCTCTGACTGGCTGTGTGCTGGTGGTTTATATTCAGATCCTGAAGGCGTCTATTCACTACCCAACGGAAGCAAGATTGTTGTCGGAGACATAAGTTGCTATGCGGCCGAACTTGTTGCGCGGTGTGATAACACCAACGAGGAATACATCGTTCTCGGTGCAGAGCAGTTTGGCTTTAGTTCTTAGCTTTTAGAGTTAGCAGTCTTACCTCTGGCCTGCAAGCAAACCTTATCGGTGCATAAATAGAGTGACCTAGGCCAGCACAAACTTGTAAGAAGAAGGCCTTGTTCTTTGTGCTCTTTAGTTCCGCTAAACCTCTGGCATATTTGGTCGGTAGATCACAGTTGGTTACAAGTGCTCGACCGGTGATAGGCCAACAAACCTGACCGCCGTGAGTGTGACCAGCAAAGATCACTTCGGCACCTTTATCACTCAATTCATCTAAGACTTTGAGGTAAGGGGCATGAGTTACACCGATAACCAGATCGGCTTGCTTAGCTGCAAGTTCAACTTTCGAGATGTCTGCGATTCCCTCGTGAGCGTCATCAGTTCCGATGAATGAGAGCTTTAAACCATTTACCGTTAGAACCGCACTTTTGTTGTTTAGATCTAACCAGCCAGCAGTTGTGAAGCCTTCAATTAGCTCTTGGGTGTTAAGTCTTTCGTGGGTAACATCGTGAGATTTCGAAGGCTTAGTGAAGTATTTGAAAGGGTTTCTAACCGACGGAACGAACATGTCGTTCGATCCATTTACAAATACTCCAGGCTGCGAAGTTAACCCGTTTAGGGCAGCTAGTGTTGCTTGGATAGCATTCCTAGCGCCAAGGTTATCGCCCGTGTTAATAACAAGATCAGGGTTTAGATTTCTTAGGGACTTAATCCAGTTCTGCTTTCTTCTCTGCCAAGGTGCCATGTGGATATCTGAAATGTGCAGAATGGTGATTTCTTTTGAGCCTTTAGGAAGTATGGCTAGCGAGTCTCTCCTAACAGCAAACCAGAATCTTTCAATCAACGTTGCGTAGATAATCACTAAAGCAACTGGGACTATGAACCAGAGCATCTAGGGCTTACGGGCCTTTGCTGATGATCAACAGTATTGCTGAAGCCGAATCAACAGCCTTACCAGCACTTGGCTTTGTGCCGACGACGTTCCCAGCTGGAATCGTTGGATCGTTCACGAAGAAATCTACCTGTGAAGGTTGTGGTGCACTCACGGTTGGGAAACCGGCAGCGTTAAGAGTGACCGTAGCTTCAGCTACACTCATTCCCTTAACACTTGGAACCTTTGTGAAGCCTCCCTTGGAAATGTATATCTTGATCTGAGTTCCAACAGGAACAACTGACCCAGACTTAGGTCTGGTGTATGCGACTGTTCCAGCAGGTTGAGTAGAGCCAACCTGGGTCACAATAATCTTTGTGTTTAGCTGCAGAGCGAGAAGGTTCTGAGAAGCCGCATCTGGAACCAGTCCAGAAACCACAGGGACAATTACCTGTGGGGCATCAATGAGGCTCTGTGGTGGTTCATCGAACGCAGCGCCAGGGTAACTCTTGTTTGCGCTTCTCATGATGGTGCGCCAAATGTCATGTCGAACCGTGCTGGCTCGTTTCCCATTTAGATTGACTTTTCTAAGAGAAACATCTCCGGAGACGTTACCAACCCATACCGCAGTGGAAACTTTACTTGAGAAACCTGTCATCCAAGTATGGACACCGGCATCTGTGGTTCCAGTTTTACCTGCTAGCGGAGTGTTATCTCCTGTTGCTGACGCGCCACCGGTACCACCATTGATTACCGCTTTCATGGCTTTAGTCATGGCGGCAGCGATCTCTGGGCTAACAGCTTGAGTGCATATTGACTTAGGGACTGAGAGCTCTGACTTTGTCTCTCTCACTACAACGCGATCGATAGCAATCGGGGTGCAGTAAACACCTTTGTTGGCAACCCCAGCAAGTGCAGCAGCCATGGTTAGAGGTGCGACTTCGTTGATGCCAAGAATGGAAGCTGGATAAGAGACTAGTTCAGTTCCATCAGCTCTGTGGACTCCGAAGCGTTTCGCCATGTCTCTGATGTCACATAGGTCAAGTTTGCTGGCCATGTAGGCGAATGCTGTGTTGACTGAGAGCGATGTTGCTTGAATGGCGTTTAGATCTTCCGGTTCATTAGCGTCGTTGCCTGGTGCCCAGGTTCCAACCAACTCACCACAGCGAGATGAGAAGTCTGTGGCGTTATCCCATTCCCTAATTCGACCGTCGACGTGCTCATTTAGAGTATGACCTTTGGACAGCCATTCAGCGAGAGTGAAGATCTTGTATGTCGAACCTGTTTGGAAACCAGATGAACCACCGTATGGGCGGTCAGTTGAATAGTTCACTGAGGTGTGGCCAGGGATATCTGCACCGGTTTGGTCGTAGACGCGATTCTGAGTCAGCGCTAGAACACGTCCGGTACCAACCTGAACGGAGACGCTGGATGAGCCAAGTTTGTTTGGATCTGTTGGAGGGACCCAAGTCTTGGTGGCATTATCGGCAACCTTCTGTAGCTTGATGTCCATGGTGGTGTAGATATCCAACCCACCTTTGCGAAGCAATGCTTCACGGTCAGCTTGGGTTGGCCCGAATTCTGGTGAATTTCTGATGGTCCACACTACGTAGTCACAGAAAAAGGCTGTTTGCTGATCGGCTTCACAACCGGTTGGAATCTTCTGAATGTTTAGCGTTATTGGACTTGCCTTATATTCATTAGCTTCAGCCTGAGAAATATCACCCGCATCAGCCATGTTCTGGATTACATAGTTACGTCTGTTCAGAGCGCGTTCTTTGTTCTCTTCGATGTCAGGACGGTAATCCTCAGCGCCTTTGAGCATTGCAGCTAACATAGCGGCTTGAGGAACATCAAGATCTTTTGCGTGGATACCGAAGTAATACTCTGAGGCAGCCTCAACTCCATTGATGTTTGTTCCAAAGAATGAGAGGTTCAGGTATCCAGCAAGAATGTCTTGCTTGCTGTAGTTCTTCTCCAAAGCGAGAGCTAGTCGAATTTCTTGGAGTTTTCTCTGAAGAGCGTGAGCGCTGTCTGTTTGCATCGCAATAGCTTCTGGATCACCAGAAAGGACAGCTGCTTCCAGGAGGTTGTTCTTCACATATTGCATGGTGATAGTTGAACCACCAGGGCCTTTACCTGCCTTAGCAACGTTAGTGAGTGTTGCTCTAGCCAGAGATACCCAGTCAACACCGATGTGCTCATAAAAGCGAGGATCTTCAGTGTCTATTGCCGCGCGAATCATATTCGGGGAGATTTCATCGAACTCTACAGAGATCCGATTCTCGTTGAAAAATCTAGCTACCATCACTGGTTTGCCGTTCTTCACAGCATAAATATTTGATGCTTCAGCAGCGTTTACCGGTTTGATGAAGTCAGGTAAGTTTTCAAAAACAGACAGAGTAGCTGTCACCCCTATGCTTCCCAACCAAACCATTGGCAGGAGCAGGGCAAAACTGAGCAAGCTCGCAACTGAGCTGAGGCTAAGTAGCGCTAGCCAGCCACCTCGCTTGGCTTTTTTACCCTTAACAGACATAGACTCTAGGTTACCTTCAAACTCTGAGAGGAAGCCGTTAAATGACTACCTGGGAATACACCGTAAGCCCGCTACCGCCCCACAACCCTAAGCAAATACTAGACTTTTGGGGTCAGCAGGGCTGGGAACTGGTGCAAATAGTCTCCACCCCAGAAGGCGGCTTTGTGGCTTATATGAAGAGAGAAAAGGCTGAATAATGACCGGCAAAATAGAGGCAAAACTCATTGAACTGGGTCACCCACTTCCTGAACTAGTTCCACCGGTAGCAGCATATATTCCTGCAGTTGCAACAGGCAACATTGTGATGACCGCAGGTCAACTACCTTTCGTCTCAGGTGTTCTAGTTGAGACTGGAAAGGTGCCTAACCAGGTTTCTCCAGAGCGAGCCAAAGAGCTAGCCCAAATCTCAGCACTGAACTGTTTGGCAGCCATCAAGTTTGCTATCGGCGACCTAGATCGAATCACCAGAATTGTTAAAGTCAATGGCTTCATTGCCTGTGACCCTAACTTCACTGGTCAGCCGGCAATCAACAATGGAGCATCAGAGTTCTTAGGTGCTGTGTTCGGTGATGCTGGTGTTCATGCTAGATCAACCATCGGAGTTGCAGTACTGCCTTTGGATTCACCAGTTGAGGTCGAACTGATAGTTGAATTCGAGTAACTAGTCGTTAGCTCCAGCAACAAGCTTGTCGTTGATGGCATTCATCACCGATGAATCAGCAAGGGTAGTGACATCCCCAACCGGTCTTCCCTCGGCAACATCTCTAAGAAGTCTTCGCATGATCTTTCCAGATCTGGTCTTAGGTAATTCAGAGACGACCATGATCTGACGCGGCCTTGCAATAGCCCCAATCTTGTCAGAGACCCAATTTCTTAGAATCTTTGCAATGCTCTCCTCATCTGGGGCATCTTTGATTTCATCCTGACGAAGAATAACGAAGGCAACAACTGCTTGTTCAGTTATCTCATCTTTAGCGCCAACAGCAGCAGCTTCAGCAACCCAGTGATGTTCAACTAAGGCAGATTCAATTTCTGCTGTTGACAACCTATGACCGGAAACCTTGATGACATCATCGATGCGCCCAAGTAACCAGATGTCATCATCCTCATCGAATCGTGCCCCATCTCCTGCAAAATACTTTCCCTTGAACTTAGACCAGTATGTTTCTTTGAAGCGTTCAGGGTCACCCCAGATTCCTCGTAGCATCGAAGGCCAAGGCTCATCGATGGTTAGATAACCAGCTTCATTTCTTGCAACTGAATTACCTGATTCGTCAACAATCCCAATGACAATTCCAGGTAGGGGAGTTTGAGCTGAACCTGGCTTGGTTGACTTCACTCCAAGAATGGGAGAAATCATTATTGAACCTGTTTCGGTTTGCCACCAGGTGTCAACAATCTCACAGCGTCCACCACCGATTACTTCGTGATACCAGTGCCAAGCCTCGGGGTTAATTGGTTCACCAACAGAACCAAGAATGCGAAGACTAGATAGATTTTTACCTTCAACAATCTCTTTACCTATTTTCATAAATGTTCTAATGGCAGTTGGCGCAGTATAGAAAATACTGACTTTGTATTTCTCAATAATCTGCCACCAACGCTCGAAGTTTGGGGAGTCAGGCGTTCCTTCATAAATGACTTGAGTAGCACCATTGGCTAATGGGCCATAGACCACGTAGCTGTGACCTGTAATCCACCCAACATCAGCGGTGCACCAGTAAACATCTGTCTCAGGTTTTAGATCAAAGACTGTTCTGTGCGTATAGGAAGCACCAGTTAGATAGCCTCCGGTGGTGTGCAGGATCCCTTTGGGTTTACCTGTAGTTCCTGAGGTGTAGAGAATGAATAATGGATGCTCTGCATCAAATCCTTCTGCAATATGCTCTGGTGCCGCCTTGTCTAGGGCATCATGCCACCAGATATCTTTAGAGTTCCAGGAAATCTCAGATCCAGTTCTTTTCACAACCAGGACATGTTCAATGCTTGGACAGTTACCCTCTCCGAGCGCTTGATCAACAGCTTCCTTGAGTGGGTGGGCCTTACCTTTGCGGTATCCGCCATCAGCGGTAATGACCAGCTTTGCCTGAGCGTCGTCAATTCGAGTGCGCAGAGATTCAGCGCTGAATCCTCCAAAGACCACGCTGTGAACTGCACCAATTCGAGCGCAGGCCAGAATAGCGATTATGGTCTCTGGAATCATCGGCATGTATATGGCCACTCGGTCAGTAGCTGTGATGCCCAGAGCAATTAGTGCATTAGCCGCCTTCTTGGTTTCAACTAGCAGATCCGAGTAGGTATAAGACTTTGAGTCGCCAGGCTCACCTTCGAAATAAAGAGCAACACGATCTCCGTTGCCAGCAATGACATGCCTATCCAGAGCATTGAAGCAAGCATTAATTTGCCCATCCGCAAACCACTTGGCAAATGGTGCTTCACTCCAATCTAGGGTTTGGGTGAATGGCTTGTGCCAACTCAGTGCTTTCGCCTGTTTCGCCCAAAAGTCTATGTTTGCGGCAGACACTTGAAATCCTGAAGCAGCCATGGCATCTCTTTCCCTCCCAATAAGTATCTACCTTCAGGTAAACCCGCCTGTTCCATTACTCTCTCAAAGTTGTTATACTTTGTGAGTCAGCTTCGGCTGACCTGCGATATTTTGATTCCCCCAATCAAATATCGCCGGCC
>CAMDEV010000016.1 GCA_945896925.1 Auritidibacter sp. Marseille-P8566
GCAACGAGCACCTTCTTGAGTAGTGGGAATGAAGTTTCCCCAGTTGACTGAATGTATACCGGTTGAACATAGAGAAGTCCCCCACCGATTGGCAAGGTCAACAGGTTACCGTTGAGAACCTTGGTTGAACCCTGTCTCAGAATGTTTAGCAACTTGGAAACTTCGCTGTCAGAGTTGAAGTTGTTTTGGACCTGACCAGGCCCAGGACCCATTGTTGTCCTCGGCAAAGTAAGAAGTCTCAGTTTTCCGTAGTTCTTTGAAATCGTGCCATCTTTGTTTCCAGCATCAGAATCTGCAACGAAATAACCTGTTAGAACATTTCGAGAAGACTCACCAGTTGAGCGAGGAATGAAGGTCGAGTAGATGGAGAACGAAGGTTTGCTCTGCCCAGGTGCCTGCAGAGTTAGGTAGTAAGGAGGCTGCAGTGAACCTGTTCCCTGCCCTTGGTCAACAGGATCGTTTGGAGTCATCCAAGCATCCTGCTGAGAGTAGAAAGCTCCAGCATCAGTTACGTGGTACTGACCTAGGATTCCTCTTTGCATCTTGAATAGATCCGCAGGATATCTAACGTGACTTAGCAACGCACCTGACATCTCTGAGACAGGCTTTACAGTATTCGGGAAAATTTTCATCCACGTCTTTAAGATTGGATCTTCGCTATCCCACGCGTACAGCTTGACCGAACCGTCATAAGCGTCAACTGTCGCCTTTACTGAGTTACGAATGTAGTTGATTGAGCCATCTGGAATGCTCGAGTTAGTTGAACTATCGGCAATGGCCTCACCTAAGCTCTCTGCTCGAGAGTATGGGTAGTTTGCAGATGTTGTGTATCCGTCAACAATCCAAACAACTTTTCCCTCAACGATTGCCGGATACATATCTGAATCAAGAGTCAAATAAGGTGCAACTTCAGCAATACGTTCTCTAGGGCTGCGGTGATAGAGAATCTGTGACTTGTCAGTAACTGCATCTGAAAGCAGAATCTGTTCACTCTGAAATTTCATTGCATAAGCAAGTCGCTTAACGATGCCATCAAGTGTTGGGCCACCATTTCCCTTGAAGGTGGTCATGGTCTGCTGGTCTTCAGTTCCAGTTCCACCTGCTGGGTAGTCAAGCTCCCTATCGACTGCCCCATCTGGTGCACCAACGATTGAATACTCAGGAGATCTCTCACCAAAGTACACGCGAGGCTCATACTCTCCAAGTGCTCCAGTTGCGGTGATACCAGACTGTAAGAACACAGGTTGACCATCAGCAGAGCGCTTATTTCCGTAAGCCGCGACTAGCCCGTATCCGTGAGTGTAAACAATGGTGTTGTTATACCAAGACTGTGAATTACCGAGTCCTGATTGGTTTAGTTCACGAACCGCCAACACAGTGTCCTGAGTCTTTCCATTGATTGTGTATCGATCAACATCTAGGTGGTTCACGAAGTTGTAGTACTGACGGTATTGCTCAAGCTGTTTGAATGATGAGCTCACCAAGTTAGGGTCAATAATTCGGATCTGAGCAGCGGTCTGTGCATCTTCTTTTAGTGCACCTGCGGTAGCAGTTGTCTTTGCATCGAAGGCGATGGTCTCCACCTTGTCTAGCCCATATGCTGCGCGGGTTGCTTCAATGTTGCGCTGAATGAATTCAGCTTCAAGAGTTCTTTCGTTTGGAACTACCTGGAAAGTGTGGACGATGCCTGGCCAAACACCAGCGAGCAGTATTGAAGTAACCAACATTAAGCCGGTACCTAGAATTGCTAAGCGCCATTTAGCTATAACAGCAACGACTACGAACAAAAGTGCAACAACAAAGGCAATTGCAGTGAGAATCTGTGCGGCAGGAATTGCAGCATTGACATCAGAGTATGTTGCTCCGGTGAAAAGTCCACTTGGGCTAGTCATAGTTTCGTACTGGCCAAGCCAAATGTTCAAACCTAAGAGCACCATAACTAAAGCAGCTAAAGCCGAAATCTGAATTCTGGCAACTTTAGTCAACTGAGCACTTCTACCGTTGAACTTGATGCCGCCGTAAACCAGGTGGAAGATAAGCGCTGGGATAAGAGCGAAGATAACAACACCTAGAAGGTAGCCAACCAATTGCAGATAGAAAGGAAGATCGAATAGATAGAACCCGATGTCTAACTTGAATTGTGGGTCAAGAACACCGGTGTAGCTGTGGTTGATGAACTTATAAACGGTTGTCCATTCAGAACTCTGAGATAGGGCTAGAAAGACACCAATCACAATCGGGATAACTATGAGAACTCTGCGACGCAACTTGTCTAGTACAGAGCGGTATTCACCCAAGTCTCTTCCAAAAAAGTCATTGCTAGTGACATATATGGGTCTAAAACGCCAAGCTAGAAATACGTTCAACCAAATGAACATTGCGGAAATCACTGCTGCGACCAGGAAAACGGTCACCTGAGCGGTGATCTGAGTCGTAAAGACGCTCAGGTAGCCAAGCTGGTCAAACCAGAGGACATCGGTGTAAACACCTGATGCGCTAAATAGAGCGATCGCTAACACACCTACAATCGCCAAAGAGATTACCAGTGGTGCTCTTTTTCTATTGACTTGAGCGGTTGTCTGAGACATTTTTATCCTTTACTTTGTGCAAGTCGGGAGACTTGCAGTGTTGCCGTTTTCTGAAATGACCTTTAGTGCTGCTAATGAATCCTTCAAAGTGGAGACCTTTATAACGCTAATGCCATCAGGAACTTTGCCGATGACCTCGGAACAATTTTCGCTAGGGGCTAAGAACCACTTAACTCCAGCACCGGAAGCTCCCCACATCTTCTGAACAATTCCCCCGATTGGACCGATGTTTCCATCAGGGTCAACTGTTCCAGTTCCTGCAATCTTCTCACCACCGGTAAGAGAACCTGGTGTTAGCTTGTCGTAGATCGCAAGAGCTAGCATCTGCCCAGCACTTGGGCCACCAACATTACCGACATTGATGTCTATTTCAAATGGAAATACTGGAACTTCAGAAATGTAAACACCCATTCGCCAGCTGCCATCTACTCTCTTGGGTGTGACGCTCACTGTCATTTGTTTTTTACCGCGAAGTATCTCTAAAACGACGGGTGTCTTTCCCTCAGTCGCCTCCACCAATTTCTTGATCTGGTAAATGTCTCTGACATCTTCGCCCTGAATCTTCAGAACTTTGTCACCTGCCTTGAGGATCTTTCCGGCCGCTCCCTTAAGGTCCACCAAAGTTACCGCTTGGTAGCTGTCAAAAGGAATGTCTAAAAGATTCAAAGCAGCGGCTTTTGCGTTCGCTTGTGAGTCAAGCATCATTACATCAGCTTCTTCGTTGAGCTTCTCATCATCCCAACCTGGAGGATAAACGTCCGAGATGTTCAGGATTGACTTTGTTTGATCTAATTTGGCTAGGCCTACGTAGAACCATGAAGCTCCCCTATCGGCGGAACCTTGAAGAGTCACTGTCAACATATCAAGCGAACCTTCAGTTTCATAGGTTTGCTTACCTGAGATTGAAATTATTGGGTCGTCGTTGATATCCGATAGCACGTCATAAACCGGACCTGGTTGTTCGACTAAATAAGGAGTTGGCGCAACAGTTACAAAAAGAACACCGGCTATTAGGCCAGCACCAATGAACCAGCTGGAAATGGCCCAAAGGACATTTCTCGGTTTACGGGGTTCTTCAAAGAAAGACATCCCTAAAAGCCTAAGTCAGGAGACTCTACGGTCAAGCAATTCAAGGGTATTGCCTCTTAGATGCCAACGCTAATGGCGAACAGCACCAGTTCTCCCAACATAAAGTCAGCCAAAGCGCATAACTTATAAGCATGAACGACGAAAACGGCAATTCAAGCCCATCACCAGACCCTGAGGATATTCGTCGCCTCTGGGAGCAGATGTTGAGCCAGGGTTTTGATCCAGAAGCCTTAGCTTCGGCAGCCGGCTTTGATGGAAGTCCAGAATCCTTACAGCAATTATTTGCCAACATTCAAGGAGCCTTCTTTTTGCCAACTCCACCTGAAGAAGGTTCTGGAGTTAACTGGCAGGCTGCAGCGCTAAAGGCTAAAGAAATTGCCAAAGTTGGATCAGTTGCTTTGGATGACAAGGATCGTAAAAGTCTAACCGACTCAATTGGAATCGCGAATCTTTGGCTCAATGAAGCAACCAGTATTTCTGAAGTTGCCGTTGAAGCAAAATTACTCAGCAGAGCGCTCTGGGTAGATGATGCTCTTCCACTGTTCAGAGCGCTCGCAGAACCAGTTGCTGATCGCATGAACAGAAGTCTTGGCGAAGCAATTCAAACTCAACTTCCTGAAGAGTTAGCCGAAACTCTCAAAGGCGCAAGTGAAATCATGAGATCTGCTGGTGCGATGATGTTCGCGATGCAGCTTGGACAATCTCTAGGTCAACTCTCACAAGAGGCGATCACAGGCTCTGAGATTGGTTTACCAATCTATGCAGAGCAGAGACCTGCTTTCGTAACCCAAAACATCACCGAGTTTGTTAAAGGTCTAGACCTAGGGCCAGACAGTGACCAGGTATACATTTACCTAGTGCTTCGAGAGCTAGCTCACACCAGATTGTTCAAACATTCAAAGTGGTTGAGAGAGAAAGTTGTTGCTCAAATTCGTGAATATGCTTCCGGTATTTCAGTAGACACAAATCGAATGGAAGAACTGAGCGAAGGTTTTGATCCAGAGAATCCAGAAGAGATTCGTATCGCACTTGAGTCTGGGGCTTTTCTTGCCGAGACATCCGCAGAACAGCAACAGGCACTGGAGAGAATTGAAACTAACCTCGCGCTTATCGAAGGCTGGGTTGACGCAGTAACAACCGACGCTGCCAGACGCTTGCCTAAAGGTGAAGCTATTCGTGAAGCAGTTAGACGCAGGAGAGTAACTGGAGGTCCTGCTGAGAGAACTTTCCAAACCCTAGTAGGGCTCAGTCTCAGACCAAAGCGGATGCGTGAGGCCTCAGAGCTTTGGCAAAAGATTGGGGCGGCTGTTGGTAATGAGAAACGTGATTCACTTTGGGATCACCCCGACTTACTTCCAACAGATAAAGATATCGATGAGCCAGAAAAATTCATTGCCCGCTTGAAAGCTGATCTTGGTTTGGGTGACGCTATGGATCAAGCATTGAGGGATCTACTCGACGAGTAACTGTGTAAAAGTTCTGCGAGAAATTCCAATACGCTGAACAATACTTCAATGCTCTATCGCTTCAATAAGGCTCAACCGATTATTTGGAGAGATCCAATTACCCTGCAGATTGGTCTCGGAAAAGACAGTGTGCAGTTATCAGACCTTTCTCACAATCAACAGCAAATAATCTCTGCTCTATACAGCGGAATTGTCTCTGGCCAAGAAAGCGGCTTCGATAAAAGCATCGGTGCAGAGCAAGATGAAACAGCAAACCTGATTGAGCGAGTCTCAAAAGTCCTATACAAAGAATATGATCCCAAGACGGAACTATTTGGCCCTTGGCAGCAGGTTGCATTTGCTGAAATCGCAAGAGCTGGGTTGGACTATGAAGTCAACGGTGAGATGGTCTTAGCGGAACGCTGGCTTAGAAATATTCACATTGATCAACTAGATAAGACTGGCTGGTTACTAGCCAGAGGGTTATTGGCCAGTGGAATAGGAACAATCCTCACGCATGACACTGGGAAGGTTTTATCTACTGACCTCGGAGAGCTTGGCTATCCGAAAGAGAAACACGATTCACCAAGAGCCAGCGCTGCCTTAACCGAGCTTGCTCTGCTCTCCTTGCCCACTTCTACAAAACCAAGAATTCAGTTCTTCGCTAAGACACCTAAGCAGGATGTCAAAGTTTCTTTCGCAGTAATTGTTGGGCACCTAGCTCTAGACCCAACTAGATATGCACGTTGGAACAATCGAGATGTCCCACACCTGGCGATCATTTTTGGGCTTGATGAGACTGAAGTAAGCCCTGTTGTCTTGCCTGGCAAAACTGGTTGTTTGAACTGCTACCAGCAAACAAAGATCGACGAGGATTTGAGTTGGCCCGTTCTTGCCACTCAACTTCTAGACCTACCGCGAATGCGAGATGACAGCTCTGCATTGTTGGCTAGCACTGGCTTAGCGTTGAAACTAATTCTTCGATTCCTTGATGTTGAGGCGGGTTTTCAACTAGCAGCAGAGAGTGAAAACCTTTCCTACGGTTACAGAATCAATAATCTAGACGGTTCAATTAGCAGAATGAAATATAAGTTTCATCCTGAGTGTTCTTGTCAGAAACCGGGTTGAGCCAGAGCAATAAAGCGCGAAGGTGTTCGAACTCTCGAGTCATTCACATCGGTCTTGTGCCAAGTAATACTCAGGGAGTCTTTCGCCCTGGTTAGTGCAACATAGAAGAGCCTTTGCTCCTCAGCTATTTGAGCTTCAGTCTTTGCATAACTGATTGGAAGGTAACCCTCATTAGCTGAAACGATGAAAACCATCTTGTGCTCTAGTCCCTTGGCAGCATGAATAGTACTGAGCGTGATGCTCTCTTTAGTTGGTTCGTGCTGAGATCTGGTTCTTTCATCTAGCTCGGCTGCAAAATCGTTCATGGTTGAACCTGGTGGCAACTCTTCTGCAATCTGAACAAATGAGTTCAAGGCTTCCCACTGCTCTAGCTCTGTTCCTGACACATTCGGTGCAATGCTTTGCCAACCGAGGGATCTAGCGATTGCAGTTACGCCTTCATACATATCCCTTGGTGTTGGGCTCGCTGCTTCTGCTCTAACTAATCTGGTAGCAGACATAATCTCTGGCCGATTGAAGTATCTTTGACCACCACGCACTTGATATTCAATTCCTGCATCAGCCAGTGCGCTCTCAATAAACTCTGACTGACCATTAATCCGATAGAGCACTGCTATCTGAGAAGCCTTCACGCCAGCCCTGAGGGCATCAGCAATCTGTTCCGAGATCCAACTGCACTCTTCCGCTTTTGAATCGAATCCTCTGAATACTGGCTCTGCACCGCTTGGCCTAATTGCCTCGAGAGGTTCGAGGTTCTGGCTCCCACGAACACGGTTTGCTACTGAGATGATCTCAGGAGTTGAACGGTAGTTCTTAGTAAGGCTGATTTTCGTAGCGTCTGGATATCTACTCTCAAAGTTCTCAAGGAACGAGGCGCTAGCTCCGGTGAAGGAATAGATGGTTTGGTTAGGGTCACCAACAACACAGAGGTCTGTTCGATCTCCTAGCCAGGTATCTAATAAGTCTTGCTGCAGTGCTGAAATATCCTGATACTCATCAACTGTGAAGAAGCGGTATTGCTGGTGAACATGCTCGAGTGCCCTTGGTTCTGCTTTCAGCATTCCGCTGCAGAGCAATAGGACGTCCTCCCAGTCGACTTGTTTGGCTTTCACTTTTGCAGACTCGTAAACTTCTTGAATTTCAAAGTTTCTTATCGGTGCAAGACCTGCAATTGCTGGTCGGTCAGAGATTCGGTCTCGATATTCATCCATGGAAAGCAAGCTGTATTTTCGCCATTCAATTTCTGATGCAAGATCACGAATGGTATTTGGATCTAAACGAATCTTTAGTTTCTCGGCAGCAGCACCAATAGCTTTCGCCTTGGATTCGATTACTCTTGGAGCTTCAATACCGAAGAACTCTCTCCAAAAGAATTCAACTTGCGCTAAAGCGGCTGCGTGAAACGTTTTAGCGCCAACCGACTGAACACCAAGCTGTCTAAGCCTTCCCCTCAACTCACCCGCTGCTTTGTTTGTATAGGTCAATGCCATAACTTTTTGCTCAGCGTAGTCACCACGCAAAATACCGTAAGCAATTCTGTGCGTAATAGTTCTGGTCTTACCGGTACCAGCTCCAGCCAGAATTACAGTTGGGCCGTGAAGCGAAAGAGCGGCTTCACGTTGCTCTTCATCTAAAGCTTCAAGAATGTCATCAACTTCGTACGCCATCAGCTACTCAATTCAGAGGCCGATTCGATGCTCTCCCCTAGCCAATGTTCGATGAGTGCTCTAGCGATAGAGATTCGGTTGGGTAGCAGAATCGTTGCAGCCTCAGCTTTCAACTCTTCTCTGGTGAACCAACGAAGTCGAGCTATTTCAATGCCATCAGGTTTGATGTCTTCTGATTTTGAATTTGGTGAAAGTTTGGCGGTGAAACCAAGCATCAAAGAATATGGAAAAGGCCAAGCTTGTGAACCTAGATACTGAGGTTCACTAACCTCTAAACCACTCTCTTCCAACATCTCTCTAACAACTGCTTGCTCAAGAGATTCAGCAGCTTCAACAAAGCCAGCTAAAACTGACCAACGATTCTCCGCCCAACTTCCTTGAGTACCAAGAAGAATTCGATCTTGATCATCGATGATGCTGACGATTACTGCAGCATCTGTTCTTGGAAAGAGTTGTCTGCTTTCTTGAATGCATGTTCTCGACCATCCACCCTGAGCCATGATGGTAACAGCACCGCAGGTTGGGCAGTATTGGTGAGTCTCATGCCAATTGTGAACGGCTAAAGCTTGAGAAAAAATCACTGCATCTCTTGGATGCAAGCCAGAACCAGTTCTTCTAAGTTCATGCCAGTTATCTGGGTTTGGTTCCAAGGCATGAGCTGCGTTGTCTGTCAGAACTGCTAAGACGACTGCAGTGTCCAGAGGTTGATCAGCGAATGGGGCTGTTGTTCTACCTAAATAGACCCGATACTTGCCAGCCGTTGACTCCTCGGTTGAGAAGAGTCTTAGTTGACCGTCTTTGATAAGTGTCTTGCCGTTGTGAAGAACAAGGATTCTGGTTTGAGGTTCTTCCCAGAGCAGATCAAAGAGTTCAGCATTGTCTCTGGCTGCCCCATCGCGGTCAATTACGCTCTGGGCTAGCGGGAGATGCAGAAGCTGTGTCATAGGACTTTTCTCTTAAGGTGATGAAAGAAGCGTGGCGATACTCTTGTCTCAGGCTGTTCTTGTCTAACCTGATTTCCATGGGTAAACCTTCCTTGATTTTAGCGGCGCTAGCAGCCGATGCCATCCCCGGAGTTCGCTTCGTATCCGTTCAGGACCTGGCTAACTACGAACCTGACTCCAGAACTATGGTTCTAACCGACGACCAAGGCAGGCAGGTGCTACTAAAAGCTCCTAAGACCGTTGTCGCAGCGACCAACATTGGTACTGAAGTTAGAGCACTCAGAGTGCTGAGGCCCGTCTCGCTGCCTTTCCATATCTCATCATTACTAGGTGAGACCTCGGCTAAAGCGCAGACCAAGGCCTATCTCTTTGATTATGTTGCTGGCAACGAAGTTGATCTGGGCTCCATCAAACTGGATGACCCAATCATTACCTCAATTGGTTCTGCTATTGCCAAGATTCACGCCATTCCAACTGGATTGGTTTCAGATGCCGGGCTACCTGAGTATGCACCAGCTCAAAGTGTTCGTGAACGAGTTGCTGAATTTGATAGAGCCATGGATACAGGGAAGATTCACCGCGATCTACTTGAACGCTGGCAGCAGGCTCTTTTAGATGTGAACCTGTTCCGCTTCCAGCCGACAGTTATTCACGGCAACCTAACCAGCCAATCTCTTTTGAGCCAGGGCTCAGAGATCACTGGCATAACCGACTGGGCAGGACTAAGAGTTGATGACCCTGCCCTAGATCTCGCAGCCATCTACGGAGAGGCTGCACCTGAAATTTCTGCTGCCATCACATTGGCTTATGAGGGAAACATCCGAGCAGACCGAAACCTTCGCCAGCGAGCAAACCTATACTTCGAGCTCTCACTAGCCAGCTACCTATTGCAAAGTTCAGAGACTGGTGATGAAGATGGTATCGCTGAAGCTGAGAACATGTTGGCAAGTTTGCTCAATGACCTACACGATGGAGTTCTGCCAACACTCACCCCTTCTGGGTTTGCGGTTAGCGCTCCAGAGGTGGTTACCCCGATTTCAGCAGCCTCAAGCTTTACCGCTCCGGTGACTGTAGTAACTGAGAACCTGGAGATTATTGACCTGAGCGAGCCTGAGAAGCCAAAGGCTGAAGACGAACTGTTCTAAAAGGCATTAACGAGGCGTCTATTTTGGCGTAATCTAGTGGTGAAAGAAAGAAGCATCATGGAAATCAGAATTGGGCTTAGAAACACTGCTCGCGAAATCGCATTTGAATCAAAGCAGTCAGCTGCTGAAGTCGAAGCAAGCGTTGAAAAGACTCTCAACTCTGAAACTAAGACTCTGAAGCTTGTCGATGACAAAGGTCGCATCTTCATTGTTCCGACGGATGCTTTGGCTTACGTTGAGATCGGTGCTGAAGAAGCCCGAAGAGTAGGATTTATCGCCTAATGGAACTTGTCTTTATTCTTGTCTACGGTTCAATCCTCGGCCTTATGGCTCCATACCTGCTAACTCGTAACGAGAGTTACGGTGTGCTCCTTGCTCCGGCAATTGCTCTGGTTTATGGCTTTGTCGCCTGGACCATCTGCACTTGGGCCGGTCTTAGCTACAGCGATTACTGGATTTGGACAATCACCATGCTGGGCATGCCGGCAGCGATGATCCTTGGTATTCGCTTCTTGGCTGGAAGCCGCGTAAAACACGAAACTGCCTAAGCAGTTAGACCGATAGTTTCCATTCGAGCACTGTGTGCTCCGGTTAGTTCTGAAATCAAAGGTTCCAATTTCGCATAAGCGGCAAGGTTGACTGCGTTCTCCTCTTCAACAGAGAGCACCTTGGTCTTAGGAATGTGAGCTAACTTTCTGTTATCGAAAGCGGCACGAAGCTCTAGTAGCACATCTCCCATAAGTCTTCTACCCCAAAGAGCAAGTCTTGAACCAAGGACAGGATCTGCTGTTACTGCTTCAATCAAAACGCGCTTTGCGAACTTCTCGAAAGTTTTATCTCTCAGTGCCTTCTCAACCTCGCCCTGTAATTCATCATCTAGACCAGATGCAAGCCTGAAGTAAAAGTCGTCTAGTAATCCTGAAGTCAAATAAACCTTCACAATTACTTCATACCAATCAAGGCCTGTGGTGTTTGAGTGAAAAACTGCAATTCTCTCTTTGAACGGATTCATCTGCTCGGCCGGGTCCGCACCTAATTCATTCAGCTTTTTAGAGAGTTGACGATACTTATCGAAACTTCTTGCTGCAGCTTCAGAAAGTTCTGCTTTGAAAGCAGTGTTGGGTGAATACTTCAATGAAGATGTGAGGATCTCAAAGTTTGCTAAGTGAAGGTAAGCAAGTTGACCTAAGAACGCTTTAGGTTCAGGTGTGTAAGGGGCAAGGTCAATCGCTGTGGTGTTGCGAGCGACCTTCTCCTCAGTGCGAGGAGCTACCGTCAGTTGCTTAGCAACTCGACGTAAGCGCTTAAACCATTCGAACACCGAACCATCTTAACCTGCTAATGCGCAGATAGACTTGCCCTAACAAGACAGGCGGCCAAAACTATTGGATTTTAGCGACTTAGGCATCGATGCAGACATCGTTGCAGCCCTAGCAACTAGAGGCATAACCAACCCATTCCCCATTCAAGAGCAGGCAATCCCGCTAGCTCTGACTGGTCAAGACCTAATTGGTCAGGCAAAGACTGGAACAGGTAAGACTCTGGGCTTTGGCCTACCCATTATTCAACGTCTAGGGCAGAACCCAGAACACGGAGCGAAAGCCCTAGTCGTCGTCCCTACCCGTGAACTTGCCATTCAGGTAGCAGAAGACTTAACTTTGGCAGCTAGCAACCGAGGAACACAGGTTGCTGCTATCTACGGTGGTAAATCCTACGAAGGTCAAGTTGCCCAAATTGATGCAGGAGCACAGTTAATTGTTGGAACTCCAGGGCGTCTAATCGATCTGAGCAAGCAGAAGAAGCTAGATCTATCGAAAATTGAGTGCATGGTCCTGGATGAAGCAGACGAGATGCTGGACCTTGGTTTCCTACCTGATGTTGAGAGGCTCTTCGCTTTCACCCCAGCTGGAAGACAAACCATGCTCTTCTCAGCAACTATGCCTGGCCAGATTGTCTCGCTCGCTAGAAAGTATCAAAACAAGCCTGTTCACATTAGAGTGAACGACCCTGACGAGGGTCACACCAAGGCTGACATCAAGCAGTTCTTCTATCGAGCGCACTCACTAGATAAAGATGAAGTTGTTGCCAGAATTCTTCAAGCAGAAGGAAGAGGCAAGACAGTTATCTTTACTAAGACCAAGCGTCAGTCTGCAAAGGTTTCAGAAGAACTTGTCGATCGCGGTTTTAAAGCAACAGCACTTCATGGTGACATGTCTCAAGAAGCACGTGAGCGTTCAATGGATGCTTTTAGATCAGGTAAGAAAGACATCTTGGTTGCAACTGAAGTAGCAGCTCGTGGTATCGATGTCGACGATGTTACCCACGTAATCAACTACACAGTTCCAGAAGATGAGAAAGCGTACCTTCACCGAACCGGTAGAACTGGTCGTGCCGGTAGAACTGGTATCGCAGTTACCTTTGTTGACTGGGAAGATCTTCTTCGTTGGTCAAACATTGACAAAGCTCTGGAGTTAGGTGTTCCTGAACCTGTTGAGACTTATTCATCTTCACCGCATCTATTTACTGATTTAGATATTCCAGCGGGAACGAAGGGAAGAATTGCTGCAACCAAGCGTCCTGCTGGATGGAAACCAGGTGATGACGAAAAGCCAAAGGGAGCTTCAAGACCAAAGAGCAAACCTAAGCCAAATACTCAAAAACCTTCAACTGCAAAACCTACAGAGAATAGAAAACCTAGAAACCGAACTCGCACTTACAAACAAGGCGAATAAAGCTCTAGAATTTTTTCTCTAGGTGAGGTTCAGTTCCAGTTCCTAATTCGAGAATACGCTTTAGCATCTCTGGTGTTGTTGTGTGAAGAGCTAAAGGATTGTCCTTCTTAGCTTTTCTACCGTGGTAGTCACTCGAACCAGTCATGATGAGATTGTGCTTAGTTGCGTAAGCAACCAGCCACTCTCTGTTCGCGCCTTTGACTTCAATGTGATCGACTTCTATTCCAAGTAGACCAGCTTGACGCATCTGATCAAAGACAGCTTCCTCAAAACTAACTTTGTCGCCATCACCTCTTGAAGGATGTGCTAGAACAGGAACTCCCCCAGCCTTCCTAACTGCAGCGATTACTTCAAGCACATCTGGGGCTTCATTTCTTACGTAGTGCTTGGATCGCTTTGACAGGATGCCATCAAATGCATCGCCGACACTCTTAGCCAATTTCAACTTCACCAATACTCTGGCGATATCTGGACGCCCTAGAGTTGAGCCTTCCTTAGACATGGAAGCTACCTTGTCGAAGGTCAGTGCTGGGTAGTCTCGCTGCAGATTTTGAATGTATTGCTTGAGTCGAACTTCACGCTCATTTTGGTTTTGCACAAGTATGGCTTGCAGTTCAGCGTTGTCTTTGTCTGGAAGATAGGCAAGCAAATGCATGCCAAAAGGTTTGCTGACACCTAGTCGCCACTCGGTGGTTATCTCGATGCCAGGGATAAAACTTATGCCAGCTTTACTTGCTCGCTGGCGGGCTTCGAGCCAGCCATCGGTTCGATCGTGATCGGTTAGGGCAAAGACATCAAGTTTCTTTCGCTTGATTTTCCTAATTAGCTTCTTGAGTGGGTAGTCACCGTCGGAGAAGTTTGAGTGGATATGTAGGTCAATCTTCAAGTGTTCCCTCTTCTCTTTACTTTCTTAAGGTATCAGCAACCACTGACTCAAAAGTGGCAGAATAAAGACATGAGTAAAGACGCCGCTAAGAAACTAGCTGAACGTGGTTCAGCACGATCGCACCGTCCAACCGGAACCAAGTTCGTAAAATACATTGGTTCAAACTGGGAAACAGATTCAACCGCACTACCTAAGCCATCCAAGGTTGCACCGTTCGCTGCAACAAGAAGAGATGCTGTTGCTGCTGCCTTCCAAGGAAAGATTCTGGTAATCCCAGCCGGTCCTGAACTTGCAAGATCTAATGATGACTTCTACCGTTACCGCCCAAACTCAGCTTTTGCGCACCTAACCGGCTGGGGCTCAGCCACAGTCCCAGATTCAGTTCTGGTTATTGATGCCAGAGGTAAGAAGCAGAAGTCTGTTCTTTACTTCCGAGAAACAGCAGGCAAGAAGAGTGCAGAGTTCTTCTCAAACAGTCAGATTGGTGAATTCTGGGTTGGCTTCAGACCGAACCTAAAGCAGGTAGCTGCGCTTCTAGGAATTCAAACAAAGTCACTTACCAAACTTGAAGAAGATCTTGCTCAGCACAAGAAGAAGCATGTTCTCACAATGGAAAAGAGCACAAAACTTGTTGAGTTTGTAAGCGAACTTAGACTCATCAAAGACAGTTACGAAATTGCTGAGATGAAGAGCGCTGTCGCTGCCAGCATTAAAGGTTTTGAATCAATTGTCAAAAACCTATCTGCTGCAACAAAGCACCCACGTGGTGAACGAATTGTCGAAGCTGCGTTCTATGCAGAAGCTAGAGCTGAAGGCTATGACTTAGGTTATGGAACTATTGCCGCAGCTGGAGCACATGCTTGCACCTTGCACTGGGTCAACAACGATGGACCGGTTAAGCCTGGCGAATTGATTCTTGTTGACGCAGGAGTTGAGGTTGAATCTCTATACACAGCAGATGTGACTAGAACACTTCCAATCAACGGTAAGTTCTCTAAATTGCAGAAAGAGATTTACCTTGCTGTTCT
>CAMDEV010000017.1 GCA_945896925.1 Auritidibacter sp. Marseille-P8566
TCCTTGATGATTCCCTCATTGAACTCTTCTAGGTAACCCTTGAAGTATGCAGAGTAGTTTCCAGCGTTACCTACAGGCATAACGTGGAAATCTGGTGCAAAACCTAGATTCTCAACAACCTCAAAGCTTGCAGTCTTTTGACCTTCAATGCGGTCAGGGTTTACTGAGTTGACCAAATGCACCGCGTAGTTCTCAGAAAGGTCACGAGCCAAAACGAGACAGTCATCAAAGTTACCTTTGACCTGAAGAATCGAAGCCTTGTGAGCGATGGCCTGAGCTAGCTTTCCGAGGGTGATTTTTCCCTCAGGAATGAGAACGACTGACTTGATTCCAGCAGCTGCAGCATAGGCAGCGGCACTTGCTGAAGTATTTCCGGTTGATGCACAGATCACAGCTTTTGCTCCGTGCGCAACAGCCTTGGTTACGGCCATCGTCATTCCACGATCTTTGAACGACCCAGTTGGGTTCATACCTTCGACCTTTAGCCAAACTTCTGCAGCCCCAACTAACTTGGCTAGAGCAGGTGCATGAACTAGTGGAGTTCCACCTTCACCCAATGTGATTACTATTGTGCCAGGAGCGATGTCTAGACGATCAAAGTATTCGTTGATAACTCCACGCCATTGCTGTGCCATGATTACTCTCCCTCAACTCTGATAACTGAAGTGATTTTCTCAACTGCTTCACTGGCAGCAAGTTCTGCAACAACTGCAGCTAGGTCTTTATCGGTGGCGAGGTGAGTTCCGATTTCAAGCCAAGCAACTGTTTCAGCTTCGATCATCTTTGCCGACTGTTCCACTGTTTCAATTGAGACATTGAATTTAGCAAAGACGTTTGCAATCTGGGCAAGAACACCCGGTTGGTCGCTAACTTCCAAAGTGATTTGGTATCTGGTTCTAATTCTTGAAATAGGTAGAACCTCAAGGTCTGCGTGCGCAGAATCTGCTAGGCCTGGGCCACCGGCAACATGTCGTTTTGCGGCTGAAACAAGATCACCCATAATTGCTGAAGCAGTTTGAACTCCACCTGCACCCGCACCGTAGAACATCAAAGAACCAGCAGCTTCTGCTTCAACGAAGACAGCGTTGAAAGCTCCTCTAACGGATGCCAGCGGATGCTCAAGTGGAACCATCGCAGGATAAACGCGAACTGAAATACCCTCTTCACCGTTGATACCATCAGCCGGAATTGCTTCACAGATTGCAAGTAGCTTGATCACATAACCGTCACGCTTAGCAGCAGCCATCTGTTCTCTGGTGATCTTGGTTATACCTTCTCGATAAACCTTCTCAAGAGGCACTTCAGTATGGAATGCCAAGGACGCCAAGATTGCAGCCTTCTGGGCTGCGTCATATCCTTCAACGTCCAATGAAGGATCTGCTTCTAGATAACCAAGGTTGGTGGCCTCAGTCATTGCCTGCTCAAGAGTCAAACCTGCTGAGTCCATTCGGTCAAGAATGTAGTTAGTTGACCCGTTGACGATTCCCATGATGCGCTTTACTTTGTCTCCAGCGAGAGATTCACGAAGTGGTCTAATGATTGGGATCGCTCCAGCAACTGCAGCCTCAAAATAAAGCTGAGCTCCGACTTGCTCGGCAGCATCAAACAGTTCTGTTCCGTGAGTTGCAAGCAATGCTTTGTTTGCAGTGATCACGTCGCTACCTGAGTTCAGTGCCTGAAGGATTAGAGTTCTAGCCGGTTCAATCCCACCCATGACTTCGATAACGATGTCTGCGCCAAGAATCAAGGCATCAGATTCAGTGGTTAGAAGTTCTGTCGGAATGTTAAAGTCTCTTGCTGCCTTCTTGTCTCTAACAAATACTCCAGCAAGCTCTAGCTCCGCTCCAACTCGAGCAGCGAGTTCTTCTCTGTTTTCAGTGATTAGCCTGGCTACTTGAGAGCCAACTGAGCCAGCGCCAAGTAGAGCAATACGTAATGGACGATATTCGATCATTTGAGAACCTTTGTCTCTGTTGTGTTAAGTCTGGCATCTCTAGCCAGTAAATCTGCTTCTGTTTCTGCTCTAACCAAAAGTGTGGTTTGACCATCTTTCACAGCAACAACTGCAGGTCTTGCAAGGTAGTTGTAATTACTAGCTAGAGAGAAACAGTATGCGCCGGTAACTGCAACGGCTAGTAGGTCATTAGGGCTCACATCTTCTGGAAGGAAAGCATCCCTGACTACGATGTCCCCTGATTCACAGTGCTTACCAACAACTCTTGAGATAACTGGATCTGCTGTTGATTCTCTAGAAGCAAGAGTCACCGAATAGTCGGCTTCGTAAAGAGCTGGTCTAGCGTTATCACTCATACCACCGTCAATGCTTACGTATTTTCTAGATGCGGTTTCTTCAACTTTCACATCTTTGGTGGTGCCTACGTTGTACAGAGTGATGCCGGCTGGGCCAACTATGTATCGACCTGGTTCGAAAGCTAAAGCTGGAACTGCAATCCGATGCTTCCCGCATTCGGCTTCAACAGTCTCAGTGATTGCGTAGGCGATTTCTTCAATCTGTGCTGGTTTATCTTGTTCGGTGTATGCAACGCCAAATCCGCCACCAAGGTTTAGTTCTGGAACAGGACCGTTCTTCAGCAGTTCCGCATGAAGTGCAATTAGTCGCTTGGCTGCTTCAATGAATCCCTCAACTACAAAGATCTGAGATCCAATGTGTGAGTGAAGACCTAAGAACTGAAGATGTTTGTGCGAACGGATCTTGGCAACAATCTGTGGAACATCTGAAATAGCAATACCAAACTTCTGATCTTCACGCGCTGTTGCAAGGTATTCGTGGGTGTGAGCGTGAACGCCTGTGTTGACTCTTAGGCGAACAGGTTGAATACGATCTTGTGCTCCGGCAGCTGAAGCGATTCTTTCCACTTCAATTTCGCTGTCAATAACAATCACACCGACTCCAGCCGCAACAGCTCTACCGATCTCGCTGTGTGACTTGTTGTTTCCGTGCAAACCAATTCTTGCTGGTTCAATACCACCAGCTAGAGCAACTGCAAGTTCGCCTCCGCTTGAAACATCCAAATACAAACCGAGTTCATCTACCCAACGAACTATCTCAGTGCAAAGCAGCGCTTTACCTGCGTAATACTGTTTGGCTGTGGTTCCATAACGACTAGCCGCAGCTGAGAAAGCTTCTCTAATTCGTTTTGCTCGATCAAAGAAATCTGCCTGGTCTAGAACATAGAGCGGTGTTCCGTAATCGCCTGCAAGATCACCAACTGAAACTCCACCAATTGAGAGTTGACCTTCGCTTTCGCGCTTAGCGCTAGCCGGCCAAATGTCCTTGGCTAGTTCATTCACATTTGCTGGCTTAGTTAGCCAGCTCGGTGCAAGCAGTTCACCCACGATTACATCCGCTCCGGCGCAGAAACGCCAAGAACTCTGAGACCGTTTGCTAGAACGACAGATGCTGCATTGTTTAGCCAGAGTCTGGTCCTGTGCACAGGCTCAACCGGTTGTTCAGATAATGGAGTCACACGGCAGTTGTCATACCATCGGTGATAAGCGCCAGCAACCTCTTCAAGGTATCTAGCAACTAGGTGCGGTGCTCGCTCTGTTGCCGAGTGAGCCATCACCTTAGGCAACTGTGCCAACTTGCCAAGTAGTTCAGATTCGCTGGCGTGAGTCAGTAGCGCTGGATCAAATTCACTGTCATCGACACTGAGCTGCGCTGCATTGTTAGCAACCTGCTTGGTTCTTGCATGCGCATACTGAACGTAGAAAACCGGATTGTCATTGGTTTTCTTAGATAGCTGATCAAGGTCAATATCCAACATCGAGTTGATTGAAGATCTAGTAAGTGCATAACGGGCTGCATCAACACCAACAGCTTCAACAAGGTCTTCCATTGTTACTACCGTTCCAGCACGCTTAGACATACGAACAGGTTCGCCGTCCTTGACTAGGTTTACTAGCTGTCCGATGAGAATTTCAAGATTCAAACCTGGCACATCACCAAAGGCAGCACATAGCGCCATCATTCTCGGAACATAACCGTGGTGGTCAGCACCGAGCATATAGATTGCTCTATCGAAACCACGTTCACGTTTATCAAGGTAATAGGCAAGATCTCCTGCAATATATGCGGCTTCACCATCGCTCTTGATTACTACACGATCTCGGTCATCACCAAAGGTAGTCGAACGAAGCCAGATCGCACCATCTTGTTCGTAGATGTGACCTAGCCCTCTAAGCCTTTCGATTGCTTTCTGGACTGCACCAGATTCATAAAGAGAGTTCTCGTGGAAGAAAACATCAAAATTAACACCGAAATCTTCAAGCGATTCTCTGATCTCGCCAAACATTAGTTCAACACCGGTAGCTCTAAAAGTTTCTGTTGCTTCAGCGTCAGGCAGACTGGCCGCATCTGGATGATGAGCCAAAACAGATTCAGCTATCTGATTGATGTATTCACCGGCATAGCCATCTTCAGGTGCCGCTTCATTTCTCGCAGCAGCGACAAGCGATCTAGCAAAACGATCAATCTGAGCACCATGGTCGTTGAAGTAATACTCTCTGGTAACACTTGCCCCTTGTGCTTCAAAGATTCGAGCTAGTGAATCTCCAACAGCCGCCCATCTGGTTCCACCAATGTGAATCGGGCCAGTTGGGTTAGCTGAAACGAACTCGAGGTTCATCTTCAAACCCTGAAGATCAGTTCCAGTTCCAAACTTTTCCCCTGCAAGAACAATCTGCTTAGCTAATTCACCGGCAGCGGCAGCGCTAAGGGTGATGTTGATAAAGCCAGGTCCTGCGACATCAACCTTCTCAACCCCAGGCTCTTTAGCCAGTTCTGCTGAAAGCAGGTTGGCAAACTCTCTGGGATTGGCAGCTAGCTTCGCTCCCCACTGCATGGCAACGTTAGTTGCCCAGTCTCCGTGATCACGGTTCTTTGGTCTTTCAACTGTGATTTCTGCTGGTAATTCGCCCGCAGTTAGCGACCCACTTGCCTGCAAGGAGGCAAGTATGCGCAAGATGCTTGCGGCAATGTCAGCAGGGGTCACGTGGATACCTTTGATTTGAGTGAAATATCTGTGGCTGGCAGGCAGCAATGCCTGCGCCAGTAATCCTCTAAGTCTAGCGAAGAGCCCCGATAAGGCTGAAATGTCGCCCATTCAGCCAGATACCCCGCTGGTAGTCTGGGTATATCTTTGAGCCCCCATAGCTCAGGGGATAGAGCACCGCCCTCCGGAGGCGGGGGCGCAGGTTCGATTCCTGCTGGGGGCACGTGAACATAAACGATATCCTGCACCCAGAAGCAATTCTCGAATCCCTAGGACCCCTAGCCCTAGTCTTAGCTTCACTTATAGTGATAGCTGAAACTGGGCTACTCCTAGGGTTCTTCCTCCCTGGAGACTCACTGCTCTTTACCGTTGGGCTACTTATTGGCGGTGGAGTTATCGATTCCCCTATTTGGTTAGCCTGCCTTATGATCTCTGTCTCGGCAGTTATTGGTGACCAGATCGGATACTTCATTGGACTGAAGGCAGGTCCTGCGGTGTTCAAGCGAGAAGACTCTAAATTATTTAGCCACAAGAATGTTGAGCGAACTCAGGCGTTCTTTGCTAAGTATGGAAGTAAAGCTGTGATCTTTGCCCACTATGTTCCAATTATGAGAACCTTCATCCCTGTTGCAGCAGGTGTCGGCAAGATGCCTTACCCCTACTACCTCCGATACAACATCATCGGCGCATTCAGTTGGGGAATCAGCGTTCCGCTGATTGGTTATTTCCTAGGCAACGTAGCTTTCATTCGCGAACATGTGATTGTTGTCACTTTGGCTCTAGTAGCGCTCTCATTCATCCCAGTGATTCTGGAAATTGTGAAGAGTAGAACTAAAGGCTCTTCAGGTAAGTAACCAAAGCACTGACCGCTTGAGCCCGGTGGCTAATCGCATTCTTCACTTCAGGCTCTAATTCTGCTGCGGTTATTTCAAAGCCCTCTGGAATAAAAACTGGGTCATAGCCATGCCCGTTGGTGCCACGCTCTTCAAATGCAACTGTTCCTGGCCAAACACCTGTGAAGCAGATTTCTGTTTCGGCAGTTACCAGTGCGATTGTGCAAACAAATGAAGCTTGACGATGTTCAGCTCCAATGTCTCTTAGTTGAGCTAAGAGCAGTTGACGATTTGCCACATTGTCTTTGGTTCCTGACCAGATGGCAGTGAAGATACCTGGTGAACCACCGAGGATCTCAACTGCAATGCCGGAGTCATCAGCAAGAGCTGGACTACCGGTTGATTCAAAAGCAGCTCTCGCTTTTATCAGAGCATTTTCAACAAAGCTGGTGCCATCTTCAACTGGTTCGGGTCCGTCATAGCCGGCAAGTTCAAAACCATTAGGTTCCAGAATTGCTCTGAGTTCTTGAACCTTGCCCTGGTTGTGTGTAGCGAGAACTAACTTCATGAATTTAGTGAGTCAGCCTGGTGACGAGTAAGTTCAGCGGTTCCAAGTAATGCAAGATCAAGCAGAGCGTTTAGTTCATCTCTGTCAAAGGCGGCACCTTCAGCAGTTCCCTGAACTTCGACGAACTTACCTGAACCAGTAACAACAACGTTCATGTCTGTTTCCGCTCTAACATCCTCAGTGTATGCAAGATCAAGCATCGGTTCACCGTCAATGATTCCGACGGAGATTGCCGCAATTGAGTCAATGATTACCTTGTTCTTGGCTGGGATATGACCTTTAGCAATTCCATAGTTGATTGCATCTACCAGAGCAACATAAGCACCAGTGATCGCTGCTGTTCTAGTTCCACCATCTGCCTGCAAAACGTCACAGTCAATAACAATGGTGTTCTCCCCTAGAGCTTTGAAGTCAACTGCAGCTCTAAGTGCTCTACCAATCAGTCTTGAGATCTCGTGAGTTCTACCACCGACTTTGCCCTTAATCGATTCACGATCATTGCGGTCATGAGTTGCTCTAGGGAGCATTGCGTATTCAGCTGTTACCCAACCTTCACCTTGGCCAACTTTCCATCGTGGAACACCTGCAGTGAAAGATGCTGTGCAGAGCACTTTGGTTGAACCAAAAGAAATAAGAGCAGAACCCTCTGCGTGCTCACTCCAGTTACGCTCGATTGTTACCTTACGTAATTGGTTGTTAGCTCTACCATCTGCTCTAGTCACTTAGTTACCTTCTCTTGTTAGTTGATCTGTTCAACAGTTTGAACTTCAGGACCCAAGAATCTCTTTGCCAACTTAGCAAAAGCGGCTGCATCACCGGTGGCCTGGAAACGAAGAGTTGGAGCACTCAGGTCTCCCCTGAATAAGCCGTGCTGGGACAAAGTACGATAAACATCTTTAGCTGTCTCTTCTGCTGAAGACACCAAAGTCACTTCATCACCCATCACGTAAGACAGAGCACCGGTTAGTAGTGGGTAGTGTGTGCAACCAAGCACGAGGGTATCAACGCCAGCTTCTTTGATTGGAGCTAAGTATGTCTCAGCAAGAGCGATTAGTTCAGGGCCGCTGGTAATGCCACGTTCAACATAGTCAACGAATTCAGGGCAGGCAACAGTTTCTAGACTTAGCGATACCGCTGCAGCAAATGCATCATCATATGCTTTAGAGGCGATAGTCGCATTGGTTCCGATCACACCAACGTGACCGTTTCTAGTTGCAGCAACTGCTCTTCTAACCGCTGGCTGAATTACTTCAACAACAGGTATGCCTCTACCTTCGGTGTATCGCTCACGAGCATCACGAAGAACTGCTGCAGATGCGGTGTTGCAGGCAATCACTAATACTTTGACACCCTCGTCAACCAAACGGTCCATTACCCCAAGCGCTAATTCTCTGACTTCACTTAGCGACTTAGGCCCATAAGGAGTATTAGCGGTATCACCTAAGTAAATGATGGATTCATTGGGTAGCTGATCGATGATTGCCCTAGCAACAGTTAAACCCCCGACTCCTGAGTCGAAGATACCGATGGGCGAATTGTTCACTTGATAAGTCTATTGGCGAGATTACTGAGGGCCTTTAGAGTCACCCGACTCATTATTCTTCATCGCTTCATACTTCTCTTTGCAATCTGGGCAGACTGGGAACTTTTCAGGGTCGCGACTTGGAACCCAAACCTTCCCGCACAGTGCAACAACGGGTGTCCCCATAACTGCAGACTCCACCACTTTGTCTTTCTTTACGTAGTGCGAGTAACGCTCGTGATCTCCTGGCTCAAGCGGAGCTAGTTGCGGATCAATGATTGTGATTGGACTTTGTTCTGTCATAGCAGTTCGATTATGACTTAGCTACGTTACGAACAGCTTCCGCCACGCGTTGTGAGACATCAGCGTGGAAGACGCTAGGGACTATGTATGAGGCATTCAACTGAGAAGGTTCAACACACTTAGCTAATGCATCCGCTGCTGCTAGCAACATCTCTTCAGTGATTTGAGTTGCTCCAGCATCAAGTAAACCTCTAAAGAAACCAGGGAAAGCAAGCACGTTGTTTATCTGATTTGGGAAGTCACTTCTACCGGTTGCAACAACTGCTGCATGGATAGCGGCTTGGGCAGGGTCGATTTCAGGATTCGGATTAGCAAGCGCAAACACGATGGACCTCGGAGCCATCTTGGCGATGTCAGAGGAATCTAAAAGATTTGCTGCTGAAACACCAATGAAAACATCTGCTCCCACAATTGCATCCTTGAGAGTTCCATTTTTACCCGCTGCGTTAGTTGCTCCAGCAACCCAACCAAGCGAAGACTCTGGATCAATGTCACCTCTGCCAACGTGGATGATGCCATGTTGATCTGCCACGGTCGCATGCTTTAGCCCTGCTGCAAATAGCAGCTTTAGAACTGCTGTTCCAGCAGCTCCCGCACCACTCATTACTAGTTGAACATTTTCAATCTTTTTACCAACAACTTTCAGAGCATTACGAAGTGCTGCAAGACAAACAATTGCGGTGCCATGTTGATCATCGTGGAAAACAGGAATGTCTAGCTCTGCTCTAAGTCTTGCTTCGATTTCAAAACATCTGGGAGCTGAGATGTCTTCCAAGTTAATACCTGCAAAGACCGGGGCAATTGCCTTGACGGTTCGAACAATCTCGTCGGTGTCTTGGGTATCCAGACAGATAGGGAATGCATCAATATTTGCAAAGCGCTTGAAGAGGGCTGCTTTACCCTCCATTACCGGCAGAGCAGCTAGAGGACCAATGTTTCCTAGACCTAGAACTGCTGAGCCATCAGTAACAACAGCGATGGTGTTTCGCTTGATAGTCAGTCTTCTGGCATCAGATGGATCTTTAGCAATTGCTTCACATATTCTGGCAACACCTGGTGTGTATATGAGTGATAGGTCGTCACGGTTACGAATAGGGAGTTTTGATTCGATGGTTAATTTGCCACCCAAGTGAGCAAGGAAGGTTCGGTCTGAAACCTTACCAACAACAACGCCTTCAACTTTCTTGAGGCTTTCAACTATTTGGCCAGCGTGATCAGAGTTAGTACAAGCACAGGTTAGGTCAACCCTTACTCGTTCAGCATCTGAATGATTTACGTCAACTGCAGTTACCGAACCACCAGCTTGTTCGATGACTGCAGTTAACTCACTAACTGCAGTGTTCTTCGCTGGGGCCTCCAAGCGAATGGTTATTGAATACTGAACTGATGGCACCATTGACATATATGTAGTCTGCCACGCACTAAAGCTAAATAACTAGTTATTTAGCTGAAGCATCGCCCAGGGTAGCCTCCAGTGTTATGGACTCAGTTCCTCGAAGCACTTCCAGGGTTACGGTAGCGAAAGCCTCTTTAGAGCGAATAGCCGCGGTTAGTTCAGAAGAACTGTCAATACTCTGACCATCACAACTGGTAACAATGTCACCAACTTTTAGGCCAGCTTTTTCTGCTGGGCCACCAGCCGTTAGCTCTTGTACTTTTGCTCCCACTGAGAATGAACCAGTTCCGTCAGAGCTTCCCGCGTCGCTTACTAAAGCGCCGAGCAACCCATGACTTACCGAACCACTCTTAATCAGCTGCTCTGAGATTCGCTTGGCAACATTTGATGGAATAGCAAAGCCAACACCGATGCTTCCTGCTTGGGTTGATGTTCCAGATGCACCAGCAATGGCAACGTTGATGCCAATCAACTGCCCACTGTCATTTACTAGAGCACCACCGGAGTTTCCAGGGTTGATGGCAGCGTCAGTCTGAATGACATCAAGGTTCACTGGAGGAACAGAACTTCCGTTGTCCCAGAGTTGCAAACTTGATCCACCATCTTCTGGCACTTCTGCAGAGTCAACCTGAATGGTTCTGTGCAGCGCAGAAACCACACCAGCGGTGACAGTGGCGTCATAACCGAGTGGAGCACCGATAGCAACAGCTGAGTCACCAACGTTTATCGAAGAGCTGTCCGTGAACTCAATAGGAATAAAGCCATTGCCTGTTGCTTTGATTACTGCGAGGTCATTCGTTGGGTCAGTGCCAACAACTACCGCTTTGAAAATCTTCTCTGAACTTGTCTTTACTTCAATCACCACGTTGTCTGTTGATCCATCCAAGGTGACTACGTGAGCGTTGGTCAGGATGTATCCATCGGTTGTTAGAACAACACCAGAACCGGTTCCGCCATTACTTCCAGAATAGACAGCAAGAGTCACAACCGAAGGTAGTGCTTTGGCTGCAGCTGCAGTTACCCAATTAACGCTGCCTGGATTAGTGATTGTGACCTGTTGTGCTCCTGTTGAAAACGGTAGGCTTCCCCCATAGGCAGAGATACCGAATACAGCTCCAAGAATGGGGCCAAGAATCGCAGCGAGGATAATTCCTAGGTTCGCTGACTTGCGTTGGTTTAGTTTTTGATCTGAGCCTTGCTGAGGCTCAATGATCTTGATTGGCTCACCCAGGAACTGAGTGTTGTAATGACTCTTGCTATCAGACATGTAATTACTCCCAAACTCGAACTTATTTTGCTGCAAACATATGCAACCAACTTCATAAGTTTATGAAACCCCGCTGAGAAATCTCTGAAAATCAGCAACCCCACAAATTCTCATTGGATTGGCAAGGGCCTCCAACAAGCCTAGGAATTCTCTTTATCTCTTTAGGTGGCTCTTGCCCCTGTCTCACAAGAAGGCTGAGTGGAACAGCGGTCATCGCAATATTTGGCTTCACAGTCCGCCATGGAGTTAGCCCAACAAAGGAGTATTCGACTGAATAACTGATTTTGTTCTCCATTTGAGCTCTTCCCACCAGATTTGCTTTCCAAATTGGCGCAATCGAACTAAAGCTCTTGTTCAATGGAGTAAGTCGCCAGTAATAAGAGGCGGGCTTGAAGCGAACTTGCAAAGGGAGATTCAACAAAGTTGATCTAACTGACTTTGTTGTTCCAGTTGAGGTGAATTGCAGCGAAGTGCCAATTGATACCTCAGCGCTTGGCTTTACCCTAATCCGAGGAACATCTGGTTTGAAGCTCTTCAAAGCTGCCTGAATGCTGGCCTGAGACGGCGTTCTCAAATTCACGATTGTGACAACCTGACCTGGTGGGTAGAGACTCCAGCAACCAATGTGTCCTGAGTCCAGTAGTGAGAACGCTAAATCTGGACTCAACCCATTAGGGTAAATCAAACAAAGAGGAGACGGTGAAGCACTAGATCCAATTACTAGAATCATCGAACCATTGGTTCCCTCAACCAGTTTGGACTTGCTCACACAGACACTCAAAGCAGTCGAACTTGTGATTGCACCGACGGTAGTTCTGTTACTTGCCAGAGGAAGCGGACAAGCTGGTGCCGCGAACCATGCTGCACCGACCAGAAGCGCTGTTGTTAGTAATGGCATCCACAGAGATTAGTGCGCCGCGCTAGCCAATTCTGAAGTTCTCCACAGAAACAGAAAAACCCCGACCGAAGTCAGGGTTTTACTTTTTGGTTGCGGGGGCAGGATTTGAACCTACGACCTCCGGGTTATGAGCCCGGCGAGCTACCGAACTGCTCCACCCCGCGGCGAAGTTTCAGTCTAACACGAATAGCGTTACTTTGGGCTGGCTGCTAAAGCTGCCTCAATCGCTGCCTTTAATCGTGCATCTGCTTTACCGAATGCAGTCCAATCCCCTGCCTTCATGGCAGCGTCCTTATCTAGCATTGCCTGCTTAGCATCGGCTAGTGCAGCTGCTAACTTCTCTGCTTGAGTTTGACCTGGATCGATAGGTGGTGGGTTTTCTCCTCCAGAACCAGAGTCTCCATCGAATAGAGCATTCAAGGCTGAGTCAAGGTTGTCCTCGAAGGCAATCTTGTCTCCGAAGGCAACGAGCACCTTTTTGAGTAGTGGGAATGATGTTTCACCAGTTGACTGAATGTATACCGGTTGAACGTAGAGAAGTCCTCCACCGATTGGCAAGGTCAACAGGTTACCGTTGAGAACCTTGGTTGAACCCTGTCTCAGAATGTTTAGCAACTTGGAAACTTCGCTGTCGGAGTTGAAGTTGTTTTGGACCTGACCAGGACCAGGAACAATTGTCGTCCTCGGCAAAGTAAGAAGTCTCAGTTTTCCGTAGTTCTTTGAAATCGTGCCATCTTTGTTTCCAGCATCGGAATCTGCAACGAAATAACCTGTTAGAACATTTCGAGAAGACTCACCAGTTGAGCGAGGAATGAAGGTCGAGTAGATGGAGAACGAAGGTTTGCTCTGCCCAGGTGCCTGCAGAGTTAGGTA
>CAMDEV010000018.1 GCA_945896925.1 Auritidibacter sp. Marseille-P8566
GCGAATGGTCTAAACAGCTGACCAACTAGACCGCCGACTCCTGCGATAGGAAGGAATACGGCAACTGTGGTCAAGGTAGCTGCTGTTACAGCACCTGAAACTTCCTTGACTGAGTTGATGATTGCTTCAATTTTCTTCTCACCGTAGGAGAGGTGTCGGTTGATGTTTTCGATAACCACAATGGAGTCATCCACCACACGACCAATCGCAATCGTTAGAGCGCTAAGGGTGAAGAGGTTAAGTGAGTATCCGAAACCAGCAAGACCGATAAAGGTCACTAGCAGTGATGTTGGGATAGAGATGGCTGTAACGAGGGTTGAGCGCCATGATCTTAGGAAAATCAAGATGATGATTACAGCAAAGAGAAGTCCTAACTCACCTTCGTGAATTAGGTCATCGATTGACTTCTCAACGAAAGGTGCCTGGTTGAAGGTTTCCTTGACTGTGACATTGCCGCCGAGTTTGGTCTTTAGGTCCTCTTCCAAAGGCTTGATTGCCTTAGAGATTGAAACAGTGTTACCTTCTTGAGTTTTGGTAATCGAGATCGCAAGAGAAGGCTTGCCATCGACTCTTGAGATTGAAGCAACAGGAGCTAAAGCATACTTAACGCTTGCAACATCACCAATTGTCAGCACTCTCGCTCCAGGCACTGTTGACTGAAGAGGAAGTGACTTTAGAGCTTCAACACTGTCGACCGGAGTTCCAACCTCGACGGTGATCTGCCCTTCTTTATCTTCAAGAATTCCGGCAGGGAAAACAAAACCATTGGTCTTCAGCGCTGTGGTGATGGACTGTGCGGTTAGACCGTTTGTTGCAAGAACTTCTGGGCGAAGAGTTAGGTTGATTTGATATTCACGAATTCCAACTACCTGAACATCTTTGACTCCACTGATCTTTTTGAATAGTTGGTCAGCAACGCTAGGAAGAATCTTTCCAATTTCTGCATTGTCTCCAGTGTCGGAAGCGACGCTAAGAACAACTACTGGGATGCCACCTAGGCCACCTGCAATAACATTCGGTTTTGCTTCGGTAGGAAGAGTTGACTTCACTGAGTCAACTGCATTGTTTAGAAGTTCAGAAACCTTGGCTGAACTATTGCCATACTCAAACTCAACACGAACAGTTGAGATTCCGCTCTGGCTAGTTGAAGAAGTAGTTGTAACGCCTTCGAGGTTTGCCACTGAATTCTCGATAACACGACTGATCTGGGAATCAACTACCTCTGGAGATGCTCCTGGGTAGGTAGTGACAATCGCTGCCTGTGGGAACTCAAGAGAGGGGAATAGCTCCTGCTTTAGTTGTCCAACGGAGATAAACCCAAAGACAGAGAGAATCACAGTGAAAAGGGCAATCACCGAACGGTTAGCAAGGCTTAATTTGGCAAGGCGAAACATCTGATCTCCAACTGGTTGTATTTATTTACCTAGGTAAATAATAATACCACACCTAGGCAATTTGATTCTATCGATAGCCCTTTGGCTGGCCTCGCTGGCTTAGCCAAAGGGCTATTTCCTTACCCTCTCGGTAGAATTGAAAGAACATCTGGAGTGGAGTAAGTCGTTGAACGAAATATCTTTTAGGTCTATTGAGTCCAAGGCGCTAGTTCCTGAACAGTGGCAAGATTTAGCCGGTAGCACACTGAGTGTCTTTAACATGGCTCTGGTTGGTCTAGGGGAGAACTACCTAGCGGCTTATCGTTTTGTTAGCGGTATTGATCTAAAGCGAAGAATTGCAACCTGCATCCTTGATAAAGACCTGAACGTAATTCCAGGCTCTGCCAAACCTTTCTCAGACCACCTAACCTTTGCCTCAGAGAATGTCTCAGAACAAAGCAGAGACTGGTTTGCTGACCCAAGGCTCTTTACCCTTCGTGGCGACACATACATGATTTGGAATAACGGTCACACTGCAAACGAACCGAACCAGCAGTTCTTGGTAAAGCTTTCTCCTGAAACTGGGCTACCAATTGAACCAGCCAGAGAGCTAGTGCTTAGAGCGGCTAGAAGAAAAACAGAGAAGAACTGGGCGCTGTTTGAAGCAGAAGGTCAAATCTGGGGCGTTTACTCCGCTAACCCACACCGAATCCTAAAAGTCGACATTGATTCCTCTGTCACAGAGGTCCTCTGTGACATGGACAATCTGACTTCTTGGAAATCAAAATACAGTCAGATCTTTGGTGCCCTTCGCGGTGGTGCACAACCAATCCAGGTGGGCGACAGATTCCTAAACATTGTGCACTCCCGATACAACATGCCTGGTGGAGTTGAATACGTGCCAGCTGTTTACGAATTCTCAGCAACATATCCATTCGCACCAGTTAGTGAACTACCTCACCCACTTGATCTGGGTTTCGACCCTCACAGCGATCCAGGTGCCCATGGTTTTCCAGACAGCAGAGCAACAGATCTAAACCCAACAACATCTTGGGTTGTTTATCCAACTGGTTTTGCTGTTACCGGAGACCAGTTTGTAATCAGCGGTGGCTTTAATGATTCACACTGTTTTGTTGCTAGAGGTGAGCTTTCTCATCTAGAAGCGGGAATGACTCCAGTCAAAGCAACGCTACAGCCAAAAATCAAGCCGGTTGGTTCAGTTGAAACTTCAACTATCAAGGGATTTGAGGCTCAGACTGTTTCACCTAAGCTTCCTTTGTTCTGGTGGGAAGCTAAGCACCACGTAATGAGCCCAGGAATCCACACCCAGCGATTCCAATCAGGCAACTTCGGTGACGAAGCATCAGAGCAACTAGTTGCAAAACTTACCGGTGGCAAGCCCAGGCCTAATCTGCCAGGAGAAAGAAAACTCCTAGCCATCGGTTCTGTCCTGCACAGAGCAAACAGCGGCGACATTGTTTGGGGTTCAGGTCTTAAGTCAGAGAGCGCTCTAGATAATCACCCAGGTGGAGATATCTTGGTAACAGCTGTTCGTGGACCAATGACTTTAGATGTTTTGAAGAAGGCTGGCTGGGATACAAGTCACATTACCGAGATGTTTGACCCTGGTGTTCTAATGCAATACCTATGGGCTAATGAAGTAAAGAAGCAGTCTGCTAGTGCTAACCAGTCTCGAGGAAAGATCAGAATCCTTCCGCACTTTAGAGACGAGATTGTCTTCAAGCGTTGGCACCACGAATTAGTGGACAGTTTTATCTCCGCTGACAACGATCCTCTGACTGTTCTGAAGCAGATGATTGGTGCAGAGATTGTTTACTCTTCATCCTTACACGGAATCATCTTTGCTGAGAGCTTGGGTATTCCAGCTATCTGGCTTGATTCACCAGGTAAAGAAGGTCACTTCAAATATTTGGACTACTACGCCGGAACTGGTCGATACGGAATCAAGGCTGCAGCGAATCTAGGCGAAGCGCTGAAGATGAGTCCACCAGAACTTCCAAAGTTTGATTATGAAAAACTTCTTGCAACTTTCCCTGCCAAGGAAATCGAAGAGTTAAAGAACAACTCGAGACCGGGCGTTGAAGATCTTCTCTGGGCTGCTCATGGGGTTAAAGACTTTGAACGCAAGTTTGACGTCGGCTTCTCATCGGACATGGAAATCCAACCAGAAGCAACTTGGGTTAAGGGTAACCAGGGTGCTTTCACCATTATGCCTATGAGCCTCGGGCGCCCGTACGGTTCTCTCCGACTTCAACTGAGAAGTTGTGACACGAGATTAAGTGGTGGTAGCCAACAGGTTACTGTCACTACATCGGCGGGCAGCCAAGCAACCGTCAATTGGGGCAAGGATGACTTCAGATCTAAAGAAGTAGTACTACCAATTGACTCGCAGTCAATGTCAAGAGGGTTAACCATTCACCTGGCTGCTAGTAAGAGTGGCCCTCAGTTGAGCTGGAAGAACCCAACCAGGTTCGGTTCAGTAGGTATCGTGAGCATCCGAACTAACTAACTTGAAAACTGGCAGTCGTTTCACCAGTAAAATGAAACTTATTACTACCCAGCCTTCGTAGCTCAGTGGATAGAGCAAGAGCCTTCTAATCTCTTGGTCGCAGGTTCGATTCCTGCCGAGGGCGCTTACTTTTTTCCCGAAATTTCCATCACATCTCAATGATTAAGGGGTTTTATCTGACCTTGTTGCTAGGCAAAGCCTGTGATTTTGTTGAAAGAGATGAGCTAACGGAGGTCTCGAAGTTAGTGTTGAATCGTGGAAATTACTAAAATGTCCCGAAAGCTAAAAGCCTTTGCTCTGGCTCTAGCTCTCGCAACACCTGCCATAGCAGTGGCTCCCCAAGCCTCGGCTCAGGAGAGCTACCAAATAGTCGTGCATGTTCCGAATGTGGCAGGTTTTGTCCCGGCAGAAGCCAAGGTCACCTTATTTGATTCTGACAGTTCAACTAACCTGACTGAATCAAGGCTGATAGGGCAAGATTCTTTTGGATGGTTCGGAATAGTAAACATGCCAACTGGTGCAACTTCAGTTCGTGTTAAAGCAACCAAACTAACAATTTCAACAGTTTCAATTAACCCTTCAACTACTAGAGAACTGTGGTTGAGCTCTAAAGGCGTTCCGCATCTTTATGAAACGAGCGCAACGCTTAAGTACAAGATCTCGCTAGTTGCCAAAGGTGCTGCACTGAACAATAGATCCGTTAAAGTCGTCATTGGAAAAAGCGTAAGAACCTACAAGTTTGCGGCAGCTGGAACCAAGAGATATGTAAGTGTTCCAGTAAATGCCAGCACCACCTCGCTTAAATTCACAATCTTGAACAAGACCAAAATTGGTAAGACGTATTATGTGAACCCAAGAAAAGCTGGCAAGGTATGGGTTGGAGATTCATTCGAAGGTGTTCGAACCTCTGAATCTTGGGCTCACGATAACCTAACAGTTAATTACTATCGGGCGGATGGGAATTACTCGGGGTGGGGGATACATGCTTGGAAAGGATCCGCTGGAGGAACGACACTCAGTGTGAACTGGACGAATCCAATCCTTCCTGTAAACCCAACTCCTGGAGTGTGGGGAGTGAAGTTTGTAATCCCACTGGTAGCAAATTCCAAGAGCGTTCCAATAATCATTCATAAGGGCAACGTGAAAGATCCATCCGATTCGGATCAGCTGGTAAACCTTGCTTCAACTAAGGGTGAGATTTGGTTTGAGTCTGGATCAGTAAATTCGGATTCAAGTTTGCGTTACTCAATACCAGTTCCAATGGATCAAGCACCAGTAGTTGAACCTCCTGTACCGCCAAGCCCTGCAGCCGCACCAACGTTATCTCAAGCGACTGCATTGGCGGCAGAGTCTGTAAGATCAGCTATGGCTGGTGACAACATTTATTTCGTAATGACTGATAGGTATCAAAACGGAAACACAGCCAATGATCGGATGGGGCTAACTGGATCTAGAGACGTCACCGCCTTTGACCCAACATCAACCGCGTATTACCACGGTGGTGACTTAGCCGGACTGACTGATGGGTGTAACTCAGGAAACGGTATCAAGAGGCTTAAAGACATGGGTTTCTCAGCTGTTTGGCTCACACCACCATTCAAACAACGTTATGTTCAAGGTTCTAGTGCCTCGTACCATGGATATTGGATCACTGACTTTACTGACATTGACCCGCATCTAGGCACGAAGGCTGAATTCAAGTCTTTTGTGGACTGTGCTCACTCACAGGGTATGAAAGTCGTTCTAGACATAGTCATGAACCACACCGGCGATGTAAATTACTACCCTTCAGGCAACTATAACTTTGGTGCGCCGAGAACTTCTCAGGTGGCACCAGCTGACACTAATTTGCGTAAACCGGCCTTCCTTAACATACTTTCGAACTACCACAATCGCGGAGATGTTCAGAATTGGGGTCTAAAAGAACAATCTCAAAACGGCGATTTCTTTGGTCTAGATGACGTTGCAACAGAGAAGCCTGAAGTCATTGAAGGGTTCGCTCAGGTCTACGCATCCTGGGTCAATGACTTTGGGGTTGATGGTTTCAGAATTGATACAGCTAAACATGTCGATGATGCATTCTTAGGCAAGTGGTGGCCAAGAGTTCAAGAGCTAACTGCTGTGAACAAACCTGACCTATTTGCCTTTGGTGAGGTCTATGACTTTGGTACCGCATCTTTGACAGAGTTTGTGAGAGATAGAGGGATTCCCTCTCTACTTGACTTCGCATTCCAATCTGCTGCCGTTCAGTTTGCGACAGGCAACAACATCTCTGACATAACTAATGTATTTGGTGCAGACGACTGGTATACAACCAGTGATACAAATGCTTACAACCAGACAACTTTCCTAGGTAATCACGATATGGGTAGATTCGGTCTTATGCTCAAGAATGCCGGATCTCCAACCAATGACCTCTGGGGTGATGCTTTACTTGGCTATGACCTAATGTACATGTCTAGAGGAATACCTAGTGTTTACTATGGCGATGAGGTTGGGATTATTGGTAACGGCGGGGATAAGGAAGCAAGACAAGATCTGTTTTCTACCTCAGTAAATTCATGGAAGACAGAGGCAAGAATTGCGGCTGGAGCAATCGGTTCTGGCAGTTACCTCACCGAAACTAATCACCCAATTCAAGAGCGAATATCCTGGTTGAACTCGCTACGAAACGAACATCCAGCATTGAAAACGGGAGCGCAAATTCAGAGGTATTCCGGCAACAACGTCATTGCCTTTACTCGCATAGATGCAAGCAATAGGACAGAGTACTTGGTAGCGCTAAACAACTCCCAAGAAACGAAGACTGGAATCAGATTCAAGACCTCAAGTCCTAGCACAACATTCACTCAGGTTTGGGGTCAACCGCAAACTGTGACTTCCGATGCACAAGGGTTCGTGACCATCTCTGTAGGTGACAGACAGGCAGTGGTGCTAAAGGCCCAAAGCGCTATGCCAGAGAAGAATGTTGTTGGGGCAGTCACATTGACAATGCCTAAGGACCAAGGCGTTGCTCTTTGGAAGCCAAAAGCTTCAATCACCAGCTGGGATGACCCTTCTACCTGCACTTTTGTTATCAAGGTGAATAGTGGTTCGTGGCAGGTATTAGGTGTTGATGATGCGGCGGACTGGAAGATGATTCTCTCGGGTGCTAAGTATCCATCGGGTGCAAAACTGACGGTGGCGGCTATCATCAAGTCATCCTCCGGAGCGATTGGTATTTCAAATGCCATCGAAATAACCAATAATCCTTAGAGTTAGCGGAATCTATAGCTGCTTGGTGCAACTATGTGCCCTACTTTGAAAGACCCATGAGACAGCTCTTTTCAATAACCAGACTTAGATGTTGTTTGGCATGCAGATCGGAGCGGGTGGTCAACAGCCCTTCATTCATTTAGGTGGGTTTGGGAGGGGTTGGAACATTCGTCAAGATATACAAATGTGTACATAGTGCTCACTGGTCTATCTATTCGCTTATTCTGTTCACATGGACACCAAAAGAAACCCCATTTTCCCTAAAGAGCCAAAGACTTATTCAGGCTATTTAGCCGTAAGAATCATCACTTTCCTTTACCTGCTGATTGTTGCGATTAGGAGCCTCGTTCACATGTTTTCTCCAGATGGTGGAGCTGAGAGTATCGCTGGGATTGATACCAGTGTTGCTGGCGGAAACAACATCATTGCAATCTTTCACCAGTGGGGAGCTATTCAACTTCTGCTTGCAGCTCTCCTGTTAACTCTGTTTTTTGTTTATCGAGGACTTACTCCGCTGGTGATTCTGTTTTTGAGCTTAGATGCACCATTTAGGGCTATAGCTGGTCAAATGAAGGAGTTGGAGAGTTTACATACCCCACCAGGTGCAGCTTTGAACTGGCCAGTGTTCTTTACTCTGGTCATCCTTTTCTTATTGTCACTAGTGAAGAAGAGGCCTGTTTCAAAAAGCTGAAGTTTCTGCGAGTAGGCTTTGGGCATGAAAAGGTTTAGAAGGTTTATGACCCGAGCGCTCCTAGCTGGAGTTCTTGCGTTTCTGATTGTTCCATTTCTTATTCCATTCAGCTCCTCTGGCACATTGACTGCAGCACAAGTTGATCCTGCTGCAGAGTTCGTCGAATTGGCTGATGTGAGTGTGAGAGTGGAGAGAACTCCTTATTCAGGAAGTTCGGACAAAGAGGCACCTTTAATTGTTCTGCTGCACGGATTTGGAGCTAGTACTTTCAGCTGGCGGAATGTTCAAGAACCGCTAAGTGAATTGGGTGAAGTTATTTCTTACGATCGCCCAGCATTTGGATTGACCGAAAGAAAAATCTCTTGGGATGGAACTAACCCTTACGGCTTCGAAGGGAACTTCGAGATCCTCGATGCTTTGATAGCTAAGTATGGTTCAGGCAAGAAGGTTGTTTTAGTCGGCCACTCTGCAGGAGGTCAGCTAGCCGCTGAATACTCCAGGTTAAACCTTTCAAAGGTTTCAGCTTTGATTCTGGTGGATCCAGCAATTCTGACTACCGGTGGGGGATTTGGTGGTTTTGGTTGGTTCTTTGCTTTGCCACAGATGCAGAAACTGGGTCCAATTCTTGTCAGCAGTATCGCAACCTCAGGCGATGACCTACTTAGAAAGAGCTATTACGACCAGACCAAGCTCACCCAGGAGGTTTATGACGGTTATCATCAGCCTCTGAAGATCAAAGGTTGGGAAGAAGCATTCTGGCAGTTCACGACTGCACCAAGGGATAACCAGCTAAAGGAGAACCTCTCGGAATTAACACTTCCAACGCTGGTGATAACAGGTAAGTATGACGAAGTGGTCCCAGCTAAAGACGCTGTTGAATTACAAAAACTTATTCCTAATTCAAGCCTTGAGATCATTGGTAAGACAACCCATCTACCTCAAGAAGAGCAACCAGATCTTTTTATGGAAGCAGTGAGTAAGCACTGGGAGTCGCTGGTTCACTAGCGGTTACACAGGCTGGCTTCAAGTGATATTTGCTTTATGGCAATTAGGCTTAAAAAGTTGTGGAAAAGGGTGACTCTTGGCTAATCGTATTGAAAAGGTGGCTGAATCTGATCACGTCTTAGGAATAGATTCGTTACGTGCTTTAGCCGTATGGGTTGTCATCATTTACCATCTCTATCCAGCGGCCCTGCCTGGTGGGTTTATCGGTGTTGACATTTTCTTTGCCATTTCCGGCTTTGTGATTACGAAATCACTATTAGACAGAGCCCCTAAATCAATCTTTAGTTTCTTCACAGGTTTCTACAGAAGAAGGTTTATTCGAATAGCTCCAGCGCTTTTTGTTTATCTTGCTGTGTTCACAGCTTTGGCTTCATATTTCATTCCAAAGACTTCAATCTCCGGAGGGATCTTTGAGACCGCCAGATGGGCGATCCTTGGTGGAAGCAATATTCAATTAGTTGAAACAAGTGATGGATACTTTGCAGAACTAATGGATTACAACCCATTTATTCAAACCTGGTCTCTTGGGGTTGAGGAACAGTTTTACCTCATTTACCCACTGATAATGGTGGTTTTAGTTTTTGCAGTAGCCAAAGCGAGGCGAAGTATCGAAAAAGCCTCTATTGCCGGAATAGCTCTCCTAACGCTCGGTTCGCTTTTTGTGAGCCTGTGGCAAACCTCTAAGGAACCGCTAAATGCTTTTTACCTGCTTCCGAGTAGATTTTGGGAACTTGCGGCTGGCGGGCTACTTTACATGCTGATCTCAAAAAGGGTAAAGAATCAGACTAGATCAGGTTCTGGTATCTATGCAGCACTCGGCTTTGGCCTTGTTGCACTTTCACTAGCTTTAGCGAACTTTGAACAGTTTCCGTTCTGGTGGGCACTTCCTCCAGTTCTAGGGACGCTTCTTCTCATACATGCTTCAAACCTGAAAACCACTGAAACTAATTCAAAGTTGTATCGCTTAGTTACTGCTAAACCGATTGTTTACTTCGGAAAGATTTCTTACTCTCTCTACCTTTGGCACTGGGGAGTGTTTGTTTTAATGAGATGGACGCTCGGGCTAACTCTCTGGTGGCATTTTGTTCTCGCGCTAGCAATCACATTGCTAGCGTCAGCAGTTAGCTATAGGTTCATTGAAACACCGATCAGAACTGGTGGATTCGTAAGAAAGCTTCCAGACTGGCAAGTAATTATTGCTGGAACAACTGCAGCGGCACTAGTTTTCTCTGCCGTTTCCTTTAACAAAGGGGAAATGATCCGTAGGGCAGAAGCGGCTCAGGACCCTCAGTTCAGAGATTCAAAGCAGACTACAAAAGTTCTAGGTGCTATTCCTAGTACAGATATCGGTGCTGGCCATAGTTTATTCTTTGTTGGGGATTCTCACGCCGGCCACTACAAGTACATGGGTCATTGGATTGCGAAGCGAACTGGAGCCCATTTCGATTCCATAATCCACGTTGGTTGCCCCTATGTAAATCTTGCAGGTGAAACTCGAAAGCGTGAAGTTACTTGCCCAACTCAAGATGATTTCACCGACGAAGTAATAAATTCCTCAAAGCCAGGTGACATCGTTGTGCTTTCTTCGTTCTTGGTACCTAGAATTGCGGAACTTGACAGTGCCTTGGATAGAGATGCACTACTTCATGAGCTTGATTCAACTCTCTTTGTCGAGGCTAGGGCTAAGGCGTTGGCTGAGGGAAATGAAATTGTCAAAGAACTGCAAGCAAGAGGGTTATTTGTTATTTTGGCTGCACCAACTCCTGTATTTGTTAGCCCCCCTGACCGATGCATTAGATGGTTCAACGAGATGAACCCAATCTGTGCTGGTGGGTTTAGAGAGCCTCTTGACTTCCAATTAGAGCTGAGGGCGCCAGTTATGGATTCATACCGAGAGCTGGCTAAAACTACAGGAGCGCTACTCTGGGATCCTTTTTCTCTGCTTTGTGAAGAAAAGTATTGTTATTCAGAAAAAGATGGCAGATATCTTTATGTCGACCAGCATCACTTATCTTCTAACGGGAATCTGCTTCTAGTTAGTTCTTTTGTTGAAACCCTGAAGACCATCTGGAAGTAATTTACTTCAGCAGGGATGCCATCTGTTTGTATATAAGCTTTGCAGCGTAGAGCGGGTTTAGTCTGCTCAAGATATCCATGGTCTTGGCATCTTTGCCAATTACTAGACGTGGCTTGTTATTTGCCATGGCATCGACCATTAGTTTGGCTGCAACATCTGCTGCAGTGGTTGGGAAAGAACTAGAACTTGCGTCAGCAGTCATAGTCATTCCAGAGTTAGCTGCGATGTTGGTGGCTATCGCTCCAGGGAAAACTATTGTCACCCCAACCTTTGTATTCAGTAATTCAGATCTAAGTCCTTCTGTAAAGAGCTTGATTGCTGCTTTCGATGCCCCATAAACACTCTGGCCAGGAACTGGTGCGTAAGCACCCATTGAAGACACATTGAGGATGTGTGCTTCCGGTCTAGCAATAAGCCCCGGTAAAAAAGCTTTGGTAAGCATCAGGGGGCCAGTGAAGTTGACGTTCATTACATGGTGGGCATCTTCAAGGCTGAGTTCGTTTACCTTCACAAAAGGTTGGATGATTCCAGCGTTATTGATCAGCGCATCTGGTTCACCTAGAGACTTCTTTACTGCTGCAGGAAGGGCTAATACTGCCTTAGCATCGGAGACATCAAGGACGTGGCTGGAGCACTCTCCACCAAGAGTCTTCACTAGTTTTACAGTTTCAGCCAACGTTTCTTTTTGAAAATCAACCAGTGCAACTTTTGCTCTACGCCTAGCTAGTTCCAGTGCTAACTCGCGCCCCATACCGCTACCTGCTCCAGTGACGACGACGATTTTTCCTTCAAGCTTCATTAGATTTCCCTTAGTGTTCCCAAGTTCCAGACTAGGCCTTTATCGGGTAGCCTTACGCCATGGACATTAAAGACATTGAAATCAACCTCTTAGACGGCAAGCCAACCACTTTTGGAGAACTTTCTAAGAAAGTTACCTTAGTTGTGAACGTGGCATCTCGCTGTGGTTTATCTCCGCAGTATGAGGCGCTAGAGGCAATGCAGAAGAAGTATGGGGCTAAAGGCTTCACCGTTGTCGGTGTTCCATCAAACCAGTTCTTCCAGGAGCTCAAAGACAGCGAAGACATCTCTAACTACTGTTCAACAACCTGGGGTGTTACCTTCCCAATGACTGAGAAGGCAAAGCTAAACGGTAAGAGTGCTCACCCGCTTTACTCAGCTCTAACAAAAGTCAAAGATGGTGAAGGTAAAGCCGGAAATGTGAAGTGGAACTTTGAGAAGTTCTTGATTCTGCCTAATGGTGAAATTCACAGATTTAGACCAACAACCAAGCCAGATGCACCGGAGATCATCTCTCTGATTGAGAGCAACCTCGCGTAGCCAGCGATAAAGCTAAGTTCTTCAGTAGTTAGCTTCACTTCTTGCATTAGAGCATTTAGCTGCTCAATGGTTCTTCCAGAAGCAATAGGGACAGTAACGCCTGGCTGGTTTCTCAACCACTCCAATGCAACTGCGGTTGTTGAAACTTCATGCTTGTTAGCGACTTCAGTTAAGCGAGCCAGTAGTGCAAAGTTTTCATCGTTAGCGTAGTTGTTGCTAACACCTTCAGCTCTTGCTGAGCTCACTGCAACACCTGGCTGGTATTTACCACTTAGAAATCCACTGCCAAGAGTTGAATATGGAAGGCCAGAGACTCCGTAGGACTTAACGGATTTAGT
>CAMDEV010000019.1 GCA_945896925.1 Auritidibacter sp. Marseille-P8566
CTCCCCGCGGATACTGTGCTGGCGTAGATAGAGCCGTTATTGCCGTTGAGAAGGCACTAGACCTCCACGGTTCACCGGTTTATGTCCGCAAAGAGATTGTTCACAATAAGCACGTAGTGCAGAGCCTAGAGAAGCGCGGTGCAATCTTCGTCAACGAGGTTGATGAAGTCCCAGAGGGTTCAATCCTGGTCTTCTCAGCTCACGGAGTAAGCCCTGCTGTAGTGAAAGCTGCCGAAGGCAGAAACCTAAACACAATTGACGCAACCTGTCCTCTTGTTACCAAGGTGCACCGTGAGGTTCAAAGATTTGCAGCAGAAGATTACGACATTCTTCTAATCGGCCACGAGGGTCACGAAGAAGTTGAAGGAACAGCTGGAGAAGCACCTGATCACGTCCAGCTAGTTGACGGTAGACATGGCATTTTGAATGTCAGTGTGAAAGATCCCGAGAAGGTTATTTGGCTTTCACAGACAACGCTTTCCGTTGATGAGACTTATGAAACCGTTAATGCTCTTCGTGAGAAGTTCCCAACTCTTCAGAACCCACCGAGTGATGACATCTGTTACGCCACTCAGAACCGACAGGTTGCAATCAAGAAGGTCGCTAAAGATAGCGATTTGGTAATTGTTGTTGGCTCAGCTAACTCATCTAACACTGTTCGTCTAGTTGAAGTTGCTCTTGAAGCAGGAGCTAAGGCTTCTTACCGTGTTGACTTTGCATCTGAAATCAAAGAGGAGTGGTTTGAAGGAGTATCTTCAGTTGGAGTCTCTTCAGGTGCTAGCGTTCCAGAAGTTCTAGTTGATGAAGTTCTTGAGTATCTAGCCGCTCGTGGTTACGGTGATGTTGAACTTGTTCAGACAGCCGAAGAGGATGTTCAGTTCTCACTACCTAAAGAACTTAGAAAAGACATGAAAGCTGCTGGCGAAGAAACCAGCAACAAGCTTAAGCGCTAACTAATCTTTGTTTCTTTGACTAGTTTTCCGTCACGGTCAAAGGTTTTCCAAACACCAACCTGTGTGCCGTTATCAAAAGAACCAGAACGCATTAGGGAGCCATCTTTTCTGAAGAACTCCCAGAAGCCATGCATTTCGTTGTTTAGGTATTCACCCTTGAATCTAGGGTTCCCGTTGTCGTAAAAAGGATCTACCGTAGACAAACTACAGACTCATAGATTTTGAAGCTGAACCAAGTTCCTGGGTAGCAAGAACAACACGCTTAGCCATTGCAGCTTCTGCAGTCTTACCCCAACCTCTAGGGTCATAAGCCTTCTTGTCACCCACGTCACCGTCCACCTTGAGGACCTTGTCGTAGTTAGCAAACATGTGTCCAGCAATTGATCTGGTGAATGCATACTGTGTGTCAGTGTCGATGTTCATCTTTACAACACCGAATGAAACCGCATCAGCAATTTCCTTCTCAGTTGAACCTGAACCACCGTGGAAGACAAGGTCAAAAGGCATGTCCTTGCCATACCTATCGCCAACTGCACTTTGGATGTCTTTCAGTAGCTCTGGGCGAAGCACAACGTTTCCTGCCTTATAGACACCGTGCACGTTGCCGAAGGTCAGCGCGGTTAGGTAACGACCGTTCTCACCTAAGCCCAGAGCTTCAGCGGTTAGGAGACCATCTTCGATGGTTGAGTAAAGGTGTTCACCTTCACCACCTTCTACGCCGTCTTCTTCTCCACCAACAACACCGATCTCAACTTCTAGGATGATGCCCAGGTTCTTGGTCTGAGCTAGCAGGTCTTTAGAGATAGCCAGGTTTTCAGTAAGCGATACTGCTGAACCATCCCACATCTGTGAGTTGAACAGAGGGTCTTGGCCATTACGAACGCGCTCTTTGCTTAGTTCAAGTAGTGGAAGTAAGAAAGTTTCTAGGTGAGGCTTTGAGCAGTGGTCGGTGTGAATACCGACAGTGATTGGGTAGTTCTTGGCAACTTCTCTCACGAAGTTAGCCATGGCTGCAGCACCGGTTGCCATATGCTTTACAGATGAACCAGACCAGTAGTCTCCGCCACCGGTGGTTACCTGAAGAATTCCATCAGAACCAGCCTCGGTTAGACCCTGGAGTACAGCATTAACTGTTTGAGAGCTTGAAACGTTGATAGCTGGATATGCAAAGCCACCCTTTTTAGCGCGGTCGATCATTTCTGCATATTGATCCGGTGATGCTACAGGCACTTCTATCTCCTAAGGTTTGGCTACTTCTTCTAGTGGAACATCTAAATTCGGGTTTGCATCAACTGATGCTGAAGGCATGTTATCTAGGTTTGCTAAACCTGAGGTTGGTTGAGTGACTGCAATTGCACCCCAGCGAACAGCAGTCTGGACACCAAGAGGAACATTGAAACCAACACCGTAGTCTTCTTCACCATCGGCAACCGGGTTAGAAACAACAGCAGATAGAAAACCAGCAAGGGTTGCATCTCCTGCACCAACAGTGTTAATAACCTTTACCGGAGGAGTTCTAGCTGCCCAGTTACCAGTCTTGGTAACAGCAATCATTCCATCAGCACCCATTGAAGCTAGAACAACTTCAATGCCGTGCTCACATAGTTCACGAGCTGCTGCAACAACATCACCGACGGTAGTTAGTTCTCTTCCAACAGCGGAGGCTAGTTCTTCAGCATTTGGTTTGATGACGTTAGCGCAGCCCTTACGAGCCCAGTATGAAAGTGGTTCACCTGAAGTATCGAGAGCAACCTTCACGCCCATCATCTTCATGACATCAAAGATTGGTTGCAGATCAACATAGACACCGGTTGATTTATAGGTTGGCAATGCACCAGCTATGACTAACCATTTAGCACCAGTTCTTCTAACCTCTTGTTCGGTTAGGTCGATGACTTTCTGCCAGTCTTCTTCGCTCAGAGATCTTGGAGATTCGTTTACCTTGGTGGTTGTTCCATGAGTGTCAACAATGGTGGTTGAAACACGAAGGTTTCCCTCAACCCAAAGCGGGACTAAAAACGAAGATCCAGTTCTTTCCAGAACACTGGTGTCTGAGTTACCAATAGGGACAACACCAGGTGCATCAATACCGGCAAGAACTAGACCACGAGATACGTTAATTCCCTTACCAGCTAGTTCTTCACGAACATCATCTGCTCTGTTTACTCCACCTTGGTGTAGGTGGTTAACGTAATAGGTGCGGTCAAGAGTTGGCGCAGGAGTAAGGGTGACTACTGGCGCACTGAACTGGCTCTGCGACATGTCTTTCTCCTTATTTCAATAACTATTCCAAGCCAAGGTTTTCCTGGCGGATGGGGTTTTAGAAGCAAACGACTTTGTCGGCCAACTCAAAAAAGTATAGCCAAAATGCCTAATTTAGGCAGGTTCCCCCAGCAAATGCTTGATGTTGTGGTTAGTTAGCTTGGCCAATTCATCTAGGTTATCGACCCCATGGCGATCAGCGATATGGAGCACTATTCGAGCACAGGCATCACTATCGGCTAGGGCATCGTGGTGGTTGAAATCCTCTATACCGATGGCATAGGCAACCTGATTTAACTTATAGCTCTCCAGGTTGTATGTCTTACGAGCCATAATCAGGCTGCAGCCATAGCGGAGATCAGGTAAAGGTGCATCAATAGCCTTAGCAGAAGCCCTGAGCACTCCCATATCAAACCCAGCATTGTGAGCAATCAGGTCATCGCCGGAGATAAAGGTCAGCATCTCATCCAGAGCTGCAGCCCAACTAGGAGCGTCCTTCACATCTTCTGGGGTTATTCCATGCACTCCGATGTTTCCTGTAGCGAACCAGTCGTTTGGGTAGGGAGGTTGAATAAGGGTTGCAAAGGTATCAACAATCTTGCCTTCAACTACTTTCACTAAACCAACCGCACAAGGACTAGCTGCGGACCCATTAGCGGTCTCGAAGTCGATGGCTGTGAAGTTCAGAGGCATTACTAAAACCCTATCGATAACGGCTGACCAGACAGGTCACATGGCGATAGGTCATGACAAGAGAAGATCAGGCCATTAGTATTTTGATAAGAATCGATCGAAGATTTGAGGGGAGCATTTTGAAACTATTGAGCAGACTGGCAAAAGCTTTTCGTAACTTTGTAACACCACCAACCTGGGAGTCCTTAACAGATGAGCAAAGGCAGCAACTTCTGTCACTCAGTAGAAGTCAACGCAGAAAGCTTGCAAAAGCAATGGCGCAAGGCACAGTAATTGATAACAGGGCGCTCCAAATGGGCGGTGGCCATGCAGATGCACTTGACACCAGTGGAGCTGAAGGTGCAGATTCAGGAGGCGCAATGGGAAATATTTTGGGAGACTGGCGCAGAGAGCAGATTAAGGAGGCTATGCGCGAAGGTGAGCGCCACGATAGGTAAACTAGGGCAGTGGCCCTAACTATCGGTATCGTCGGACTTCCTAATGTCGGCAAATCAACTCTTTTCAACGCACTAACCAAGAACAACGTGTTGGCGGCTAACTACCCCTTTGCCACCATTGAACCCAACATTGGTGTGGTCAACCTACCTGATGAGAGGCTATACAAACTAGCCGAGATCTTTGGATCTGAAAGGCTGCTACCGGCACCGGTGTCTTTCGTGGACATTGCTGGAATTGTTAGAGGCGCTTCAGTTGGAGAAGGTTTAGGTAATAAGTTCCTAGCTAACATCCGTGAGGCAGATGCAATCGCTCAGGTAGTTCGTGGCTTTGCAGATCCTGATGTTATTCACGTTGATGGCAAGGTGGATGCCGCTGGAGATATTGAAACCATCAACACAGAGCTGATTCTTGCTGACCTAGAAACGTTAGATAAAGCACGTAACAGAATTGAAAAGGAAGTCAAGGGTAAAAAGCTTGAACCTGCTGTCCTAGCAACTGTTGACGAAGCTCTAGCTTGGCTGAATGCCGGTAAGCCACTATCTGTTTCATCGATTGACATTACAGATATCAAAGAGCTGGGTCTCCTAACCGCTAAGCCAATCCTGTACGTTTTCAACGTGGATGAATCAGTTCTAGGCGATGCTTCAAAACGCAAGCTCCTTGCTGACCTTGTTGCTCCTGCTGAAGCGGTCTTCCTAGACGCCAAAGTTGAGAGCGAACTAATTGATCTCTCGGTCGAAGAGGCCAACGAATTGCTAGCGTCCCTTGGGCAGGACGAGTCTGGTCTAGATCAGTTAGCTCGTATTGGATTCAAGACCCTGGGTCTTCAGACCTACCTAACCGCAGGTCCTAAGGAAGCAAGAGCCTGGACCATCAAGCAGGGTTGGACAGCACCTCAAGCTGCCGGTGTTATTCACACTGATTTCCAAAGAGGATTCATCAAAGCAGAAATTGTTTCTTTCGAAGATCTGATTGCAGCAGGTTCTATGAACGACGCCAAGGCTGCCGGCAAAGTCCGTATGGAAGGTAAAGACTACGTAATGCGTGATGGCGACGTAGTTGAGTTTAGGTTTAACGTCTAACCTTGACTTAATACCCCCTAGGGGTATTATTGTTATATGCGTGAAGACATAAAAAAGAGGGCTCTACACAGAGCCAAGATCCTTGGCGGTCAGCTGCGTGGCCTAGAAAAGATGATTGAGTCCGAAGAGTATTGCATGGACATCATTACTCAATCCCTTGCAATCCAAAAGTCTCTAGGTTCACTCAATAAATTGTTGGTGGAAAATCATCTAACTACACATGTTTCACACATGATGCATTCGAGCAACAAAAAAGACAATGAAAAAGCAGTCGAAGAAATGTTGAAAATCTTCGAGATCACTCAAAACCGACAGAGCAAGTAGGAGGTGTAATCATGTCAGAAGAGAAAACCTGTAATTGTGGCGAAAGCTGTAACTGTTCAGCAAAGACAGAGGGAACTAGCTGCAACTGCTAGTAAAAGTTATTGTGGTGGGGCAGTAGTGCCCCACCACGAACAAAAGAGAGTAACAATGATTAGAAAGATTTTGGCAGTGACCGCAATGGTGCTTGCCTCAACTATGGCTATTACCGGTTGTGTGACAGTGAACAATTCAGGCACAGACCACGGTGGCATGATGCACAGCAATTCCGAGTTCACTAGTGCAGAAGTAATGTTCGCTCAAATGATGATTCCGCATCACGAACAAGCAGTCTTGATTAGCACATGGGCAGAGACGAGAGCTTCAAATCTGGAAGTCAAGGATATAGCTCAAGAAATTAAGCAGGAACAAGGACCTGAAATCGAACAGATGAAAGCATGGTTGCCGAACGAATATGAACCTGGGATGGGAGATCATGGCATGCAGATGAACGGGATGCTAGATGCAAACCAGTTGGAAGAGTTGAAAGCAGCAAGCGGTAGAGATTTTGACCGACTATTTCTGGAAGGAATGATTGCACATCACCGAGGTGCTATTGAGATGACTTCGATGTTGGCTAACTCGGCTAATGGCGAGGTTATAGCCCTGCGCAAAGCGATTATTGATAGTCAGAGTGCTGAAATCAATCACATGAGTGTGCTCCTTACCTCTCTCAACTAATTCAATAAACTATTTGAGATTTGACCGCAGGCTCTAGCCAAGAGGAGAAAAGTGAATAATCGAGATTTCCTATATTCTGTTGAAAGAACTTATCCGGTCAGCCTCAATAAACTTTGGAGTGCTTGGGTTGAACCAGCTGCCTTAAGTGTTTGGTACTGTCCTACTGATCTTTCGGTTGAAAAAGACTCAGTGCAAAATCAAGCTGTAGTTGGTGGGCTTTGGACCGTTGGGGTTAGCGTTCCCCAGTACAACATGGTTGCCTACTTCTTCGGTGAGTTCACTCAGGTAATCGAACAGGAACTGCTTGAGCACACAATGACCTATACCCAGTCAATTGAAGAGTTCCAGGCTCGAGTTCCATCCCCATTGGCACATATAGTTCGCGTTGACTTCAAAGAAGTTGAAGGGGGAGCCTGGGCCAAATTTAGTCAATATGGCAACCTTCCTGAAGGTGAAGCCCCTCGCGCTCAAGCAGGAATGGAAAGCTACTTCGATAACTTAGGAAAATTCCTCCAAGGAAATTAGAGGGCATTTCTCTAAACTTGAAGTATGGAAAATCTACTTCACCTTAATTGGTTAGCAATCTTTAGCGCTTCAATACTCTCTTTCATTATCGGGGCAACTTGGTTTGGTCCTAAGACTTTCTATCCTGTTTGGATGCGGGCTCTAGGAAGAGAAGTGCCAACCGAACGAATCAAAATGACTGGTGGCGAAACGCTGACTATGTTTGGTGGAACATATCTCGCTGCTTTGATTCAAATAATCACTTTAGGTTTCATTATTTCCTTAGCCCGAACAGGTAACCCGAGCTTTGGTGCGCTAGACGGGTTATTGTTTGGATTCATCTTCTCAGTGGGACTTGGGGCTTTCGCGTCAGTCTCTCACAGAATGTTTTCACATCCCCAATTCAAGGTTTATAAGTCCTTGCAGGTTTGGTTGATTGAAGTCGGGCAAGATGTGGTCTGTGTTTCCCTTGCTGGTCTAATCCTCGGAGCTTGGGCCTAGTAGTGAATTTATCCATAAAACGCTTATCCGTTGAGACCCTAGATGACTTCCTTGAGTACTTCGATCACCGCGCATTCTTAGACGATAAGAACTGGGATGGTTGTTACTGCCAGTTCTACCTTGGTACTCCGGAAATCGAGGGCCAATCAGTTGAAGACAAGTCTGTAAAGAACAGGGCACTTGCCTGTTCAAGAGTTGAAGCAGGCACAATGGATGGCTACTTACTCTTTCAAGATGAAAAGGTTCTAGGTTGGTGTGCTGCTGCCAGTTCACTCTTGTTTCCAGGTTTACCGGGGGCAGAGGAAAAACTGGCAAGGATTCTTTGCTTCAACATAGACCCTGATCACCGCGGCAGAGGCATCTCGGGAGAGATGCTTGATCTAGTTATTGATGACCTTTGCGTGAGAGAGTTTGAAGCAGTTGAGGCCGGACCCAGATCAGATTCATATGGCGATAAAAGCTACAGAGGCTCTAAGGAAATGTTTCTCAAAAGAGGATTTGAAGAAGTTGCAGATTTAGGCGACGGTTTTGTTCTAGTCAGAAAATACCTAACCTGAATTAGTCTTCCTCTTCGTATTCATCCTCGTCGTCTTCGTCCTCGTACTCATCTTCATACTCGTCTTCGTGCTCATCCTCGTCTTCGTCTTCATACTCATCGTCATCTTCATCATCTGAGTTGAATGTAGGAACTTCGGGAAGAACAGGAACAATAGGCGGAGGAGTTGGTGTTGCGCTTGGAGTAGGAGCAATTGGAGTTGGTGTAACTAGCGGCGTAGTTTCAACTACAGGTGGAACTGGGGCCATGGTGTCAATTATGATTTCACCCACAGGAGCTTGAGGGTCAACTACCTGAATGTTTGTTGAATCATTAGGCGTGCTAACCGGGGTGTTTAGGGTTACTGCGAAAGCAGATCCGCTAATAGCTGTTGCGGCGATAGCTAGAGTTGCGATTGTTGAACTAGAGATTTTCATCTGGTTCCTTTCCTGCTATCAAACTAGATGCCTTAACTGAAGTTTAGTTGCCTTTCGCCTGAGTGTTACCTGAGCGTTTAGAAGGCATCGCTGGGTAGCAGAGCAGTGCCACTTTCGATACCTGCAAGGATTACCTCAACAACGTGCTCTGGAGTCATGCCCTGTGGGAAGGCGGGTGCTTGACCGAATAGAGCTCGGGTAGCAAGGCCAGTTTCGGTGTGTCCTGGTCTTGCCTCAGTGATCTGAATCTTGTCTCTGCGCCACTCAAGCGCAATCGAAGATAGGAAAGCAGAGTTAGCAGTTTTGCTAGTTGTATACGCGGACATGCCAGGGAATACTTTCTCGGCAACTACTCCGGTGATGCTGGAAACAAAGCTCCCCTCAGCTCGTTTGAGAGATTCATAGAGCCCAGATATAACAGCAGCTGGACCTAGATGGTTTATCTGCATTAGTTTCGCTGCATCTGTAGCGCTGGTTTCTTGAGCTCTACCGAAACCAACAACACCAGCAGCGTTAATGATTCCATCTAGGGTTTCAGAACTTAGATAGCTGATTACGGCTTCAATACTGGCCGGATTTTCTAGATCAAGGAGCAACTTAGTGCTTACCTGTGCGGTTAATTTCTCAGCTGTGGTTGAGTCCTTAGCAGAACCGTAGACATGCGCTCCACGAGCCACCAGTGTTTGAGAGATTAGAGAACCAAATACACCTGAAGCACCAATAACGAGAATCTTCTTACCTTGAAAGTCCATATCTTTATTATGCCGTTATCTCAAACCCCCAAATTACTGGAACTTGCTCTCATAGTCTTATCAGGTGGAGTTGACTAGACAGGCTTTCGTTGCCGCAGCAACGTCTGCTCTGCTCATTCCTCAGATAGAAGCCGCTGAAGCTAGATCCAAGCCAATATCTATGTTGCCAGCTAGTTCAACAAGAAGATTCGCGTGGACAGTTGATGATGGGGTAAGTAGCTCCGCACTCAAGGCTTATCTTGATATTGCTGAAGGTAAGAATCAACACTTGACTCTCTTTGTCACCAGTAGCTATCCATCCTGGCGTAACCATTCGAAGCAGATCTTGAGACTAATCAAAGCTGGCAAAGTTCAACTAGGAAATCACACGGTTACTCACAAAGACCTCACCACCACAAGCTCTGCAGTGATAAGAAAAGAGCTTGAGGGCTGTCACAAGTTCTTACTTGAAGAATTTGACTATGACGCCAGACCATATTTCAGACCCACCTACGGTAGTTGGAATGCCAATCTCTTAAAGATTGCTGCCGAACTTGGATACACCGCCCCAGTAACCTGGTATGGAAGTTTAGGTGACACCGGTAATCCTTCACAGGAGAGAATTGTCCAGAATGCAAACGAGTGGATTGCTAATGGAAGAATTGTTATTAGCCACGCTAATCGAAACAAAGCTCCTGAGACAATGAACCAAATCCTGAACATCATCCAAACCCGGAAACTTCACTCGGTTACTCTAAGAGAAGCGTTCGGGAAGAACTTCAAATAGAACTAGGGACAGGCATGAAAACTCACCGTGGAATTGTTTACTCACGTAATGGCGGGGCAGCAGCTAGTCAGCCACTAGCTGTCTCAGCCGCTCTAGAGATACTTAGAGCTGGTGGATCATTCATTGACGCTGGTATTGCACTAAGTGCAGTAATCTCTGTTGTTGAACCAGGTGCTTCACAACTTGGTGGAGATGCCTTTCTAATCACTCACCACGCTAAGACCAAAGAGAACTTAGCCTTCAACGGTTCCGGTGAAGCCGGACAAAGCGCTGTCTCTAGTGCCTTCAGAGACACAATTGACCACCACGGACCAAGGTCAGCAACAGTTCCTGGAACTGTCTCAACCTGGTTTGCGGCTCACGAGAGATACGGCAAGTTGCCGATGGAGCAAATACTTGCTCCGGCAATTAGATATGCGGAAGAGGGCTTTGCAGCAACCAGAGATTTCGTAATGAGAATCCAGTTCTTCCTAAAGCAGTTCCCGGAGTCAACATTCTTTAGTGACATGGGCATCGATACAACACTGTCTATTGGTGATCTTGTCATTCAAAAAGATTTAGCCAAGACTCTGAAGTTGATTGCGGCTGAGGGAAGAGATGCTTTCTACAAGGGAGCCATTGCAGACCTAATTGTTGAAGGCACCAACGGTTGGTTTAATCACGAGGATCTTGCTAAGCACTTCACCAGAGTTGAGAAACCACTCACCGTTAATTACCGTGGCTACCAAGTGCACGGCCAGCCACCTCCCACCCAAGGCATGATTCTGATGGAAGAGTTGCTGCTTGTTGAAGACAAAGACTTGAAGTCACTCGATGAAGTTGAGAGAGTGCACCTAATGGTTGAAGCTAAGAAGATTGGCTTCTTGGATAGAAATGAAATCCTGGCTGACCCTGAGTTCACTCCGGTCGATGTTGATCGCATTCTTTCAGCAGAGCACATTGCTAATCGTCGTAAGCAGATAGACATGACAAAGGCTTGGAATGGTCCAGAAGGAAATGTGTCTGAGGGAAGTGACACCACATATTTCATCGTCGCTGATGCTGAAGGTAATGCTGTTTCTTGGATTCAGAGCGTCTTCCATGGTTTTGGTTCTGCCTTTGTGCCGAAGGGTACTGGTGTTCTTCTGAACAATAGGGCTACCGGTTTCAACCTTGATTCCAATCACCCAAACTTCATCGAACCTGGTAAGAGACCGGCTCACACACTAAACGCTTGGACTGTTACAAACCCTGATGGCTCATTGGCCTATGTCGGTGGAACACCAGGAGCGAATATTCAAGTTCAGTCAAACTTCCAACTAATTGTTCAGTTAGTCGATCTCGGATACACAGTTCAAGAAGCTGCAGAAGCACCTAGATGGCAGCACCTAATTGGTGATTCATCTGACCTTGAAACCGGTGCAGGTAAATTGCAGCTTGAATCAAGATTTGGCGAAGAGGTAATTGAGAGGCTAAAGGCTTTGGGCCACGACG
>CAMDEV010000020.1 GCA_945896925.1 Auritidibacter sp. Marseille-P8566
TGAGAGACGATGGTGCGTAGCTTGGCTAGGACTTTGCCTTCACCGGCACGTAGCAGACGGTCAATAATTGATGCCAAAATGAACTCCAAATCCTTTTCAGGTATGCCTTACCATCTTAGACTGACCCAGCCATCTCTGATTTTGACCAACTATTCACCCTCTTTTAGGTTTAGTTTCGGCAAATACACAGAAGCCGGCCACGGTTATCCCCGCCTCCGCTAGGGCCTTGTATGCGGCCTGAATAGTTGCCCCTGAGGTTATTACGTCATCGACTAGGACTATTGGTGTTCCACTTGACTTATAGCCCCTCAAATCGACGCTGAAAGCTCCTTCAAGGTTTGTTATTCGATCAGTGGGGCTCAAAGTTGTTTGGTCGACTCGGTCTCCTACCGATCGCAAGAGTGAAGCACTCCTAGCAGCTGGTATTCGTTTTTCTAAAGCGGCAGTTAGCTTCAGAATGTGTTGGTAGCCGCGTTTCCGATAGTTCTTGGCAGAGGAGGGAATTGGAATGAGGGTTGGTTTTGAGAATTCCTGTGGCCAGTCCTTGGCCATCAACCCAGCCACAGGTCCTATCAAACTGGTCTGACCAGATTCTTTGATGGCGTTGATGATCTTGGCAGACAGCTCACCATATTCACAGAAGGCAAATCCTGGTATTCCCAGTCTGCTAGTCGGGGTACTGCTCAGCTCAATTGTGCTTTGGCAGTTTAGACAAAAGGGGCTACCTGGTTTGAGACAGCGAATACAGGGTGTGGGTAAAAAGAAGTTAAGTAGTTCGTTCACTCAACAAATAATGCAACTAACTGAGTCGCGGATTTAGAGCAATTCATGATCTGTTGAAAACTAGCTCTCGCTTTCGAGCGCTAGATCAAGTGGAGAATCTCCCATCGCAACATCCTGTCGCTTAGGAAGTGTCAATCTGAAACATGCACCTAGATTTGGCGCTGCCGTTACTTCAAGCAGACCACCGTGGAGCTGAGCGTCTTCAATAGAGATTGCTAGACCTAGACCAGTTCCACCTGTTGTTCGCTTACGCGATGGATCCGCTCTCCAGAATCTTTCAAATGCCTGAGCCAGTTCAGATTCACTCATGCCAATACCCTGGTCGGTGACGCTCACTGCAACTGCGGTCTCGTTTTGCCCAACACGAATCTTCACCGGCTTACCTTCGCTGTGCTCGATTGCGTTGGTCAGCAGGTTATTGAGTATGCGTTCAATTCTTCTAACGTCAACTTCGCACTGAACCGCCCCCGAAGGAATTTCAACTTCTAGATAGACGCCTTTGGAATCTGCAAATTGTTGAATTGATTCAAGAGCTGTGCCAACAATTCCGTTCAGATCATGCACTTCATACTCAGGCTTTACTCCAGCGGCATCGTATCTAGAGATCTCTAGTAGATCGGCTAGCAACGTATCGAAGCGATCCATCTGCGAGTGCATAATCTCTGCTGATCTCTTGCTCAGGTCATCGAAATTCTCTCGCTGTGAGTAAAGATAATCAGCGGTGAGCTTCATGGTAGTCAAAGGAGTTCTAAGTTCGTGTGAGACATCAGAGACAAAGCGTTGCTGCATCGTTGAGAGATGCCCCATCGCCTTGATTTTCTCTTGCAGGCTGTCCGCCATGTGATTGAACGAAGTGGCTAGGACAGCAATAACGTCACTGCCTCTAACCGGTAGACGTCTATCAAGATCACCGGCAGCGATGAACTCGCTAACTTCAGCAGCATCACGCACTGGCCTTACCAGCCAGCTGGTGACCAAGAAAGAGAAGAAACCAATGATCATCAAAGTAACCAAGCCACCGAGCACTAGGGTTCTTTGCACAAATCCCAAGGTCTGCTGCTCGTTATACATGTCATAGACCAAATACAGTTCATACGGATGCCCTTTTGGAACTTCAAATCGTTGTCCAATCAGAATCGCAGGAATTGATTCTCCCCCGCGAGTAATCTGAACCGTCTGACTTTCAATGTCTTCAGTTGCTAGGACTCGTGCTCTGAACTCTGGAGTGATTAGATTCAGATCAAAATTGGCAGATTTTGGGCTGCTGTATTTCTTGGAATTCTTTGATCCAGAGTAGAGAAATGCAACTTGACGGGACTGAGAGACACCGATGGATTCTAGTTCTGGAACTACTTCAGCAATAGCTTTTGAGAGTTGCTGTTGGTTTGTTCCAGTGACACCGGAAAACACTCTTGACACCGCAAAGGTTGCGCGATGGCTTTCAAGTTCAGCTTGCTCTGTTCTCGTGCTGAAAAGTCCATTACCAATTGAGAAGCTGAGCACCCCACCCAAAAGAACAAGGGCGGAACCAGATAGAGCAACTGTGTATGCAAGTGCTCTAAGCTGCAGCGAAGACCTGAATCGGCCTAGAGCCGCCTTATAGATGCGGCCGATGAACATTTACTCAGGCCCAGCTTTGTAGCCCCAACCGCGAACGGTTAGCACTAACTTTGGATCTTCTTGGTCTTCTTCGATCTTTGAACGAAGTCTCTGGACGTGCACGTTCACCAGGCGGGTATCAGCCTTATATGTGTATTCCCAAACCTGCTCCAAAAGCATCTCTCTTGAGAAGACTTCGTTAGGGTGAGATGCCAAAGTAAGCAACAGCTTGAACTCCAGTGGAGTAAGAGAGACTTTCTTGCCGTGTCTTAGTACTTCGTGGCTTAGAGTATCTATCTCTATAGGGCCGAGCTTGATAATGGTGTGCTGGACCTGCTTGATAGGGCGAAGACGAGCCTTGATTCTAGAGACTAGAACTTCAATCTTGTATGGCTTGGTGACGTAATCATCAGCTCCAGCTTCAAGACCGCGAATCATGTCATTGTCATCTGTTCTAGCCGTCAGCATGATGATTGGGACACCTGAGGTTTGGCGTAGTTCGTGACATATCTCGATGCCATTCTTTCCTGGCAACATCAGGTCTAGTAAGACTAGATCTGGCTTGTGCTTTTCGAATACTGGAATTGCATCAGTACCGGTAGCTGCCTGGCAAACGTCAAACCCATTTGAACGTAAACCAATTTCTAATGTTTCGCGAAGAGCATCATCGTCTTCGACGATAAGGATTTTAAACATCCAACTACTTTCTAGTATCTGTAGTGATCTGGCTTGAATGGGCCCTGTGGCTCCACTCCGATGTATCTTCCCTGGTCGCTTGAGAGTTGGGTCAATTCAACTCCAAGAGCATCAAGGTGCAGACGAGCAACTTTCTCGTCCAAGTGTTTAGGCAATATATAGACGCCGATTGGGTATTCCGACCTCTTGGTAAATAGCTCGATCTGGGCTAGTACCTGATTGCTAAACGATGTGCTCATGACAAAAGATGGGTGACCGGTAGCGTTACCAAGGTTCATCAATCTTCCCTCGGAAAGGATAAGAACTGATTTACCATTAGGCAGCTCCCATTGGTGAACCTGAGGCTTTACTTCAATTTTCTTGATACCAGGCATGCGTGCGATGCCATCCATATCAATCTCATTATCAAAGTGACCAATATTCGCGATAACTGCAAGATGCTTCATCTTCTCGATGTGCTCAGGTCTAATGATTCCTGCGTTACCAGTTCCAGTCACAAAGAAGTCGATTTCAGAAACTACCCGATCAATAGTTGTTACCTGGTAACCATCCATAGCTGCCTGCAGAGCACAGATTGGGTCCACCTCAGAAATGATTACTCGAGCTCCTTGACCACGCATGGCTTCAGCTGCACCCTTACCAACATCTCCGTAGCCTGCGATGAAAGCAGTCTTACCGCCGATGAGAATGTCTGTTGCACGGTTTAGACCATCAGGTAGCGAGTGTCTAATTCCATACTTGTTATCAAACTTAGATTTTGTTACTGAGTCATTTACGTTAATGCCTGGGAATAGTAGCTCTCCACGCTTTAGCATTTCGTAAAGTCTCTTGACACCGGTTGTGGTTTCTTCGGTAACACCATAGATGTCTTCAGCGATACGAGTGAATCTGTTGTTAGAGATCTTGAACTGCTCAGCAAGCAGATTAAGAATTACTCGATACTCTTCGTTATCCTCGACACCTGCTGGTGGCACTGAACCAGCTAGTTCAAATTCACGACCTTTGTGAACTAGAAGAGTTGCATCTCCACCATCGTCAAGAATCATGTTTGGGCCAATGTAATCTGCACCTTCAGCCATGGCTTCTTCAGTCCAGTCGAAGATACGCTCGGTGCACCACCAATACTCTTCGAGGCTTTCACCCTTCCAGGCAAAAACTGGGACACCCTTAGGGGCTTGAATAGTTCCGTGTGGTCCAACAACTGCAGCCGCGGCAGCTTCGTCCTGGGTTGAGAAGATGTTGCAGGAAGCCCAACGAACCTTTGCACCAAGAGACACCAGAGTCTCAATCAGAATTGCAGTCTGGATGGTCATGTGAAGTGAACCAGCAATGCGAGCACCACGCAGTGGTTGGAGGGGGCCAAACTCTTCGCGCAGAGACATAAGTCCTGGCATCTCGTTTTCAGCTAACTGGATCTGTTTCCGTCCGTAGTCAGCAAGGGCAATGTCTGCAACTTTGTAGTCGACACGGGTTTCGGTTGAATTATTCATAGGCTTCATTGACTCTATTATCCCCGTTTCCAGTTCGTTATAAAACCCCGAAACTAGCTTCGGATAAGAGCCAGGACTTCATCCCTGAGTGATTCCATAGTGCTCTGGGTCTTAGCCTCAACGTTTAGGCGAAGTAGAGGCTCGGTATTAGACGCTCTAACGTTCAACCACCACCAGTCCCCTGCTGAATCAGAGCCTGAGATAGTGATGCCATCGAAGTAGTCGATAGTGCTGGAATCGGCAAATCTAGCTTCAACCTTGGCTTTCGCCGCAGGCACATCTTCAACTCGAGAGTTGATCTCCCCACTTAGGAAGTATGGGTTGTATTGCTTTGAAATAGCCGAGAGGCTCTCTGTCTGAGAGCCAAATTCAGCCAAGACGTGCATTGCAGCTAACATGCCGTTATCTGCACCCCAGAAATCCCTGAAGTAATAGTGAGCTGAGTGCTCCCCACCAAAGATTGCATTTGTCTCAGCCATTCGATCCTTGATCAATGAGTGACCGACCTTGGTTCGCTCGCCATTTGCGCCATCTTCCGCAATTACTTCAGCAACTACTCGAGAGGTAATCAAGTTGTATAGCACGGTGATATCTTTCGATTCACCTAGGGCTTTCACTCTGGCAATCTCACGACGAGCAACCATCGCAGCAACAGCGCTCGGTGTTACTGGCTCACCATTCTCATCAATGACAAAACAGCGGTCAGCATCACCATCAAAAGCAAGACCCAGGTCAGCTTTGTGTTCAACAACTGCTTTCTGCAAATCGACTAGGTTAGCTGGCTCAAGTGGGTTGGCTTCGTGGTTTGGGAAGGTTCCATCCAACTCGAAATACATGTCGATGATTTCAATCGGTAGTTTCGGTAAACCTGCAGCAGTTGAAAGCACTGCTGGAACAGTTAGTCCACCCATACCATTAGCTGCATCAACTACTACACGCATTGGTTTCACATGGGTTAGGTCAACCAGCTGACGCAGATAAGCAGCGTAGTCAGCCAAAACATCCTTGGAGGAAAATGTCCCAGGCTCATCAACTTCAGGGATTCCCTCGGCTAGATAAACCTTCGCGCGATCACGAATAGCCGCAAGTCCGGTATCCAAACTGATTCCTCGAGCACCTGCCCGAGAGAATTTGATGCCGTTGTATGAGGCAGGGTTGTGGCTTGCAGTGAACATTGCTGCTGGAAGATTTAGGGAACCTGATGCGAAATATGATTCGTCGGTAGAGCAAAGCCCAATAGAGATTACGTTTGCTCCACGCTTCTGCGCACCTTTAGCAAATGCCTCTGCAAACAGTGGAGAGGAGTCACGCATATCGTGTCCAACAATTACAGATTGACCGGCTGCTTCTAACTCATCAACGAAGCCAGCAGCTAGAGTTTCAACGACTTCTGCAGTCAGGTCAATATTTACTAGGCCACGAACATCATATGTTTTGACAATGGCATCCCAATTAACGCTCACGATTTCCCTTCGATCAACTAGACAAGAATACAATGGCATCATGTTAGACCGAGCCAGAGCCCAGCGTTCTAGAGACCGCCACGGGCGTGGCATTCGCCACTCCCTATCCGGCTCGCTATACAAAACAGGGGCTTCAGCCTCAGACCAGTTCTCAGGAATCATCGCAAGCACCTGTGACTACCTCAGTGAAACCTGGCCCAAGGAGCTCGGCAACTTGAATTGGCGAATTATGGATGCGCCAGTTCTTGGGGTGAACTCAACCCACGTACGAAGATGGTCCACCAGGGCAGAGACCATGACCATAGTTATATATCGACTCCCTATTCTTAGGCTCGATAATCTTCAAGGCTATAGTTCAAGCGCTGACCGAGTAAGAATCGAGCACTATGTCTTTGAAGCTGCAGCGCACCTGATTGGGAAAGAACCTTGGGAACTAATCTTCGGAGATGACTCAGACAATTAGTGGACGTTGATCCAAACCTGACCACCAAGGTTTTTCTCGTCTAGGACTGGAAGTATCGCTATTCTTCCGGCCACATCAACAACGAGATTTGAATAGACCGGCTGGGTGGTTGGGAAAATTCCAATAGCTTGCCCACTAGGTGCAAGTAAAACAATTTCTGAACCAGCTGCGATGTTTCGTTCGACTGTTAGTTCACCAAATTTCAGCGAGACTTTGGTTGCCTCTGAACTTGGATTAGCGATAGATAACTTACTGATTCCAGCCTTAGGAACAGCTAAATATCTTGGCGAAGTGAATCCCTCAGCTGGATTGATCCAGGCAAAATCTGTATACGCATCGTCACCGACTCTGCTTCTAACCAATCGAATACTTGAGAAAACCTCTTGATCGGATCTCAGGTATCCAACATAGTCCCCATCAGCAAGACCATTGATATCAAAGTCCGTCACCTTGCCCGCAGGAGCAGTTACCGAAATTACTGTTCCAAAAGTTTCTTCATCTGTTCCTAGAACTTCAAGGGTTAGCTGAGCATCCTTATCCCCAGGGACAAAGACTCTGAGGTTCTGGCGAACATCTGAGTACTTGTCATCACGCTTTCTAAGCTTGGCGTTGTCCATCGATCTTCTAACCAAGATGCCTGGGAAGACACTCTCTTTTTGAGCTACTCCAGTTGGGTAAATGTAATCTGCACCAGAAGCCTTCAACCCTCGAACTGCCTTCTGTTGAATCAAAGCGGTCACTGAACCACCAAAACTCTTCACGTGAACCGAAATGGACTCTGACCTAAATACAAACGAGGCAAGCGGAATAACTTCAGTACTACCCGCGCCAACTGCGATTCCGGAAAGCCCCGCACTGTGTGAGATGCCATTCTCGGTAAATATCTCAAGGTCAACAGTGGCATCAACTGCAGTGGGGTTAGTAAGGATTAGTATCGCCTCACGGCCGACTGCGACAGAGCCGCCAACTAACCAAAACTCACTCTGTGAACGTAGACATGGAGCAGCTAGCAGTCCCTTGATCTTCTTGTCGCTCAATACCTGCATTTGGTTTGCGGTGAGAAGTGGTGAACCTTGAACAATAGTTCCATCGTTATCTGTGATGGTAAGAGATTGCGCCTGCTTGATTTTTGACGACTGGTCTTGCCTGACCCCATAACCCTTGGTTAGTTTTCCACCCTCTCCTTTGAGTGTGGTTCCGCTGACACCGCTGTAGCTCAATGCGACCACGGTTGAACCTAGTCGTGAGAATTTAGACGTTGACGTTCCAGAATTACCTCCACTGGTGAAGGCTGATCCATTACAGGACAGAGTTAGGTCTTTAGCGCTAACCACCCGTTGAGCAGATTCAACTTTTCCAGTTGAGAGCTGCACTACCTCAGGCGCATACAGATACATTCCAACAAAGGCTGCGGCGATAAGTAAGGTCCTGAGAACTCGAAGAATCATTACTCGCTCTCCTCTGAACCAAAGTTCTCAACCGGGGAAAGTTGGGTCTGCTTTTTTCGTCCGCGAGAAGTAGGCAGTGCCAAAAGCATAAATCCAACCAAGACTCCAAGTTGAACACCTTTGGTTATTGACCAAAGTGGGAGTTCTGTCTTACCTTGAGCCGACACTTCTCTAACTCTCCAGAGTTGGCCGAACTCTGTCACGCCAACTTCCTCAAGCTGAGATACAGAGTTCAGAGCAACACCTAAGTCTCCGTTGCCATCGCGATCAGGCACTACAACATAACCGATTCCAGACTTTTTGAAACTATCCGTAAGGTTTTTTCCATTAGCTGAAACCAAGTTAGCAACGAGATTCGCAATCAATTCCTGACCTGGTGAATCCTTGAGAGTCCCCGCATTCAAGGAACTGAGTCGATACGCAGTTGAGATAGTGTCCAGTTTGACTCCGTCAGGCCAAATTACTTCCGATCTGAAATGCATGTCCTTATCACTGGTAATTACCAAAAGCTTTAACGGACTGCCGGCGGCAGCTTCAGCAGTGACAATCGCAGGAATGTTCCTTGCTTGACCAAAACTAGTCTGATTGATACTCAGTGCAGAGCTAACCGCCAAAGGGCCTGCCACAGCCAAACCTGCAATACCAACTACAAGAGCTCTAACTCCATTTCGAGTAAGGGACTCGAGCCAGAGCGCAACAGCAACTAGAACGGACAGGGCCAAGAGCATCAGTGCTGGAGCAGAGGAGTTCTGAACGGTTACTGTTGGGTCAACAAAAATTGAACCGACACCGCCACCGGTAAAGCTGATTCCTGAAACGAAGATTAGATTTGCCAGGGCTATGAGCGCAATGAACCAAGCAACAAGCACTCCCTTTGCTTTGCTTAGCAGCGAAAAGAGTGCAAGTCCGATCAAACCAAGGGCTGCCCAACCGAGAAGCTGGTCTCCCCCAATTAACTGATTAACCAGATTCGACTTTTCACTGGGTAGGGAGATTGTTGGATCTGCAAGCATTCCTAACCAATTGTTGTTTCCCAAAATCTGGAATACCCAGTAAGGGAGGACTAGTGCGCCAGTGGGTAGAGCAATAAATAGAAGTGAACCAACTCGCTTAAATGCAATAACTGCAATAAGGATTCCGATTGCTACTAAACCAAGTAACACACTTGGTGCGCTCAAAGTCACAACTGCAAATAGCAATCCGCTCACGGCAATCCAAGACCAAGCCTGTTCTGCTGATCGCACAGACGTTGTCGCCCCGATACGAGCAGCTCTTGCCAGGCTAAAGATGAACCATGGCAATGCAATGCTGAAGATTACTGCTGGGAAATTACCTTCATTCTGCGCAACGGTGAGCGCAGGCCAGAATGCGTACACCAGAGCCAGAATGCTTCTGAGCGAGCCACGAGCTGTGATGAGTGAAATCAAACGCCAAGCTCCAGCAAACGCAAACGCCTTGGTGAGTAAAAGTAATGAAGTCAACGCAAGATTCGGTGCCCAGAAGGTAAGCGAACCAATAGCCAGAAGAACCCAGTTGAATGGATCGCTTGGAGCAGCCAAGCCCAACCCTATGCTCTGGTAACTGGCTCCCGTGTTTGAGAAAAGTTGTAGCCAACTATCGCTCAAAGGTAAAGCAAATCCACCATTAACGCTTTCGCCAAGTGGAAGGAATTGCCAAGAGATTGCAATCAGAGCAAACATCCACCAAAGTCCACCGCTTGCTGCAAAGCCCAAGCTTGGTCGAAGAGGAGTAACTGTTGAACTAAAACTTTCTAGTTTTAGTTTCTGCTCCGCATACTCAAAGGCAAGCCTTGTTTTGGCCTTGACCTGTTCACGGGTTGCAAAAAGTTGAGCAAACTTCTTAATTGGATAGCCGTGCCGATCTCTCAAGCGCGCACGAATGGTAAAGAACGCCCAGAGGTTCGCCTTCAGGGTGAAGAGGATTCGGTCAGGTCGTTTGACTAGCAGCAGCCAGATAACTTGGATTATTGAATAAACCGGCAACGCCAACCAATAGAGAAACGCTAGTAGGAGCGGGCTGTGAGAAAGCCTTAGATGATTGGTAGCTTTTGCAATTCCATACTTCACAGAACCGCCAAGCCACTTCTTCTTTCTCTTTCCAGCAAGAGATAGTTGTGCGTGCCGCACTCGAGCAGTTGGAACAACAATCACTCGGTTGCCGTTATGTCTGGCTCTGATACCCAAATCAATATCTGCTGCTAGTTCTGGAGCGTCTAGCGAGTAACCTCCTAGGTCTGCCCAACTTGTTGCTCGAATCAACATCGCGCTGCTGGTAACTGCGAGTACATCGCTCATTGAATCAAATTGCTTCTGATCTAGTTCATTGGTCACTAGCGAGAAAGGCTTCAATGACCTGGTGACTGTCAAACCCATCTGCTCAATAAGTTTTGGATTCTCAAACGAAACTTGTTTCGGAGAAGCAATCGCCACCAAAGGTGAGAGCTCCAGCGCTCTTACTAATTCAGCTAGCGCATGCACCTCGGGAGCACTGTCATCATGAAGCAACCAAATGGCGATGTCATCTATTGAGCCGTAGCCCTGAAGCGCTTGTTTAATTCCAGTTGCAGCTAGTTCTGCAAAACTTGCAGACTCTTTTATTTGGAGAACAGCATTGTGTGATGAGGAAGATACAAATGTGTCCAGGACTTTATCTACTTCGGGGTTTGAAGAAGAGTCGACAACCAATGTGCGTTCGACACGAAAACTTTGATTATCAAGTGCCGTCAAAGCACTCTGAAGATATTGGGGTTCGTCGTTGGATACAACGACTGCCACCACACGCACACTCACGCCGTGGCCTGACCTAGAACTAGGCGCGCTTCTTTAGCTTGCGACGTTCGCGCTCGCTTAGGCCGCCCCAGATCCCGAAACGCTCATCGTTAGCAAGTGCATAGTCCAGACACTGCTGACGGACATCACAACCTGAACAGATACGCTTTGCATCCCTGGTTGAGCCGCCCTTTTCTGGGAAGAAAGCCTCAGGATCGGTCTGTGAGCAGAGTGCGTCACGTTGCCAAGCTAGTGGGTTGGTATCTGCGCTTTGGTCTCCCCCGAGAATAGTTCTAAGAATTGGATCAACGAACCAGTCATCGGC
>CAMDEV010000021.1 GCA_945896925.1 Auritidibacter sp. Marseille-P8566
ATTTACCAAATGATTAAGGCGCGTAAAGCGCACGGTGACAAGGTCATTCTTGACGATGTAACGCTTGCCTTTTACCCAGGCGCAAAGATTGGTGTTGTTGGTCCTAACGGTGCCGGTAAGTCGACTGTTCTGAAGATCATGGCTGGCCTAGACATACCATCCAACGGTGAAGCAAGACTGGCTCAAGGACACAGCGTGGGTATCTTGCTGCAAGAGCCACCGCTAAACGAAGAGAAGACAGTTCTAGGAAACGTTGAAGAAGCTGTCTCACACATCAAGGGAAAGCTAGATCGTTTTAACGAGATAAGCGCTGAACTTGCTAACCCAGATGCTGATTACGACACTCTCTTGGCTGAGATGGGAACTCTGCAAGAAGAGATAGATCACCTAGATGCTTGGGATCTAGATTCACAGTTAGATCAGGCTATGGATGCTCTTCGTTGTCCACCAGGTGATACTCCGGTTACTCACCTTTCAGGTGGAGAGCGAAGACGAGTTGCGTTATGTAGGTTGCTTTTAGAAAAGCCAGATTTGCTTCTTCTTGATGAACCAACAAACCACCTTGACGCTGAATCAGTGCTCTGGTTAGAGCAGCACTTGGCAAAGTATCCAGGTGCTGTGCTAGCTGTAACACACGATAGATACTTCCTAGACAACGTAGCTGAGTGGATTCTTGAACTTGATAGAGGTCGTGCTTACCCTTACGAAGGAAACTACTCAACCTACCTTGAGAAGAAGCAAGAGCGTTTGGAAGTGCAAGGGAAGAAGGACGCGAAGCTTGCTAAGCGTCTAACTGACGAACTCGACTGGGTTAGATCATCTCCAAAAGCTAGACAGACAAAGTCAAAAGCTCGTCTAGCTCGTTACGAAGAGATGGCTGCAGAAGCAGATAGAACAAGAAAACTGGACTTCGAAGAGATTCAGATTCCACCTGGCCCACGCCTTGGAAATATTGTTCTTGAGGCTTCAAACCTGCAAAAAGGTTTCGAAGGAAGATCACTTATCAGTGGTTTGACTTTCAGCCTTCCTAGAAATGGAATCGTTGGAGTTATCGGTCCAAACGGTGTTGGTAAGTCAACTCTGTTCAAGACCATCATTGGTCAGGAGAAGCTTGACGGTGGAGAGCTAAAGATTGGTGAGACCGTAAAAGTTTCTTATGTTGATCAATCACGTGGCGGTATTGATCCAGCTAAGACTTTGTTCGAAGTTGTTTCCGATGGCCTTGACTTCCTTCAGGTTGGAAACGTAACAATGCCTTCTCGTGCTTATGTTGCAGCCTTTGGTTTCAAAGGCCCAGATCAGCAGAAGCCTGCAGGTGTGTTATCTGGTGGTGAGCGAAACCGCCTAAACCTAGCTCTCACCCTGAAGCAGGGTGGAAACCTGTTGCTCCTGGATGAGCCAACAAACGATCTAGATGTTGAAACACTTTCATCTTTGGAGAACGCTTTACTAGAGTTCCCTGGTTGTGCTGTAGTCATCACGCACGATAGATGGTTCCTTGACAGAGTTGCATCCCACATCCTGGCTTATGAAGGCACTGACGATAACCCAGACAACTGGTACTGGTTCGAAGGAAACTTCGAAGCCTACGAAGAGAACAAGATTGCAAGACTAGGTCCAGAGGCAGCAAAGCCACACAGATCTACCTATCGTCGACTAACAAGAGATTAGAACTTGAATCACTTTATTGAGTTTCCTGAGTCTGATGACGTATCCGACCTAGCCAAATACATCAACCGTGCGCTGAAGATGGATCCGGAAGGTGGAGTAAGGCTTCGAGCATACGGAGATGTTCTAACGGTTTACGTCTCGCCAACCTATAGCCTCAAGCTTGCAGAAACAGCACCGGTAATTCTTGGGCTTAGAACGCTAGCTCTAGCAAAGTCCGCTGAGTTTGATGTCGCTTACCCAATTTCAGAACTAGCCCAACTACTAAACGGTGACTCAGTTGAGACAGAGAAGAACTTCAGTCTCATCAATCGTTTATCGAAGGTCACCGGGCAAACCCTTTCCTCAAACACTCTGAGTATTCCATCAACCGAATACACCGTGCACTGGAGTAATGAAACTCCAACCAGAAGTGGTTGGGAACTGGGTGGATACTTCTCCCAGGAAGAACTGACTGCAGCTGCTACCAAAGGTGTTGCTGAAGTTTCAGCAGCATTACCAACATCTGTTGGTGGTCCACTGGCAGCCAAGATCAGAGGAGAGATCTGGTCAAAGTCAATTGACTACAAGTTCCCAATTCCAGCAGGGGCAGCCTTCGTTGCTGCTGGCTTAGGATTTCTAACCGAAGGCGAACAAGTGCCTTGGTATCTGTCAGGGGATTGGTTGCGACTAAGCCCTGCTCACGGACATGTACTTTCTAAGTTCGCAACTGACTACGTTCCTATTGCAGGTTAGTCCTCAAAAGTATTGAGCATTGCTGTCGCAGCTCTATCTAGATATGCCCACATCTGAGCATCGTAGAGAGCCGGAAGTTTCTGATCATCAAGAGCAGCCCTCATGTGTTTAACCCAAGCAGCGCGAGCGGCAGGGTTTATCTTGAATGGCTGGTGACGAAGTCGAAGTTGCGGGTGACCCCTTTGTTCTTGGTAAGTCTTAGGCCCACCCCAATACTGCTCTAAGAACAGTTGCAATCTCTCTGCTGCCGGACCTAGATCTTCTTCTGGATACATCGGCCTTAAGAGCTCATCGGTGGCAACACCCTCATAGAACTTTGCACAGAGATTCTTGAAGAATTCTTTACCGCCAACAAGTTCGTAGAGGTTACCTTCAACATCTTGACCAGTGTTAGTAACTAGACGAAGAGTTTCAACTCTGTCTTTGTCTTCGAACTCTTGGTCGCTCATTAGCCTTTGACGTTTACGTAGATGGAGTTCTGACCGGAGGCAAGCTTGATCTTTGACTTATCTAGCTCTGTCTTCACTAACTTTCTTAGTTCACGAGCGAGATCATCTTTTTCTTCAGGCTTAGTCTTCTGAACTAGGCGAACAATGACCTGATCTCCTGATAGAGCGTTGATGCCCCATACTTCAGCATCACCAATCAGAGCACTCTTGTCCTTGATTGCTTTTGCTGCTCTTGTTAGTGACTCATGAGCCTTATCTAGGTTGCTGTTGTATTCAAGTGCGACATCGATTACGATTCTTGCCCAACCCTGAGACTGGTTACCAACGCGAACAATCTCACCATTGCGGACGAACCAGAGAGTTCCCTCCAGATCTCTAACCTGAGTAACTCTTAGGCCAACACTTTCAACGACACCACTGGCTTGGCCTAGATCAACTGAATCGCCAACACCATATTGGTCTTCAAAGACAATAAACAAACCCGAGATTAGGTCTTTGACCAGTGACTGAGCTCCAAAACCAAGACCAGCACCGAGAATTCCAGCACCAGCAAAGATAGCTCCAGGGGAGACTCCAGCTTCAGAGAGAATCACGCTCACCACGGTGAACATCAAACCCCAGGTCGCAAGATTTCCTAAAACCGATGCAATTGTTCTAGTTCTCTGCATCAATCGAGCTTGCGCTACCGGAGAGTGGTCGTAACCATTGCCTTCAATCTTCTTCACACTCAGTGCAACACCCTTGATCAGTCTCCTGATCGAGAACTGCAAAACAGCTCGAAGAATTAAGGCAGCAACGATTGCAAGTACTATGCGAATTACTGGACCCCAGCTCACATAAAAAGCAGCCATCGCCTCGGTGAAGTCAGAGTTAAACATGCTTAGTTATCTTTAGCCTGAACTTTGAGAGCACGGTCGATTGGATCTAGGTTCTCAACCAATAGACGGCGAAGTGCAGGAATTGCAGCGATCTCAGGAGTGTCTAGGAATGCTCTGGTCTTATCTGCTAGTTCCTTTGTTGCAATAGTGATTGGGTAAAGATTCACAATTGCATACTCGGCCATCTTGAAGGTCTTGGTGTTCCATATCTTCAGAACATCCTGGAAATACTTTTCAACGTAAGGAGCAAGTAGTTCAACGTTCGCTCCTCTTGAGAAACCAAGAGTTGAATACTGCAGGATGGTGTTTGACCAGTCATTGGTTTCAACTGCGGTGTGCCAAACGGAAGCTTTAGCTTCTGCTGTTGGAACAGACGCCTTGGCAAGGGCTGCAGCCTTCTGTCCATTAGCAGTGTTGTCTGTTGCCAGCATTGCATCGATCTCAGCAACATCTGCAGCCCCTAGGGTTACCAGACCAGTTAGTAGGTCCCACTTCAGGTCGGTGTCAATCTCGCGACCAGAGAGCTTCTCATCGCCAGAGAGGATTGCTCGTAGAGCGGCTGCGTGCTCTGGAGTTGAAGCAAAACGAGGAGTGAACTTTAGGAACTGAAGTTGTGCTTCTGATCCTGCTTCAGCTGCTCTTGCCATCCTTAGCAGTGCATCACCAATGATGGTTTTGTATTCTGCTCTGTTCTCAGGCTTTAGATACATGCTCTGAACTGTTACCAACTGGTTTAGCAGAGTCATCATCGCGGTTGCGTTTGACTCAGTGGCTATGTTCTTTAGAACTAGGTGAACAAAGTCCTTCGGATCTGCCTCGGCATCTCTGGTTGAATCCCAAGCAGCACCCCAAAGCAGTGCTCTCGCCTGTGAGTCAGTGAAGTCAGCTAGGTGATCCAAAGTGGTCTGCCATGAACGCTCGTCTAGACGTAGTTTGGCGTATGCCAAGTCACCATCGTTCAAAAGAATCAGATCAGGACGTGCTGTTCCAATTAGTTCTGGAACTTCAGTCTTAGCGCCATCGATGTCAATTTCAACTCGGTGGGTGCGAACTAGCTTCCCGTTCTGGTTGTTGTAATAACCAATACCTAGACGGTGCGGTCTAAGGGTTGGGTAGTCAGGGTGGTGTGACTGCAGAACAGAGAATGCTGAGATGTTGCCATCGGCATCTTCGGTTAGTTCCGCGCGAAGAGTGTTCACACCTGAGGTTTCAAGCCAAAGCTTTGACCAGTCACGAAGTTCACGACCAGAAGTTAGCTCTAGTTCGGTTAGTAGATCTACTAATTCGGCGTTACCGAAGGCGTGCTTCTTGAAGTATGAGGCAAGACCCTTCATGAAGTTCTCTTGACCAACCCAGGCAACAAGTTGTCTTAGCACTGAACCACCCTTGGCGTAGGTAATCGCATCGAAGTTAACCTGAACATCTTCAAGGTCACGGATGTTTGCAACTACTGGGTGAGTTGAAGGCATCTGGTCTTCTCTATATGCCCATGACTTCTCGTGAGAGGTGAAAGTTGTCCAAGCTTCTTTGTATTCGGTTGCTTCTGCTGTTGCAAGGTATGAAGCGTATTCAGCGAATGACTCGTTAAGCCATAGATCATTCCACCAACGCATGGTGACTAGGTCACCGAACCACATGTGAGCTAGTTCGTGAAGAACAGTAATGATTCTGCGTTCTTTAATGAAGCCGTTAACAGCGCCACGGAAAACGTAGCTCTCAGTGATGGTGACGGCTCCTGCATTCTCCATCGCACCTGCGTTGAAGTCAGGAACAAAGAGTTGGTCATACTTCTCAAATGGGTATGGATACTGGAACTGCTCTTCGAAGAAGGTGAAACCCTCTTTAGTCTTTTCGAAGATGTAATCAGCGTCGATGTATTTAGCAAGCGAAGATCTTCCGTAAACACCCAGTGGGATTGTTCTGCCATCGCTTGAGATTAGCTTGTCGCGCCACTCTGAGTATGGGCCTGCGATAAGAGCTGTGATGTATGAAGAGATTCTTGGAGTTGGTGCGAATACCCAGATTGATGTTCCGTCTCCTCGGTCAACTGGGGTTGGGGTAGGAGAGTTAGAAATCATCTTCCATTTAGAAGGAGCTGAAACTGTGAACTGGAAAGTTGCCTTTAGATCTGGCTGCTCGAAGACAGCAAACATTCTTCTTGAGTCTGGAACTTCAAACTGGGTGTATAGGTAAACCTCTTGGTCTACTGGGTCAACGAATCTATGCAGACCTTCACCGGTGTGCATGTAAGGGTTATCGCTGACGACAACTAGTTCGTTCTCTGCCTGAAGGTTATCTAGCTGGATGCGGATGCCATCGCTTACTGAAGCAACATCTAGGTCTTTGCCGTTTAGGGTAACTCGGTGAACGGTCTTAGTGATGGCGTCAATGAAAGTTGAAGCACCGATCTTGTGGCTGTTGAATTTGACAGTGGTGGTGGCACCAAAGACTTCCTCGCCTTTTTGTAGATCTAGCTCAACGGTGTATGAGAGGACCTCAACTAGCTCTGCACGCTCAATGGCTTCCAGGCGGGTTAGGTTTTCTGCAGGCATTACAAACTCCAATGGTTGTTAAGGGTTATTAGGAACTAGCCTAGTATTGACCAACGATAACTCTAAAAAGAAGCCCTAAATGCGTATACACATAGCCACAGACCACGCAGGTCTAGACCTTAGCCACTTCCTTATTACCGAGCTTTCAAAGGCAGGTCATGAGGTCTTTGACCACGGGCCTAAGGAATACGACCCGCTGGATGACTACCCAAGCTTCTGCATAAATGCAGCCTTGGCAGTTAGAGCCGATGAGGATGCTGGTGTTCTGGCACTAGGTATCGTTCTTGGTGGTTCTGGTAACGGGGAGCAGATTGCTGCTAATAAGGTCAAAGGCATTAGAGCTGCTTTAGTTTGGAATCTGGACACTGCAAAGCTTGCTCGTCAACACAACGATGCAAACGTGGTTGCTGTTGGTGCTCGCCAGCACAGTCAAGAAGAAGTCTTAGAACTTATTACTGCTTTTGTTGCAGAGCCTTTCTCACAAGATGAAAGACACATTCGCAGAATTGGCAAGATCGGTAGCTACGAGCAAACCGGTGAGATTCTTTAGTTTCTATGCCTGAGGGTCATTCAGTTCAACGCATTGCCAATCAACTGAATAAGTTGTTCAAGGGAAAGCCTGTCCTGGTTGATTCTCCGCAAGGAAGATTCAGCTCTGAGGCAGAGCTCATTACCGGTCACAATATCAAAAACGTTAGAGCCATTGGTAAGCAGCTTTTTATTGACTTTGACAACAAGCTGACCTGTCGGGTGCACCTAGGTATTTACGGTAAATGGAGATTTGTCGCTAGAGATAAAGAAGAGACTCTGACAGGTGCAGTCCGAGTTCGATTCTTTAATGAAGAAAACATTGCAGATCTTCGAGGCCCAACAGTTTGTGAAGTCATCGATACCAAGTCGGTGAAGTTAATAGAAAAGAGATTAGGTCCAGACCCAACTAACCCTGACCCTAAACAAATCCAGCAGGCAAAGTTCGTTGACCGAGTCAGATCGTCAAAGAGCGCAATTGGCTTGCTACTAATGAATCAGGATGTGATCAGCGGCATCGGAAATGTCTACCGTGCAGAGATATTGTTCCGAGCCGGGGTTAGTCCTCATGTCCTTGGAAATCAGCTTTCAGAGGAAAAGATAGTTTCCCTTTGGGAGGATTCGGTGAAGCTCATGAAGGTCGGGGTTAGGACTGGATTCATGATCACTCGGGAAGAATTGCTCACCAAACGGCCTAAAAAGGCTGACCGGAACTATGTCTATAAAAGGGAAGGTTTGCCTTGTCTTAGGTGCTCAGGCACTGTAGTTATTGAGATTATGGCCACTAGGAAGCTCTACTGGTGCCCAGGCTGTCAGAGGTAATTGGAGCGGATGACGGGAATCGAACCCGCACCATCAGTTTGGAAGACTGAGGCTCTACCATTGAGCTACATCCGCAATGCTTATAACTTTAAGCGCAAATACATTCTATGGGTTAGGATTACCAAGGTTGTTTTGTTCTTGCGAAAGTAAGGGTAAAAACCACCGGGGTGTAGCGTAGTGGCTAGCGCGCCTGCTTTGGGAGCAGGATATCGCAGGTTCGAGTCCTGTCACCCCGACCATTTTTGATAAACAAAACCGGTTCACTTTAAGTGAAACCTTGCTCAGGAGATACCGTTGAAGACTTTTGTTGAACGCCTAACCCCAACTCGTGTGAAGCTAACCATCGAGGTGAATCCAGTAGATTTCAAGCCAAGCCTCGATCACGCCTACGAGCACATCGCTGAGACAGTAAACATTCCTGGTTTCCGTAAGGGCAAGATTCCAGCTGCGATCCTTGATCAGAGAGTTGGCCGTGGAGCTATCTTGGCTCACGCAATCAACGACGGTCTTGACTCTATTTACCGCAAAGCTATCGAGCAGGAAAAACTACGTCCTCTTGGTCAGCCTTCCGCTGATGTGAAGTCAACTCCAGACGAGAAAACTTTTGCTGGTGATTTGGTTGTCGAAATCGAAGTTGAAGTTAGACCTGAAATCAAGCTTCCTGAATTCAAGGGTTTGAAAGTAACAGTTGACACCATCAAGGTTGAGAAGACTGAAGTTGAAGCAGAGCTTGATCGTCTACGTTCACGTTTTGGAACTCTAGTAACTGTTGAGCGTCCTGCTAAGAAGGGTGACTTCACTTCTATCGATTTGATTGCATCAGTTGATGGCACTCAGATTGACCAAGCTCAGAACATCTCTTACGAGATTGGTAGCGATTCACTGCTTGATGGAATAGATGATGCACTAGACACTTTGACTGCAGGGGAGACCACAACCTTCAAGAGCAAGCTAGTTGGTGGCGACAAGGCGGGTCAGGAAGCTGAAATCACAGTTACCCTAAACGCTGTCAAGGAGCGCGAACTTCCAGCTCTTGATGATGCTTGGGCTCAGATGGCTAGCGAGTTCGACACTGTTGCTGAACTTCGTTCTTCACTTGAAGAGCAGATCAAGAGAAGTAAGTCATACACTCAGGGTCTTCAGGCTCGTGAACTTCTAACCGAACAGCTACTAACTCTTGTTGAAGTTCCAGTTTCAGAGGAACTCATTAACGCTGATGTTGAACGTCACCTAGAAAGCGAAGGCAAGGCTAGCGATGACCCACACCGTGCTGAGGTAATCGTTGAGTCAACCAAGTCTTTCCAGGTTCAGATGTTGCTAGATGCAATTGCTGAAGCTGAGCAGGTAAAGGTTAACGAGAACGAACTGCTTCAGTACCTGATCCAGGCAAGCCAGTCCTACGGCATGGAGCCTAACGAGTTCGTCAAGGTAGTTGATGAGCAGGGTCAGATTCCTTCCTTCGTGGCAGAAGTCGCCCGTCGCAAGGCGCTATCGGTCGTTCTAGAGACTGCAGCAGTTGTTGACAGCGATGGCAAGAAGGTTGACTTAGCCGAATTCAGTAAGACTGACGATGGCTTTGCTCCTGAGAACCACGAGGGCCACGACCACGACTAAATTAGCCAGTGGCGAACACTGCGAAGATTTAGCGGTTTCCTCGGTTATCTTGATTAGGCAACACACAAAGATAGAGGAACTTTAGATGGCTGAAAATATTCAAATGAGCAACGTCTTCGAAAGACTGCTTAAAGACCGAATCATTTGGTTAGGCGATGACGTTCGCGACGATAACGCAAACGAGATCTGTGCCAAGATGCTGCTGCTAGCAGCTGAGGACTCAACCAAGGACATCTTCCTATACATCAACTCACCGGGTGGATCGATTACCGCTGGTATGGCGATCTACGACACCATGCAGTATGTGCCGAACGATGTGGTCACCGTTGGTATCGGTATGTGTGCATCAATGGGCCAGTTCCTGCTAACCGCTGGAACAAAGGGCAAGCGATTCCTAACCCCTAACACTCGTGTTCTTTTGCACCAGCCACTGGGCGGTTTCGGTGGAACTGCTGCCGATATTCAGACTCAAGCATTCCTCATCAATGACATGAAGAAGCAGCTTGCAGCTATTACTGCAAAGCAAACCGGTAAGACTGTTGAGCAGGTCATGGCTGATGGTGACCGAGACCGTTGGTTCAATGCTCAAGAAGCTTTGGAATATGGTTTTGTAGATCACATTCAAGAATTTGCTGCAGTTTCAACTGGTGTAGGCAAGAAGTAAGGGACAGAAACAATGACAACTAACAACATGCCTGAAGCCAGATACATCCTTCCTTCTTTCGAAGAGAGAACCCCTTACGGTTACCGTCACCTTGACCCATACACCAAGCTCTTCGAGGACAGAATTGTTTTCCTAGGCGCGCAGGTTGATGACGTTACTGCTGATGACATCATGGCTCAGCTACTAGTACTTGAATCACAAGATCCAGATCGCGACATCACCATGTATATCAATTCACCTGGTGGTTCATTCACAGCGCTAACTGCTATCTACGACACCATGCAATACATCAAGCCTCAGATTCAGACTGTTTGTCTAGGACAAGCTGCTTCAGCCGCTGCAGTATTGCTAGCTGGTGGTGCTCCAGGTAAGCGCCTTGCTCTGCCTAACTCAACTATTTTGATTCACCAGCCTGCATCTGGTGGCGGTGGTCGTGGTCAGGCATCTGACATTGAGATTCAGGCTGCAGAGATTATGCGGATGCGTGTGTGGCTAGAAGAGACCATTGCCAAGCACTCTAACCAGAGTCAAGAGCAGGTCAGCAAAGACATTGAGCGCGACAAGATTCTGACAGCTGCTCAGGCACTTGAGTATGGACTGATTGACCAGGTTCTAACTTCACGCAAGTCCTAGGTAACGTTTCCGCATAACAACTTGGTATCTGGCCAGTATTGGCTCTTCCTCTGTTAGCCTGATGAGAACGTTTTGTGCGAAACGCCTCCATGCTAGTTATTGAGGAATAAAAGTTGCGCAACGTTATCAGAGTGTTTGGCCTTACCAGCCTGATTATTGCCCTGATTTCTTTTGGCAATGTTACTAACGCTGCAACTATCAATTCCTCGCTCTCTAAGCCTAAATATGTATCCGCTACTGCTAGCAACGCTGCTGTATTAGTGAAATGGGAAAAGGCAGTTAGCAGTTCAAAGTTCAAGATCACTGGCTATCGTGTGACAGCAAGTAAGGGAGCTTGGTCAAGTGTCAAAACACTTTCACCGGCTCTCACCTCGGTTAGATTCACGGGACTCACCAACAACTCTTCATATCGTTTTACTG
>CAMDEV010000022.1 GCA_945896925.1 Auritidibacter sp. Marseille-P8566
ACCCTTGTAACAACAGGATTAGTCCACGTTGCTGGCGAGATAACCACTGAAGGTTATGCCGAGATTCCAGATATTGTCAGAAGTAAGTTACTCGACATTGGTTATAACTCCTCAGAAATTGGGTTTGATGGAAACTCATGTGGGGTATCTGTGTCAATTGGTAAACAGTCACCTGACATAGCTATGGGAGTGGATAAGTCCCTTGAAGCTAGAACGGACTCAAGCGGTACTTCCTACGATGAGCAAGGCGCTGGAGACCAAGGTCTGATGTTTGGTTTCGCGTGCAACGAGACACTGGAACTTATGCCATTACCAATCAAATTAGCCCATGCTCTAGCAGAGCGACTAGCTCAGGTGAGGCACCAGGGTGTAGTTGATTTCCTCAGGCCAGATGGTAAGACTCAAGCCACTATCGGCTACCAAAATGGAACAGCTAAGCACGTTAAAACCATTGTGGTGAGCACCCAACACAGCCCAGGAATAACTCATTCAGAAATCCAGGGTGCTGTTACGGAGTTCGTAATCGCTCCGGTGCTTGCTTCCTACGGATTTGATATGTATGACACAGAGGTGTTAGTTAATCCGACCTCTCTATTCGTTATTGGCGGCCCGCAAGGTGACGCGGGCCTTACCGGTCGAAAAATTATTGTCGACACCTACGGTGGATACAGCCGACACGGCGGTGGAGCTTTTAGCGGAAAAGACCCATCTAAGGTTGATCGTTCAGCAGCATACGCGACGAGGTGGGTTGCAAAGAATGTTGTGGCAGCTGGGCTTGCCGATAAAGCTGAGATCCAGGTTTCCTACGCAATCGGAAGAGCTAGACCTCTAGCTGTGTATGTCGAGACCTTTGGAACCGAAACTGTGGACCCAAGAATTATCGAAAAGGCTATCTCTGAGGTATTTGATCTTCGACCAGCAGCAATCATCGAAGCATTGGACTTACTTAGACCTATCTACGGTAAGACTTCCTCTTACGGACATTTCGGTAGGGAACTACCTGAATTTACTTGGGAGAAAACTGATCGCGTAGAAGATTTGAGATCAGCAGTTGGGCTTTAGCAATGAGAGTTGCCTCAATAGTCTTTGCTTCTCCGCTGCCACAACTCTCCAAGGAATTTGATTACTCCATCCCAAGTTCGCTTGAAGAAAAGGTCTCCTTCGGATCACTGGTAGCAGTTCCCTTTGGAACCGCTAAAAAGCCTAAGACGGGCTTTGTTGTCGCAATCAAGAATGAGTCAAGTTTCGCAAAGGAGCTAGCAGAAGTTTCAAGCGTCCTTTCCGAAAGCTCTGTACTGACAATTGAGCAATACGAACTCTGTAAAGCAATTGCTAAGAGACAAGCAGGCTTAGTAGGAGAGTTGCTATCCACCGCAGTGCCAAAACTCTCTGTTCGCGCTGACAAAGCTTTTAGCGCGGTTCAACCACCCGAAAAAATCCCAAAGCAAGTAAATACTGCGAGAAGAACATTCATAACACCCGGATTACTGGATGTTGAAGAAGAAAAGCGCTGGACGACAATCTTCTTGAAGATAGCGAGCGCAAATCTGGCAGAAGGAAGGAGCGTCATCATCGTTGCTCCTGACTTTAGAGACTTAGAGGTTTTGGAGTCAGTATTGACCTCTTCTTCATTGTCTGACAAGGCCGTGCGGATCAGTAGCGAAGATTCGCTTACTGACAGATGGAAAGCGCACCTAAGAGCGTCCTCAGGCGAAACACTGATTACCTATGGAACAAGAGGAGCTGTGTTTGCGCCTTCTTCAAATCTTGGAGCAATCTTGATTTGGGATGATGGCGATGATTCTCACTTTGAACAAGGTGCACCATATTGGAATACCCGAGATGTAGCTCTGACCAGATCAGAACTAGAAAGTTGCGACATCGTCTTCGCAGCTCACTCACCGAGCGCTGAAGCGAGTCGACTAATTGAAATTGGTTACCTACAGCACGAAGTCTTTGAATCATCAAAGCCACCAGTGAGAATATCAGTGTCAAACGAACGGCTCGATGAGGAAACTTACTCACTCATTTCCAAGATTCTCTCGAGTGATAAACCAGTGCTAATCCAGGTTTCGAATCTCGGTTATGCATCCGCAATTGCATGCCTCAAATGTAAAGAGATTCGCAGATGTCAGGACTGCAATACAGCACTCTGGATTGACCCGAACAAAGTAGCCCGCTGTAGAAGTTGCAAAAACCAATTCAGCAGCCAGTGCGAGTGCGGTGGTTCTAACTACAGATCAATCTCAGTCGGCAGTCAGGCTCTCACAGATCAGCTATCTCGTAGTTTTCCAGAGGCAAATGTCATCCACACCTCTGGATTAGAACGCATCACAAGAATAGAGCGCAAAGGCACGTTAGTTATTTCAACTCCGGGAGCGGAACCATCTGTTTCTGGTGGATACGAACTCATAGTGTTTTCTGACTCGCTAAACATGATAGGTATGCCTAGATTGCGGGCATTGGAAAATGCATGCTCAAAGTGGGCAAATGCCTTAGCGAAGATATCAAAGACTGGAAGGGCAATCTATGTTGGGATCACTGGTGATCTTGCTGACCAAATTAGATCATCTAACTTTCATGAAATCGTTCACCGTGATGTTCTCGAGCGCGGTGAACTAGGACTGCCTCCCTCAACTAGGACCTTATCCATCACCTCCTCAAGTAGAGATGACCTGAAGATCATGAAGGAACAACTAACCGAGTTGTTGCCAGAAATGAGATTGGTCGCGGAGACAGCTACAACTGTTGCATTCAATTATTCAATTGCGTCTGGAGCGGAAACCGCAGCTACGGTGTCGAGGAGTGCATCCGATTTGTCTCGTGCTAGCAAGCACAAGAAGCCAGGGCAGCGAGTGTTCTTCGTGAACATGGACGATAACAAAGTAATCTAGCCAAGGAAGGAGTTCAAGTGAGGATTCTATTTGCGGGAACTCCTGATGTCTCTGCCAACATTTTGGACTGGCTGGTGAAGTCAGGGCACGACGTTGTCGCAGTTTTGACACGAACTGACTCTTATGTGGGTCGAAAAAAGGAGCTGATTCCTTCAGCTGTAGCGCTGAAGGCCGAGGCTCTAGGTTTAACGGTTATAAAGGCAAATCGTATCGACAACACTGTTTTAGCGGACATCGGTGAATTGAACGTCGAAATAGCAATCGTGGTGGCCTACGGCTCGATTTTGAAGCAGAGTGCTCTAGACGCTGTTCCTAATGGTTGGTACAACCTACACTTCAGTCTGCTCCCTAAATTTCGTGGAGCTGCTCCTGTTCAGCGAGCGCTACTCGCCGGTGACTCTGAAACAGGAGTGACTATGTTCAAGCTAAATGCTGGTATGGATTCCGGACCCATAGCCTCTTCACTGAGTACTGCAATTGGTTTCAATGAGAACGCTGGTGAACTTCTTCTAAGACTTGGCGAATTATCGAAATCTTTACTTTCTGAGTCACTTCCACAAATATACTCAGGCACGTTGCAACTAAAAGATCAAGTTGGGGAAGCCACTGCGGCCCCGAAACTTACCCGCGATGAAGCTCGTCTTGACTTCACTAAACCAGCAAAGAGTCTTGAGAATCTCGTGCGAGGAATGAATCCTGAACCGATGGCCTGGTGTATGGCCAATGACGAAGTGTTGAGGGTTCTCACCGCATTTGATAGTCCAATTGCTATAGACAGTTCCAATGGTGCGCAAAGGGCTATCGGCTCTATTTTTACTTCGGAAGGAAAAGTTTTCGTGGTGTGTGGATCAGGATCTGTATTGGAAGTAATCGAAGTGCAGCCAAGTTCTAAGCGTGCGATGGCGGCTCGAGACTGGTTCAATGGAAACAGATCGCTTGAGAGGCTTAATTGAGAGTCCCTATATCCTCCAGAAGTGTTGCACTAGATCTTTTGAACAAAGTATCTCTGGACGGCGCATATGCAAACTTAGTAATGCCACAACTATTGGAGCAGGCTCGCCTAGAACCAAGAGATAGCGCATTCGCTCAAGAGCTAGCCTTTTCAACCGTCAGGTGGACTCAAACATACGACGCAATCATAGATAAGGTTTCTTCTAGACCGGTTGCTGACATAGAGATAGTTCTTTTAAACGCTATACGTGTAGGAACGCACCAGTTATTGCAAATGAGAGTGCCAGCCCACGCAGCCATCAATGAAACTGTGAACCTGATTCGCCAAATTTGCGGAGAGAAAGTAGTTGGATTCGCAAACGGAGTTCTAAGACGTATTTCGGAGAAGGACATCGAGCAGTGGCTCGAAATCATCTCCAAGGACGAGAAATCACAGACTTCAGTTCTAGCTCTAAGAACTAGCCACCCCGAGTGGATTGTTAGAGCCCTGCAACAAAGTTTAAAGAGTGACGGTATTGAGGAATCGATAGAAGATCTCTTGGAAGCAAACAACAGACCAGCGCACGTGACTCTGGTAGCGCTACCGGGGTTCAGTCAAAGAGATTCTTACGTAGCTGAAGGCGGATTTGCGACTCACTTCAGCCCCTACGGCTTCTCTATTGAATCTGGAAACCCTGGAGAACTCGAAGAAGTTAGACGAGGTTCTGTAAGGGTTCAAGACGAAGGTTCTCAATTAGCTGCTCTCGCATTGGTTGAGGAAAAAAAAGTTACCGAAGGTGAAAAGTGGCTTGACATGTGTGCTGGTCCTGGTGGTAAGGCAGCATTACTAGCCGCACTTGCAGAACAGAGCGGTGCTCACCTAATTGCAAACGAGGTTCAAGAACACAGAGCGAAACTTGTTTCTAATGCTTTAGCCCCTTTTCCAGACGCAGTGCTCACTGTTATAGACGGTAGAACCTTCGGGGAAAGCCACTCGAATTACTTTGATCGAATTCTCTTGGATGCCCCTTGTACCGGTCTTGGTGCGCTAAGAAGAAGACCCGAGGCTCGCTGGAGAAAGAGTTCAGAGGATCTCAAGCAGTTAGTCGAGTTGCAGTACGAACTGCTTGAGAGCGCTTATAAAGCGTTGAAACCAGGTGGACTGCTTCTGTATGTCACCTGTTCACCTCACCTGTCAGAGACAACGGCCGTTATTACCAAAGCTGTGAAGAATCTAGGTGCACAGGTAAGTGATTTGACTTCAGTGATGAACGAGAAGTTCATGAATGGTACTTTGCCTACAAATCGCAAGACAGTTCAGCTCTATACACATAGAGACGGCACTGACTGCATGTTCATGGCTCTCATCACCAAATAGGTCAAATTAGTTAGGCTTAGACCATGCGTATCCAACCGAGCATCCTGAGTGCAGATTTTGCAAACCTAGAATCTGAGTTTGCTTCAATCTCCAATGCTGACGGCATCCACGTAGATGTAATGGATGGACACTTTGTTCCTAACATGACCTTCGGCCTACCAGTCGTAAAACGCATGCAAGAAATCACCACATTGCCACTTGATGTTCACTTGATGATTGAGAACCCAGATTTCTGGGCTGTTGAGTATGCGAGGCTTGGTGTTTTTTCAGTCACAGTCCACTTTGAGGCTTGCGCAGACTTGAGGAGTCTTATCGCTAAAATCAGGGCTGAAGGCGCTCGAGTTGGAGTAGCGATTAAGCCTGGTACGCCTGTCTCTGTTTTGGTTCCATACCTTGCAGACCTAGATCAGGTGCTTGTTATGTCTGTTGAGCCAGGCTTTGGAGGGCAAAGCTTTATTCCGGAGAGCATCTCAAAGATCGCTGAACTCAAAGGACTGCTTGTTGAGCGTGGATTTGCGACTTGGCTTCAGGTTGATGGCGGAATAAGCGATTTGAACATTGCTGGGGTCGCTGCAGCTGGCGCTGATACATTCGTCGCTGGTAGCGCTGTTTTTGGAGCAAAGGACCGGAACGCAATGATCTCAAGGCTTAGAGACCTCGCACTCGGAGGAGTGCACTAACCAAGCAGGCCCAATTTTGGGTAAAATGGCTTAATGAAAACCTTCGAAGAGCTATTCACCGAGATAACAGCCAAAGCTTCCGCTGACCCTGTCTCATCCAACACCGCCAAGTTGATCTCTGATGGAGTTCATGGGATTGGCAAAAAGGTTGTTGAAGAGGCGGCAGAGGTTTGGATGGCGGCCGAATTCCAGAGCAAAGACGAGCTAAGTCTTGAAATCAGCCAACTCATTTACCACCTACAAGTTTTGATGGTTGCTAAAGGCATTACCATCGCTGATTTAGAAGAGAAGTACTAAATGTCGAAAATGCTAAAGGTAGCCGTCCCTAATAAGGGGATACTGAGTGAGTTCGCGGTTCAGATGCTGGAAGAGGCTGGCTACGCGGTTCGCAAAGACAGCAAGACTCTCAGAGTTCTCGATTCAGCAAACAACATTGAGTTCTTCTACTTGAGACCAAGAGACATTGCGACCTACGTAGGAACCGGTGCGTTAGACCTTGGGCTAACTGGCTTGGACCTTCTTGCTGACAGCGGATCGAATGCAGTGAAAATTGCCGACCTCAATTTCGGTAACTCAACTTTCCGACTTGCCGGTGAAGCGGGTAAGTTCCAACAAATCGCTGATGTGAGTGGAAAACGTATTGCTACTTCATACCCAGAACTACTAAAGAACTTCCTAGACAAAGAGGGCATTTCCGCAACAATCGTAAAGCTTGACGGTGCGGTTGAAACTGCCGTGAGTTTAGGTGTTGCTGACTTAGTTGCTGATGTAGTTTCAAGTGGAAACACTTTGAGACAAGCCGGACTAGAAATCTTTGGGCCAGTAATCCTAGAGTCCTCCGCTTATTTGATTGCTAACCCTTCGAGTGTTGACTCAGCCGCATCGTTGCTCCGACGAATAAATGGAGTAATTGTCGCTCGGGAATACGTGATTTTTGACTATGACTGTCCTTCATCTCTTGTTGAAGAAGCTTCAAAGATTACCCCAGGTATCGAGTCTCCAACTATCTCACCCACCAAAGACCCAGAGTGGTTAGCGGTCAGGGCTCTTGTAAAGAGAAGTGAGACTAACGAGACGATGGATTCACTATACGAGCTAGGCGCAAGAGCGATTCTCGTTTCTGCAATTCACGCAGCCAGGATCTAGCGATGACTTTGGCACTTAGAGTAATTCCCTGCTTAGACGTTAACGCTGGCAAGGTTGTGAAGGGCGTCAAATTTCAAGATCTCCAAACAGTAGGGGACCCCGTCGAAATGGCTCGTAGGTACTTCGAAGCTGGCGCAGATGAGATCACTTTCCTTGATGTAACTGCCAGCGTAGAAGACAGATCAACGATTCTTGACGTGGTCTCCAAGACTGCGGATTCAGTTTTCATTCCACTAACTGTTGGTGGCGGAATTAGGACTTTGCAGGATGTGCAGACACTGCTTAGCGCTGGAGCTGACAAAGTTAGCGTTGGTACAGCAGCCATTAGTTCACCTAATCTCTTAGACGAAATAGGAAGTCGTTACGGTGATCAGGTTCTGGTTGTCTCGCTAGATCTGAAACGTAGTTCTGAAACTTCCTCGGGTTACACAATTACCACTCACGGCGGATCAAAGGAAACAGGGATAGATGCCCTGAAGTGGATTGAGGAACACCAGCACCGTGGAATAGGTGAACTACTTTTGAACAGCATGGATTCTGATGGGACAAAGTCTGGCTTTGACCTCGAACTGATCAGAGCCATCAGAGATGTTTCAAACCTCCCTCTGATTGCAAGTGGTGGGGCTGGAACGCTTGAACACTTCGCTGAAGCTGAAAAAGCGGGAGCATCTGCGGTGCTTGCCGCTTCCGTATTCCACAACGGGGAACTTTCTATCCTTGAAGTGAAGCAATATCTAGAGAGTCAGAACATCGAGGTGAGACTGTGATTGCAACAGAATCAGTAAGGTTTGACTCAAATGGTTTAGTTCCAGTAATCGTCCAAGACAGCAAGTCCCTAAAGGTTCTGATGCTCGGATACATGTCGAAAGAATCAATAGAACTCACTATTTCAACTAAAAAAGTGACGTTCTGGTCAAGATCACGAAACGAACTTTGGGTGAAAGGGGAGACCAGTGGAAATTTCCTTCATCTTGTCTCCTTAGCTCTAGACTGCGATTCCGATGCACTCCTAGTGATTGTTAATCCTGCTGGCCCAACCTGTCACACAGGGTCCGACTCATGTTTTGACAACGGAGATAATTGAACTATGTCCGAGTCTTTAAACCTTAGTTTCGAAGAGTTCAAAGCTCATGCCCGTATCGGTACGGTAGTTCCAATTATCCGCTCGGTATTCGCTGGAGATGAAACCCCGGTTGGGCTCTATGAGAAGCTCTCCAAGGGAAAAACGGGTACTTTCCTTCTCGAATCCGCGGAACAAGGTGTCTGGTCAAGATTTAGTTTCATTGGAGTCAACTCAAGAGCTTCGATCCGACAGAGTGATGACGTACTTGAGATCAATAACAAAGACCTCGTCTTACCAAAAGGTTATGAACTTGATCAAGACTCGCTTGAAGCCATAAATCAGATTCAAACTTCATGGCAGACTGCAACTATCGCAGACTTACCGCCACTAACTTCAGGGCTAGTTGGTTTCTTTGCTTGGGACATTATTAGAGCATTAGAAAAACTTGGAGTTGAACCTCAAAAGACATACCAGAGCCCGTCAGTTCATCTTGAGCTAGTTCGAGATTTGGTTGTTATTGATCACAAGACGAGCAATGTATTGCTTATCTCAAACATTTATTGTTCCGATGGTATCGATCACAACGCGGAATACGCTTCTGCACAAGAACGCATCCATGAAATGCTCGCTCTCATTAGTCAGTCAACTCAGCCGGCAATCTCCAGACTTGACGGGTCTGAAAGTACTGAAATCAAGCAATTGATCAGCAATGAGAAGTTCATCGAGATGGTCGAAATCGCCAAGGAACACGTTGTTGCTGGTGATGTCTTCCAGGTTGTTTTATCCCAGAGATTTGAAGTCGAGCTAAAGGCTAGACCAATCGATGTGTATAAGGTTCTAAGGACACTAAACCCAAGCCCTTACATGTATCTACTCAACTTCAAAGATAGCGACGGAGATTATGCGATTGTCGGCTCATCACCAGAAGCACTCGTGAAAGTAACTGGCGAACGGGTTGTTATGCACCCAATTGCAGGGTCTAGACCTAGGGGACAAGACTCTGCTTCTGACTTAGCCCACGAAGAATCATTGAAGGCTGACGCTAAGGAGCGAGCAGAGCACCTTATGCTTGTCGACCTAGCCAGGAATGACCTTTTGAAGGTTTGCAAACCAGACTCAATTGAAGTAACTGAGTTCATGAAGATTGAAAGATTCAGCCACATCATGCATCTGGTTTCTACCGTTGAGGGAACTCTTGGTGCACGTAATACTCCTCTGGATGTGTTCAAGGCAACCTTCCCCGCTGGAACACTATCTGGAGCACCTAAGCCTAGAGCCTTGGAGATCATTGATGACCTAGAAACCTACAACCGTGGAGTATTTGGCGGGGTAGTCGGCTACCTAGACTTTGGCGGGAACGCAGACTTGGCCATCTGTATCAGAACAGCTTTCATGCGGTCAAGAACAGCCCACGTCCAAGCAGGGGCTGGAATCGTTTTGGACTCAGTTCCGCAGCTGGAATATGAAGAGACTGTTCACAAGATGAGCGCCGTAATAGCGGCTATCAAACAAGCTAACCAACTGTTCGGCTAGCCAAACTATTTAAAGTGTTTTAGCAGTTAAGATTATTAGGACGAAAGGTACCAAATTGGCTCACGACAACAACGACCTAGGACACGGACATTCAACAGCAGCCTGGAGCGCAGTTATTGTGGCGATCCTTGGCGTCACCTTACTAACTCTTGGCGTTTGTCTCCCAGATAGCGCAATCACCATCGTCGGGTCGATCGTGACAGTAATCTCTTTCTTCGTAGGCCCAGTACTAGCCAAGCTTGGTTACGGCGTCGCTGGTAAGAACTAAAAACAGACTTAATGTTAGAAGACCTTTTTGCTGGAGCGATTGCTGATGCTGAGACCAGATCAGAACGTGTCTCAACTGCTGATTTAGAAGCTCTCATCTCTAGACAGAGCCAAGCTATTGATGCAAAGTCCTTCATTAGTGCAGGTAACAACATAAGAGTTATCGCTGAAATCAAACGTGCAAGTCCATCCAAAGGAGATCTAGCCGACATTCCAGATGCTGCAGCTCTAGCAACGGTGTATGAGGAATCTGGGGCGGCAGCAATAAGCGTCCTAACTGAAGAGCGCAAGTTCAAGGGGAGTCTTCAAGACTTAGTTGCAGTGCGAGGAGCAGTTTCGGTTCCAGTTCTGCGGAAAGACTTCATTGCAACCGAACGACAAATAATTGAAGCAAGAGCCTATGGTGCAGACATCGTCTTGCTTATCGTGGCAGGTCTAGAGCAAGCTAGTTTGCAGTCGCTATTTAGATTTATTGAATCCTTTGGCATGACACCATTTGTCGAAACACACAACGCCGAGGAAGTAAAAAGGGCTATTGATGTGGGTGCTGAACTCATTGGCGTGAACGCAAGAGACCTCGCAACTTTTGAAACCGATCGAGGCCTATTTGCCGAGTTAGTAGACATGCTTCCACGAAACAGCATCGCCGTTGCTGAATCAGCAGT
>CAMDEV010000023.1 GCA_945896925.1 Auritidibacter sp. Marseille-P8566
AGGAATGATGGTGTTCAGTAGCCGGTCTTCGTCAGTGATTTCAAGTGAGCTGTTTGACTCGTAGCTAATTGCTTCACTGAGGTTATTTTCTGGCAGGAAGCTAAGTAGATTTCTTGCGTAATCTAGAGCATCTTCTTCATCGCTAGCTAGGTAGTGAGCGACACCAGAAGTTTGGTTGTGAGCCAGTGCTCCACCCAAAGCTTCCATCTCAACAACTTCCCCGGTAACAGTCTTGATCACATCTGGACCGGTCACAAACATGTTTGAAGTCTTATCAACCATGATTACAAAGTCAGTTAGTGCTGGACCATATACGGCGCCACCAGCAGCAGGGCCAAGAATGATTGACAACTGCGGAATAACTCCGGAGGCCATGGTGTGACGCTTAAAGATTTCACCATACTTACCAAGAGCTATAACACCTTCTTGGATACGTGCACCACCTGAATCAAGAATTCCGATTAGTGGAACACCGGTTGCAATAGCTAGATCCATAATCTTGATGATCTTGTTTCCAGCTGCTTCACCGAGAGATCCACCGAAGATGGTGAAGTCCTGAGAGAACAGTGCAACCTGACGGCCACCGATAGTTCCGATACCGGTAACGACTGAGTCACCGTAAGGACGATTCTTGTCCATGCCGAAGGCTGTTGAGCGGTGTCTGACGAACTCGTCCATCTCGACGAATGAACCTGGGTCTAGAAGTAATTCGATACGTTCACGAGCAGTCTTCTTACCTTTAGAGTGCTGTTTAGCAATAGCGGCTTCACCACTTGCATAAACGGCCTCGTGGTAGCGGTTGCGAAGGTCTTCAATTCTTCCGGCCGTAGTTGAAAGGTCGGGCTGATTCTTATCGGTCAAAGCGGAGCTCCAATTAGTTTGATTTCTCTGGCTTAGAGCAACTCTATCCAAGAGGTGTCGGTAGGAGGGTCTAACCTTAGGGCTATGGACTTTTCAAATAGCTCAGAATTTGCCTCAAAAGTGGTCTATTTGCCTCAAATAGGCTCAACCAACACAGAATTACTTCATCTCAGCACCACTTCCCCTGAAGAATGGCCTGATTTCAGCGTGTTAGTAACTGATAACCAGACCTCAGGGAGAGGTAGGCTCGACCGTTCTTGGGTCGCTAGCCCAGGGGATGCTCTAGCGGTTTCTGTAGTGCTTCGACCGAAAACTTTTGGCATTAAGAGTTTTGGTTGGTTACCTCTTCTCGCAGGTCTGGCTATGACCAATTGCGTCAGCTCGCTAGTTGAAGAAGGTTCAGTCGGTTTGAAGTGGCCAAACGACGTTCTGGTTAATGGAGAGAAGATCTCTGGATTACTTGCTGAAATCCTGTCTTCGGGGGATGCGGTAGTTATCGGGGCCGGTTTGAACCTGAGACAGGACAAGGCAGCCCTTCCAATTCCGACCGCAACATCACTTGCGCTGCAGGGCATCTCAGGTTTCGAGCTTGATGACATCCTGGTTCGCTACTTAGCCTCGCTTCGAAGACTCTATGAAGATTTTTGCGATGCAAATGGAGATCCAGAGTCGAGCGGTTTGCTAACTGCAGTTTTGGAGAAGTCATCCACCGTTGGCTCACAGGTCTTAGTTCAGCTTCCGGATGGGACAGAGTTTTCAGGTAAAGCAGCTGGTTTAGATAACGATGGACGACTGCTGGTTGCTTTGAGCAATCCAATTGAAATTCGTGCCGTTGCCGCAGGAGACATTCAACACTTGCGACAATAGGTCAGGTGAGCACAACTGAGAGCACCTTTGGCGAAATTGAATTCGCATCCCTGCGTCGCCATGGCTCAGCTCTAGTCCTCCCAGTTTTGCTACTTGGATTATTAGCAACGCTTTTCTTTTTCCTAGATCCGAGACTTCCTGAAGCATGGCAGCACCAAGCTCTACTCGGATTCGTATTAGTTGCGGTCTTTATTTTCTGGCTCGTTCCTTCGGTTAGATATTTCACTAATCGTTACGTGATTAGTTCAAATCGAATCATTGTCTTTCGTGGGTTATCTAGCAAAGTTCTTGATCAAGTCAGCTGGAGTGAGATTTCAGGTATTTCAGTGTCTAAGTCTTTTTTATCTCTCGCTGGAGATATCCAAATTCATCGTGAGTTTGGCCAGGACCTAGTTTTGAAGAGAGTTTCTAGAGCCAAGAAGCTAGCGAAAGAAATTGAGCGTTACTTAGTTTCTAGAAGTAAAAATAGAGTCAACTGAGAGAGTGGATCATGGCTAAAACATTAGGTGTCATCGGCGGCGGGCAATTAGCACGCATGATGATCGTCCCTGCCATTGAACTTGGCTTTGAGATTAAAGTGCTAGCTGAAACAGTTGGCTCTCCGGCAAAGTTAGCTTCCACAGTTGGCGATTACACAGACCTAAATACTGTTCGAGAGTTTGCCAAGACTGTTGAAGTAATTACCTTTGATCACGAGCATGTCCCTTTGAGCATTCTGGAAACTTTGGTTGCGGAAGGTTTCAACGTCCAGCCAAACCCTCAGGCGTTGCTCTTTGCTCAAAACAAACTAGCTATGCGTAAGCGCTTGGCAGAGCTGGGTGTGCCGATCCCTGATTGGGCAGAAGTTTCCAGTGCGAGTGAAATTACTTCTTTCATACAAAACAACGGTGGAGTTGCGATTCTGAAAACTGCTGTCGGTGGTTATGACGGTAAAGGTGTTCGATTAATTCGTTCAGCTGAAGATGCAGCCGACTGGTTATCGTCAGGGCAGCAACTTCTCATTGAAGAGAAAGTAGAGTTCGTTCGTGAACTTGCTCAACTCTCGGCGAGAACTCCTAGTGGGCAGTGGAAGGCATGGCCGGTAGTTGAAACTATTCAACGTGATGGAGTTTGTGCTGAAGTTCATGCACCAGCTGCTAATGCCAATTTGGAATTAGCTTCAAAGATTGCAGAGAGCATTGCTGCTGGGCTAAATGTGACTGGTGTGTTGGCGGTTGAGTTATTCGAAACTGGTGATGGCAGACTGCTTGTTAATGAGTTAGCTATGCGACCTCACAACTCTGGGCACTTCAGCATTGAAGGATCAGTTACCAGTCAGTTTGAACAACACCTCAGGGCTGTGCTTGATCTCCCTCTAGGGTCTACTGAGGGGGCAAGTGCATATTCTGTGATGCTGAACCTTCTAGGACCTGATACTCCTAATACTTTCTCTGAGCGTTTTGAAGCTGCTTGGGTTTTAGAGAACAACTCTCACATTCACCTCTACGGCAAGGAATATCGAGCGGGTAGAAAGATGGGCCACATTACTGCTTTATCCAGCAAGAGTCTTGACGATGCTAGAGAACAAGCTCAGGCAACATATAACGCACTGCTCGCCTAACCTGATTTAGCACTGGGTAAATCTAAAATTGCTCTTGAGGCGAAACCTAGGAGAAACCATGAATGCACCAATTGTTGGAGTAGTAATGGGTTCTGACAGCGACTGGACGATCATGAGCGACGCAGCTCAAGCGCTAAAAGAATTTGGTATCGAATACGAAGTTGAAGTGCTTTCTGCTCACCGAACTCCAGATCGAATGATGGAGTGGGGCAAAGCAGCTGCCGGCAGGGGATTGAAAGTCATTATTGCTGGTGCTGGTGGTGCAGCTCACCTACCGGGCATGATTGCCTCAATCACGACACTGCCTGTTGTTGGTGTTCCAGTGAAACTAAAGAGCTTAGATGGCATGGATTCGCTGCTCTCCATAGTTCAAATGCCGGCGGGTATTCCAGTGGCAACCGTCTCTATTGACGGAGCAAGAAATGCTGGAATCTTGGCGGCCAGGATAATCGGTGCCTACGACGAAACTGTTGCGAAGCGCTTAGAGACTTTCAGTTCTTCACTTGCCGCTCAAGTTGAAATCAAGAATCAGAACCTTAAATCTCAGCTATGAGTCGTCGTAACCCAGGCGGTGAACCAACTACGCCTTTTCGAGATGTCGAACGCGCAAGTTCATCGCAGATGGCCAAACGTGCTTGGTGGATTATTGTCCTCAATTTCTTAGTGCCAGGTTCTGTTCAAGTTGTTGCAGGGAACCGTCGTTTGGGAAGACTTGGTTTGCTCTTTACTTTTGGCTTCTGGAGCTTCCTAGTCATTTCACTATTGCTTGCTCTTGTTTACAAAATAGGACTGTTCGCAATCTTCACAACTCCGTTTGTGGCTGTTCCACTGGGGTTCTTGTTTATTGGCTACTCGTTCCTAATCGCGATCTTCTCGCTGGATTCGCTCAGATTAGCTAGGGTCTATACCCTGCAGAGATCGAAGCCAGTTGTCTTAGTTGGATTGATAACAACTTCTCTGATTAGCACCTTCTTTATTGGCACAATTGGTTCGACCACGCTGACTGCAAGTAATTTCTTTAGCAACATATTTACTCAGTCGGGCACGATGCAGCAGCATGATGGTAGATACAACATTCTCTTGCTTGGCGGTGACTCGGGGTCATCTCGTCTGGGTCTTCGCCCAGACAGCATTGCTGTTATGAGCATTAGCGCAACCACTGGTGAAACCGTGAACATCGGTTTGCCAAGAAACCTAACCCGCATTCAATTCACCGAGGGAACTCCAATTCAAAAGGTTTTCCCAAATGGTTTCAATCACGACTGCGGTGGTGAGTGCATGTTGAACGCAATCTATAAATCCACCATCGACAACTACTCATACCTTTATCCGTATGCACGTAAGAACGGCTCAACTTCTGGCATAGAAGCAACTAAGTCTGCTGTTCAGTGGATAACAGGATTAAAAATTGATTCCTACGTTCTCATTAACATGAGATCATTCACAGGTTTAGTGGATGCTCTCGGTGGAATTGATATCACCGTGAAGAAAGCGCTACCGATTGGTGGGCAGCTCGACTGTTACCCCTCTGGCGAACCTGCTGAAGGCAAAGAGTTTTACCGAGACGGAAGCTACTGTCCTGATGCCATGGGTTGGATTGAAAAGGGTAAGCAGCACATGGATGGAAGAACTGCTCTCTGGTACACAAGATCTAGGCACAACACTAATGACTATGACCGAATGAAGCGTCAGCGCGAAGTTGAAGCAAAGGTGTTGAAGAAAGTCGATCTTCAGACTTTGATATTTAGATTCGGCGCAATTGCAGGAGCAAGTTCAAAGCTTGTCAGAACAGACATCCCTCTCGGCTCAGTGCCTGAACTCATTGACCTAGCCCTAAAGGCTAAGACCAAGGGAATTAAGAGTCTTCAGTTGTCTTATCCAACTATTCAGGCGGATAACCCAGATTTTTGGCTCATGCGCAGACTCATCTACTGGAAATTGAAGAAGTATAAATAAGTCGCTTCGAAGTTTCGCACAGCCATTTATCAGGCTCTCAAAGTTAGTCTAAAAACATGAAAAAATTATCTTTGCTCGTTACCGCCACTCTGTTGGTGTCAGTTCTAGCTGGTTGCTCGATTTTGTATCCGAACGCGGGTAAACCAACTGATAGTCCTAAGCCAACAGAAACCGAGACAGTTACCCCAACTGTTGAGCCAACTGAGACTGAAACTCCAACCCCTGAGCCAACCGATAAGGCAGAGGCAAGTGTTGAAATTCTCGATGCCTATGTTGATGCACCTAACGGCATTATTCAGGTGATTGCTCAAGTTACAAACTTCAGCGAGGACGGTGGAACCTGCACCGTTACATATACAAATGGTTCGAAGAAGGTAACGGTTAGCCAGCCCGCTGAATCCAATGCCACTAACACTCAGTGCCATCCACTAGAAATCAACCTGGGTGGATTGCCAGCAGGAATAGCAAGCATCACAGTCACATACGAATCAACTAAGTACTATGGGGTTTCTACTCCAAGTTCGGTAACTCTGTAAGTGATTGGCAAGCGGTTAGCTAAGTTTTGGGTCGCAACAGTTTCACTGTTGTTGACCTCTCTTAGCCTGACCGCGATAACCCCTGCAGAAGCATTAGACGGCTCGAAGTTTGATCCAGGTCTGATTATCTCTGACAGTGTTTTCTTTGACTTTGGCACGATGACCGTTGATGATATTCAACGCTTTCTAGAGTCCCAAGTTCCAGTTTGTAAATCAAGTTCAACAGGAATGCCTTGTCTGCGTAACTACAAAGCCGACACTCCAGCAAAGGTTGCAGATCCAGGTAAGTGTGCTGCCATGCCTGCAAAGACAAACATTTCTGCTGCGCAAATCATTTATGACATCTCGAGAGCCTGCGGCATTAACCCGAGAGTGCTACTCGTTGTTCTTCAGAAAGAACAGGGGTTAGTCCAAGCGACAATACCTTCTCCGTATATGTATCGGGCAGCAATGGGATACGGCTGCCCCGACAGTGACCCTGGCATCTGTGGCAAAGTTTGGACTGGGTTGTTCAATCAGGTTTATAAAGCTGCTGGGCAGTTCCAGTGGTATGGAGATCCAAATGGATCTTTCACATATCTAAGACCTGGACGTGTTGTCTCCGTCTCCCTGCACCCAGATGCTTCAAGAAACTGCGGTAAGAAATCTTTTACTCTAAAGAGCCAAGCGACAGCAAACCTCTACTACTACACCCCATTTGTTCCTAATGCTGCTGCTTTGAACAACCTTCGCGGCACCGGAGACAATTGTTCTTCGTACGGAAATAGAAACTTTTGGAGATTCTATTGGGATTGGTTTGGTTCACCAATTGGTGGTGGATTCTTACTAAAGAGTTCGACCAGCGACCCATACTTCATCTCCAATGACATCAAATACCCGATTACTGATCCCGAGCTAGTCAAAGATTTAGCCCCGCTCGGTCCGCTTGGAGAAATCTCTAAAGAGTACTTGGACTCATTCAAAACAGGCATCCCGATGACCAAGATCATCAAAACTGCGCCAGTGAATAATGTCAGTACTTACTACTTCGTAAGCGGGGGCAAGAAGTACTTGATAGCTAACTGTGAACAGGCAACCAGTATGGGTCTTGACTGTGCTGCCGCTGTCCAGTTGACCCAGGTGCAGTTAGATGCTCTACCCACAGGGCCATACCGTCCAGACATCACTGGCGTTGCTAAGACTATCCCTGTCGCACCAGCAGTTGCTTCATACTTCCTTGTCACGAACAAGATCAAGATTCCTTTGGATTGCACTAAAGCGACAACTCTCGGTTTCAAGTGTGAAAAGGCTGTTGCATCGAGTGCAGGAAAGCTCGATGCCCTAACAACTTCAAAGCTAACTGCTGCGACAACGGGAATATCTCCGTTGATTGTGAATACTGATGGCTCAAGATATCTCATTAGTGACGGTGCTAAACACGAAGTGTTGGACGATGTCTCACTGGCTGATAAAGGGGTAACTACCAGAACCCCCTCTCCTTTGACACTAAATACATTTAGTTACCTGCCGTGGGGCGCCCCGATCGCGAAGGACGGCAGTTTGTTTGTCAATCGTGAACTGAAGCGAGAAGGTGTAATAGTCGATGGCAAGTATTTCGACATTAATCCTGAAACTAGAGCTGACGCTGATTTCACGAAGTGGTTCAGAGCCTCCACTGGAACACTAAGTTCTATTGGGCTGAGCACAGTTACCGCACTAAGCCCAATAACATCACTTGTTGTTGACGAAGATTCAATCCGCTGGGCTCTCAGTGATACCGGCTGGATAAAAGTTACCGACAATTCTGAGTGGACAAAACAGGCAACCCCAATAACTAACGCAGCGCTAAGGAAACTTCCGCTAGGTGAACAAATTATTACCGGGGATAACTTTGTCCGAGCCAGAGGGCAAAACACCATTTATCTGCTAAACGATGGGCAGATCAGAGCAACATATAACGCAGCGGACCGAGAAATATTCGGTGTTGGACTTCCAAATGCGAGAACAGTAAGTGTTGCACCTAGCTCACTAAATCTAATTCCGAAGAGCGTGCTCATACTTCCAGCAGGAACTGTTGTTAAGAACAAAAAGACCAACGTGGTTGGAATCATTGAAGGTGGCAGCAGAATGATCACGATTGGTGAAACCTCGATGCAGTTAACCTTGCCTAGCCCAAGATTACTGACACCTCTTCAGCTAGTTGGCTACCACGACACAGAAGTGCTTGGCTCATACAAGGTGAGATGTGACGGCGAGGTGTATCTAGTCTCAGATTCTCAATTACACGCAATTCCAGTCGCTACGGCTAGGGAATACCCTGGCAGAGCCACAGTGCTCAGCCCAGAGGCATGTTTGCTAATGAGCCCGTCACCTAAGCAATTTAGCCAATACATAGGCCTAAGAACCATCGATACCAAAACTAAGAAAACTGCTTACAAGGCATTTAAGGTAGTCAAGGGGATTCGTTACCCATTCAAGAATCTCGCTGACTACAAGCTAGATAATTCCTCTGGTTTGCAATTGAACTGGGTCACCGAAGCCTTTTTGAAAAATCTCCCACTTGGTGCAGAAATACAAAGCCCAGGTCAACCAGTAGTGGCTGAACCTGAAGTCAAAACATACAAGATCATTCAGGGTGATTCACTAAGTTCAATTGCGACGAAGTTCAATACCACTGTTTCCATATTGTTGAGACTTAATGGAATTACCAACGCTGACCGAATTGCAGTAGGTCAAATAATCAAACTTCCTTAGCGACGCTTCAGTTTTGTTATTGGTCTCTTCCGCATAGCCTCAAGCTTTGGTTTCTTAGAATTTTTTTCCAGCATCTCTTCTGGATCGTAAGGCTTGATCGCAAAAATGATGAGCATAAACATTGCCGATTGAACCAGCAGGCGAGATTCAGTAATTCCTCTAATGAGTTGAGTAACAAGTACTAGAAGAGGCCACAGATATAGAACATGTGAGTGGTGCACACCTAAACGCCAAGTCTTGATAAAGGTTCTGGTCAGCATGATTAGGAATAGGGCTAAACCAACTAAACCTAACTGGAGAGCCATCTCTAGATAAGAGTTATGAGCTTGGAAATATTCAATGCCGTTTATCACAATCAAGCCTGAGAAGGGTTCAATTCCTGGCACCCAAACACCGGTGAAGCCCCAGCCCTCCAGGGGCCGTTCTGAGACCAGGTTTAGGACAGACTTCCAAATGTCGGTTCGGTGGGTCATATCAGGGCTCTTACCTAGAAACTCGAACACAACTCTTCGGAAGATAAGTACTACGAAGCCAGCAGTTCCTGAAATAGCCCAAGCTATTCGGTAATAACGATGTCTGGTATCTCTGTCTTTGCCTTCAGCTAGAAGTGAGACGATAGCCGCAAGACCAACGGCAACTGTGGCGAAGACAATTCCAGCTGAACCTGAAAGAACGATCGTGACAATGGCTAACAGAATGCTCACACCAGTTAAATACTTGTGGCGCTTTTCAATAGCGAACTCAATTAGGAAGGTAATCAAACCGATCAATGCCCAAGAGCCCATGAAACTATTGCGAAGCAGAAGATCATCGATGGTCCTTCCATCTGGAACCTGACCGATGTTTCTAATGGATTGGAAAAGGTCCTCATCAACGCCCAGTAGTGATGCTTGGGCTAGGAGAGAGAGAATTGAAAGGAATAACTCATAACCCAAAGCGGCAAAGATTATTCCTCTAATAGTGTTTGCGAAGACATTGAATATTTGTCGCCAAGAAAACACAGCAACGAAGAACAGCGCTGCAAGAACTACACCAGCTTGAATAAAGAAACTTGAAATGGTTTGGCTTGGGTAATTGGACCAGAGCACCGACCCAAGCATCAATGCGATTAGCAGGTTCAATTCAATAGGTATTTGTCTAAATACTCTTCTCCAGTCTGATTTGAAGAAGAAGTATGCAGATCCAGCAATCACTATGGCTGCAACACCATACCAAGCAAGCCAAGCGGGAGTTAGATACAAATACTCTTGTGCGAAGAGCGCATCTCCAAAGACCAGAAGTACCAGAGTCAGATAGCCGATAGTAAAAGCGCTTTTAGGCACTTTCCCACTTACTGCTCTGCTAGTGATAGACATTTGTACTCAAGTCTAGGGTGGCTGATGGCTAGAGGTATTTCCCCTTAGTTAGGCTATTGGAATGCTTGTGAAATTAACGAATCAACCGATGGATTATGCGTGGGGGTCTACGAACCTAATTCCGGATTACTTCGGCGTGCAACCAACCGGCAAACCTATGGCAGAGATTTGGTTCGGAACCCACGATGGTTCTCCAACTCAGGTAAAGGATCTAGATGTTTCTCTGCAGGACTTGAGAGTTGCCAGAGGGATGCCCGACCGGTTGCCATTCTTGCTCAAGATACTCGCAGCCTCAGCTCCTTTATCTATTCAGGCTCACCCCAATCCTGTCCAAGCTAGAGAAGGCTTTGCTGCTGAGAACGCAGCAGGGATTGCTATTAGCGATTCCAAGAGGAACTACAAAGACGACAAAGCAAAGCCAGAAATGATCGTGGCTCTTACAGAAACTTTTGAAGCATTGGTTGG
>CAMDEV010000024.1 GCA_945896925.1 Auritidibacter sp. Marseille-P8566
GGTTTACTAGGCCTGGCATCAGTTAACCTGTTCGGTGCTTCCCTAATCTCCCACGAGGTGTCAGAGCTAAGCCATTACCTGCTCTGCCTTTTCTTCTTTCTAGTTGGTTTAGAACTTAAACGTGAACTTACTGGAGGAATGTTTGTTAAAAAGAAGGCTCTGGTCGTTCCACTCCTTGCTGCTGTTTTTGGAGCAGCAATTCCAGCACTTCTATATATGTTGATTACTCGAGGGGACAGCCAAGCTCAGTCAGGCTGGGCTATCCCAATGGCGACAGATATCACCTTTGCACTGGCAGTCTTTGGCTTCTTTGCCTCTAGATTCAGAAAAGAAGCCAGAGGGTTCCTCTTGGCTTTTGCAATCATCGATGACATTCTGGCGATCGTTGTTATTGCAGTGTTCCTGGGTGTTCCAGTACTAACTGGTGCACTGGTAACTGGTTCTGCACTCTTAGGACTTTTCGTTCCGGTTAGATTCATTTCTAAACTAGAGAATTTCATTCATCCTCTAGTTGCCTATATCGTGCTTCCGCTATTTGCCTTTACTGCGTTAGCTTTGCCAATTGAGATTGGTGTTGGTGCGGTTGTAGCGAGTGCTGTTGGTCTTGGGATTCTGCTAAGAGTAATCGGAAAAGTGGTTGGCATTAGCTTTGGAGCTTGGCTGGGAGTTCGAATTACAGGAATCTCCTCAGGGTTAAGGCTCTTGGACTACATTCACATCTCAGTCCTAGGAGGAATCGGCTTTACGGTTTCTCTCCTAGTCACAGATCTAGTCTTTGAAAAGGGTTCAGTGCAACACTCGCAGGCGGTTGTTGCAAGCCTGTTGGCTGCCCTTGTTTCCTCGGTTTTAGCAACAATATTGTTCCTATCTCGGAAGAAGTCGCTTACCTCACTTTGAGATTAACCGCAGGTAAAATCTCTTTTGAATGAAGGGATAACGATGTCTGCCTTTGAACTTAACCTCTGGCTGCTTGCTGCTGTTTGTTTTCTAACTTGGATTACTTCTGTAATAACTAAGGAATACTCTTGGGTAGACCGTATCTGGTCAATAATCCCGATTGTCTATGTTTGGGTATTTGCCTACGGAGCAAACTTCGCTGATGCGCGAATCAACCTGATGGCAGTTCTAGTTACCCTTTGGGGTGCGAGACTCACTTTCAACTTTGCTCGTAAAGGCGGTTATGCACCAGGTGGAGAGGATTACCGCTGGGCAATCCTTCGCAAGAAAATGTCCCCTGCGGTTTATCAGGTCTTCAACATCTTCTTCATCGTGATTTTCCAGAACGCTTTGCTGTTAGCTATTGCACTTCCTGTGAATTTAGTTCTTGGTTCAACCGTTGCTTTCTCAAGTCTTGATTTACTATTTGCAGTACTGTTTCTTGGCTTCCTCATCTTTGAGTTTGTTGCTGACCAGCAACAGTGGAACTTCCACCAGGCTAAGAAAGTGGGCAAAGCTTCCGGTTTCCTAGATCAGGGTCTATTCAGCATTTCTAGACACCCAAACTTCTTTGCCGAACAGGCACAGTGGTGGGTTCTAGCCTTCTGGTGCTTTGCTGTGTCAGGTAGCTCTAGATGGGAATACATCCTCGGCGCTGTTGTGCTAACTGCACTCTTTATTGGTTCGGCTCGGTTCACCGAGCAGATTTCTCTCAGCAAGTATCCTGATTATGCGAGCTACCAAGAACTTGTGAGCATGATGATTCCTTGGTTCGCAAAAGGCAACCAATCGGAAGAAAAACTTGAAGGCGCAAAGTAATAAGAGAAGAGATCCGCTCTTCGAATTCGTTATCGTTGGAGCGCTAATAACTGGAGCGGTATTTGCTTCAGCTCCCTCAAACAAGGTGGAGAAGCCTGTCACCCAGCCAACTGTGACACCAACACCTGAACCAACAATTGAAGAAGTTAAACCAAGTTACGTAGTTCCAGCTGGAACTTTCAAGACTATTGTTACCGATCTAAGAGCTCCTTGGGAGTTATTGTTCTTACCGGATGGGCAAGCTCTCGTTGATGAGCGTGACACTGGAACTATTCTGCAGATTGATAAAGAACGAAATGTCACTAAGGTTGCCTTCACTAGCACTACTCCTCCCTGTGAGAAGTTCTGTGAAGGTGGAACTCTAGGAATGGCATATGTTGCCGATAGACCTGAAGGCAAGCTGTCTCTATTTGTTTTTTTAACCACTTTGAAAGACAACAGAATCTTGAAGTATGACTTGGACAAGGTGGACGGTAGCTGGTCACTATCTAACAAGAGAGTGTTTTTCAGTGGTATCGACAGAAGTGGTTTATCCACAACACACAACGGTGGACGTTTAGCTATTGGTCCTGACGGCAAGCTCTGGGTGAGCCTAGGAGATGCCGGTATGAAAGGTGCAACTTCGCAGAATTGGAATCGTTTAGCTGGATCTGTTTTGCGAATCAATCTTGACGGCAGTGTGCCAGAGGACAACCCGCGAAAAGATTCATACGTCTGGTCTAAAGGTCTAAGAGATACCCAGGGCATGGCTTGGGATAACTTCGGGAATATGTGGACCACTGAATTTGGTCAGGACACCTGGGATGAACTGAACCTCATGGAAAAAGGTAAGAACTACGGTTGGCCTATTGCTGAAGGTAAATATAAGTTTGTAGAGACCCCGCTTCCAGAGGGAAACCCGGGATCAAATGGTCAGGGAACTGCCGAGTCACCAGCGCCAACTCCAGTAATACCAACCATGCCTTCCGACCAAGAAGAGTTCAACGATTCTAGATACACAAACCCATACTTTACTTGGCATCCAGAGGACGCTGCTTGCAGCGGTATTGCTTTTGTAAAGGGGTCTCTAATCTCTGCTTGTCTTCGAGGTGGAAAGCTCTGGGTAATGCCAGTCCTAGGAGACAAGAAGCTAGGTGAACCTCAAGAATTCTTTACTGGTAAGTTTGGCCGAATTCGTAAGGCAACTCTTGCTCCCGATGGCAGTCTCTGGATTATCACCAGCAACAAGGATGGTCGAGGTGGTTGGTCCAAGGGTGGAGAGAATCCTAAGGACGACCGAATCATCCGAGTTGCACTAAAGACCGTTTACTACTAAAGGTTCTTTAGTGCTTCTTCAATAATCTCTAGGCTAAAGATTCTAGAGTGACCAAAGCCAGGAAAAATCTTCAGTGTTGAGCTCCCAACCTGTGAGTTCAACCAAACACTGCAGGAAAGATCAACGTTGGTGTCAGCATCACCGTGAAAAATCTGCAACGGCTTTTTTATAGTTGAAACATCAAAACCGTAGTCAACCAGTGCTGAATACTCATCGAGCATCCAACCATCCACTCCAGATTCAAATGCGATTGCTCGTTGAGCGAATCTGAATTGAGCATCAGGGGAGTTAGCCCAAGCCATGGTTTCTTCATCTGCATTGGCATATTCAGCCATCGGGTCATTGGCAAGGAACCCTGGAGCCCATTGAGCGAACTGCTCTTTTAGTTCTGGACCAAAAGCTCTAATGGCATCAAAGAATTCAAGTTCATCTTCAGGAGCATTAGCAAAAGGATTGAATTCTTCTGTGCTTGGCACTAGCCCAGCGAAATCAATTCCCTGAGTTACGTTATCCAGTATCGCTAGATCAGCTAATGCTCTTGCCCCTCCTGCTGAGAAACCGGTAGTGATGAATTCGTTGAAACCAAGATGTTCAACAACTGCTTTGGTGACCTTGGCATCTTCGGCTATTGGTCTTGTGCCAACAACAGTGGATTGGGCATAACCCTGTCTGATTGGAACAGCTACCGAGTATCCATAGGAATTGAAGAGTGCTGCCATTTCTGGCGAGAGGGGTCTCGGGGAGGGCATTCCGTGATGCCAAATGACTAACTTGTCGCCACCTGGGTGCCAGTAGGTTTGTGTGATTACGCCAGGAGCGGTTTCAATAAGCAAAGTTTCCATTAATAAATGCTAGTGCCCGAGTTACTACGGGTGATTTATTCAGGCTTAGCTAATTGAGCTTGGCTACTTTTGTAAATTTTCACTAGCGAGATGATTAGACCGGTAATACCAGCCATCGCGAGAAGAATGCCTATTCCTTGCAGAAGTAAAACTGTAAGGGCTGCAGTTATGCCGTCACCGACAGCGCTAAAGAATCCGGAAAGATCTCCTACGCTTTCACTTACGCATTGGGCTGCTCCACAGGTGAAATATGAATACACATTAATGGCACAGAAAGTAAGATACAGTCCGATGGCTATCAGTGCCGAAGAGCCCGCAACGCCGAAGCGCTTCCAAAAATTGAGTTTGGCTTGAGTGCAGTTGGAACACAGGACAGTATCTTTATTTAGTCTCGAGCCACATTTGGAGCAGTTTTCCATTATTTCCCCCTTTAGAGCAGTTTCTAGCCAATATTTTATTGATATTTAACAGGGAAACTGGATAAATCGTTACCTAAATGGCGCTTGTATCTTGGCGGGGACATAATCAAGACCAATAGTCTTGAACTACATACGTTTTGTGCGAAGCGTCTTGCCTTGAAAGGTCAATATGCTTCGCAAATTAGTAGCCATCTCTCTGGCTCTCCCACTATTCTCAATCGGTCTCTCAGTAGCCGAAGCCGCTTCATCACCTTGGTCAGAAGACTTCGAGTCTATGCAGACCTATACCGGCACTGACTTTGACGGTAACGCCACTGAATTGGTATCAGATCAACCTGCAGGTGAAGATTTTACCTCAGGCCAGGCAATCAAGCTAAATAACCAAGGTGCTGCTTGGGCAGGAACTAAGTTCATCCTTCCTTCAACTTCAAGTGCTATTTCTAATGCAAACGCAACTGCATCTATCTCGGTTTATTCACCTGATGCTCTAGATCGTTGTTTCATGCTAAAGCTTGAAGGTGTTGGAGCGGCTATTGAGAGAAAAGTGCATGTATCCCAGGGGTGGCAAACACTCAACATCACTTACGCCGCAGACTATGACCAAACTAAGAATTACAACGTAATTGCTCTGATGCCTAACTTTGCATCTGTTGGCTGTGAAACCTTCACCGCTGGTAAAGCCCTAACCACTTGGTATGTTGACAATATTTCATTCCCAGGAGCTAGAGACGCTGCAGAAGTTATTGTTCCTGAGGAACGCAGCAACCCGCAGGCACTAATCAACTTCGAGGCTAATGACACATCTGGTTATTCTCTGATTGACTTCGGTGGAAACCGCTCATCTATTGTTACTGACGCACCAGAGGGTGGATCTATTGATTCAACTAAGGCTCTAAAGGTTGTTACTGCAGCACCTGGTTGGTCTGGAACTACCTTGATTAAGAAGTCAAGATTGGCTTCACTTATCTCTCAGGGTGCTATGGGTATTAAGGCAAACATCTACTCACCTGTTGGTGGCAAGATCCTGATGATTAAGCTTGAAAGCCTTGTTCACCCTTCTCAGATTGTTGAAGTTCGCCAGACCAGCGTTGCTGGATGGAAGACATACACATTTGACTTCACTGTTGGTGGAAACCTTGAGCAGGACTATCCAATGGCATCAATCTTCTTCGACTTTGATAATGCAAATAAGTCATCTGATCCTTGGTACGTTGACGACATTACCTTCAACGGTGCTGTTGGTGCTTCTATCGTAGGCGGCGACAACGGCGGTGGCGGAGGAGGCGGCGGTGGAACCATCGACCTTGGTTCATACACCGCACCTTCAACTCTTCTTACCTTCGAGTCTGACGATGAGCTAGGTGCACTAACAGCTGCTGAAGCTAATCCAGGACACCCAGAAGGTGTATTCGGTGGCGGAATTGGTCAGATTGTTGATTCTCCAAAGGACAGTAACCACGGTCAGGCCTTAGCAATTACCAAGTCTGGTGAGCAGTGGACAGGTGTGAACGCAATCGTTGATTTGTCAGGTGCTATTCGATACACAGACGATGTGAACACCAAGGTGTCATTCAACTTCTACTCACCGAAAGCAAATAGCCCAACAGCAGTTCAGCTATTCCAAGGTGACGCCGTGGTTGAACTCATTCAGTATGCTCCACGTGGTTGGAGCACATTGAACTTTGACTTTGCAACAGCTCCTGGTTGGTCAGCAAATAATGCCTATGACAAGCTCGTGATCTTCCCTGACTTCCAAATTCCAGTTAGCCAACCGGCAGATGTCTATTACATTGACGATGTCTCTGTTAATGGTGCGACAACCGCCTCTATAGTTCCAACTTCTGTAAAGCCGAGAGCGACTAAGGCTGCAGCTATTACAGCTAAGAAGCTAAAAGTTGGTTCTGTGATTTCTGCTGGACGAGGTACTTGGACTGGTTCAGGAAGCATTTCATACAAGGTCTCTTGGTACCGCTGTTCAACTAAGGCAGTTACCGCAACCACCGCTAAGCCAACCAGCGCAAGCAAGTGTGTTGTAATTGCCGGCCAGAAGTCAGCCAGTTACAAGCTAACTAAAGCAGACAAGGGTAAATACATCAGAGTACTTATCACAGCAACTAACTCAGCTGGATCGACACTGAGTTTGAGCAAGAGCACAACTGGAAAAGTTAGCTAGTTACTAACTGCTTGCTTTACCAAGGCTTTGATCTGAGCTTCAATCTTTGGAGTTAGCTTAGTTAGTGCATATGATGTTGGCCACATCGCTCCGTCATCTAGCTTTGCCCACTCGGAGAAGCCAAGCGTGTGAAAGCGAACCTTGAACTTTGCTGCATTTTGGAAGAAGCAGATAACCTTGCCCTCTTTACCTGGGGTGGCATAGGCAGGCATCCCGTACCAAGTCTTTGCGACAAGCTCTGGAGCGGCCTTTAGAACTATGTCGTGAATGCGGGTTGCAATCGCCCTATCTGGTTCAGGCATGTCCTTGATCTTGGCAAGGCAATCAGCAAGATTCGCCGCAACCGAGTCTGCACTCTTTGCTAGTTTTAGTTCTCTAGCGCGCTCTCTCATTGCTTCGCGTTCGGCTGCTGAGAATGTTGTTTTCTTATCTGCCACTTCTTTGCCTTTCCGACCACAAGTCTATAAAGGAGATTCGTATAAGTCGTAACCTTAGGTTTAGATGACCTTAACCTAGTAAATACGTCGCTGTTCACTCAATTAATTAGTCTTCGAGCATGAGAGTTGCCATAGTTACTGAGAGCTTTCCACCGGTGTTTAATGGAGTTGCTAACTCCGTGGTCAGGGTACTCGAGACCCTAAAGGCCGAAGGCCACGAGGCTATTGTGATTGCTCCAACAACTCCTGGTAAATACTTCAACGGCTTCAGAACCTACCGAGTTCCTTCACTTCCTCTTTTCCAATTCCAGCTAGGACTGCCAAACCCGATGGTCAGCAAGATCCTTGATGACTTCAAGCCGGATGTGGTTCATGCGGCCTCTCCGGTATTACTAGGGGCGCAGGCTGTTGCCTGGGCAGATAGAAATAATGTTCCAGCAGTTGCTATCTTCCAAACCGACATAGCCGCATACACAGAGCGCTACGGCTTCAAACTACTTAGACCTCTAGTTGATAGAGCAATGGCCAACTTTCACGCTGGAGCAACAATTAACCTTGCTCCAACAACTGAAGTTAGAGACTATCTACTGCGTTTAGGGCTAGCCAATGTTGAGGTCTGGGGTCGAGGAGTTGACTTAGAGCTATTCCACCCAAACCGTAAGAGTTCTGAAGCAGTTGCAGAACTAAGGTCAAAATTTGCACCTGACGAACAGAAGATTGTTGGTTTCGTTGGACGCCTAGCTGCCGAGAAGCAGGTAGATCGCTTCAGTGAACTATTTGATATCCCTAACACCAGCTTTGTAATTGTTGGTGATGGTCCTGAGCGCTTGAACCTAGAACAAAAGTTCCAGGGAGCCAAAGTTCACTTCGTCGGTAAACAGAGCGGTGAAGAGCTAGCTAATCACTATGCAAGCTTTGATGCCTTTGTTCACTTTGGCACTGAAGAGACTTTCGGTCAGACCATTCAAGAAGCTCAGGCTGCTGGGGTTCCCGTTATCGCACCTGCTTCCGGTGGCCCAAAGTTTTTGATTGAGTCCGGAGTCTCTGGATACCTGGTTGATCCAACAATCAAGAATGGGTTTACTCCAGTCCTTGCAGAACTACTTGATAGTGAATATCTTCTTTCAAGAATTGGTGAGGGCGGAAGACGCAAGGTCCTAGATAAGTCATGGGCGGCGAACAACGCCAAGCTTTTGGAGTTCTATGCTAGTGCTATGGAAATGTCCAAGCAGAGCATCTTGAGTGAGCTTCTAGTTGCTTGATCCACAAGCGCTAATTGAATCCTTTGGCACGCTAGCAGTCCTAGGTGTTGCGCTAATCCTGTTTATTGAGACTGCAACCATTTTTGGCTCATTCCTACCTGGCGACTCTCTCATATTCATTCTGGGTATTGCGCTTAGTTCTACTCTGAACTTCCCAATCTGGGCTGCTGTGCCAATAATTATCGCTTCAGCAATTGCGGGAAGCCAGGTGGGTTATTGGGTTGGAACCAAGGTGGGGCCAGCGCTTTTCAAGAATCGTAAGAAGACTTTTTTCTTCAACGAAGACACCATCACGAAGTCGCACGCCATTATTGAGAGATATGGTCCTAGGGCTATCGTGTTGGCACGCTTCATCCCGATCCTTAGAGCCCTCGTACCGATGCTGGTTGGCATCATGGGGATGGAAGGAAAGAAGTACTTCAAATACAACGTCCTAGGCGCAATCCTTTGGGGAGGTTGCTTACTTTTGCTTGGCTGGGGCTTAGGTAACGTTCCTATAGTGAAGGCGAACTTAGAGCTGTGGGTTATCGGCTTCGTAGTAGTTAGTTCGCTGCCATTGCCGATTGAGATCCTTAGAGATTACCTAAAGCGCAGAAACGCTAAGAAGCTCGAGAGTAGTCAAACTTCCCAAAGTTAGCCGGCAGGAACTCATCGGCAGTCTCAAGATCTAGTGCAAGACCCGAGAAATTAGTTAGCTCAGGTAGTTTTGGCTCTAAACCATCTCCTGAGGAGACTCTTCTTATTCTTCTCCAGAAGAACGGGACCACGTGTTTTAGTAACCAACGTGTGGTTCCATAGAGCCCACGCGCAGGAACTGCTATTTCGCAGTCGTCTAATTCACTGAGTCGATAACGAAGATCCAATAGTGCCGCAGCTTCATTGGCAACTTTGATATGCCCTGGCCCTGAGAAATGGACCATGTCCTCAGCCCAGTATGAAACATCGGCTAGCGACTGAATGCGGTGAACATCGTGAATCGGAACATTCAAGTCCTTAGCAACCCGTTCAATCATTTCTGTCATTGTGACAGCTAGCTTTGATAATGGCCTAAACACCATCAAGTGAATTGGATTAATGGTGTTTGAAACGATGACCTGGCAGCCGGCGTCAAGGAGTTTCTGAATACCATCACGAAGTTGTTGTTCAAGTAGAGGGTAGTTCTCAGCCTTGCTCAGCAGGTCATTCTGGCCAGCCATCACTGTTACTAGATCGGGCTTTAGTAGTAGTGCCCTATTTAGTTGGTGACCCATGATGTCTGATATCTTTGCGCCTCTTATTGCAAGGTTTGCATACTGAAATTCATGTCCTGCTAGTTCGGCTTCTCTGGCAAGGAGGGTAGCGAAGCGGTCTGTCCAACCGGAGTGGACACGGCGTTCATCGAATGAGAAGTCACCTAACCCCTCGGAGAGTGAATCTCCGAGAGCTACGTAACTTCTAATAGCTTTTCCCACACTTTCAAGTTTTGTTAGGAGAGTTAATTCCAAGTAAAGACGATGCGTAGTGTTGCTTAAGGTGAGGTAAAGACGTTTGCAAAGAATAGTGGACTAATTAGGCCACTATGAACAAGATGAAGCTACCTGCAAACCTTGCGAAAGTCTTTTCGGACAACGGTGTTGGAGTTGAACCCTTTGACGCCGCAGCTGCAACTCAGTTGAGCAAGTTTCCCTATCTCCAGAGGCATGACCCAATTGATCGGATGATACTTGCTCAGGCATCCATCCAAATAGGCACGACTTTTTTCACAGCTGATGAGGCAATAACTGGACTCGACTATGACTGGGTCTTTGCCTGTGATTAGGTTAGTCTGCACTAATGAGTGATTTGACTGCGGTTGGGGAATCCGATGACTGGATCTGCTGGCTTTGTGATTCACGGGTAGATCCTGATGGTTCTGTAAATGGTGACTTGGGTCCCAGTATTGATAGCTATTTTCTAGCCAAGAACCCTAAAGATAAGTCTGCTCGTGAGCGCTTAGCTCACCGCATGTGTAACACGATGAAGGGTAAGAAAGCGCCGGTAGTGCCTTGGTCTAAAGACTTGTTTGTTTTAGACCCTGCCCCAATTGTTGAAACCGTTGAGAGGCTAACCCGTAAAGGTGGCCGAGAAGTAGTTG
>CAMDEV010000025.1 GCA_945896925.1 Auritidibacter sp. Marseille-P8566
GCTGAAGTTTTCCTACTTACCCTCACCAGAGGCGAACGCGGTAAGGCCAAGCTTGAAGAGTTGAAGTCACTCGAGGCTAACAAAGCAGCCATGGGTGCATTTAGATCAGGGGAGCTAAAGAATGCGATGGCAGCTCTTGGGGTTACCAACTTCAGATTTGCTGGCACTAGAAGCTACTTGGATTCCGGTATGCGTATCGGTAACTTTGGTCAACCAACAACTCCACTAAATCTTGACCTGCTATCTCTAGCTGCAGTTTCGACAGCAGTTGTCTCAGATGACATTTACCAGGTGATGAAAGACTTCAAGCCAGATGCTGTTATTACCTATAACGCTCAAGGCGGATACGGTCACCCAGATCACAAGAAGGCCCATGACGCTACTGCTATGGCCCTTAGAAGATTCCGGAAGACAGTTAAGGGTAAGAAACCGGTCTTCTATGTCATTGCTGAACCAGGGGAGAGATTCACTGTTGCAGTTGGTGGATCAAAGACAGCAACGTTGAAGAAAGCTGCTTTGGAAGCTCACGCTAGCCAGGTAACCATTCACCGTGACACATATTCTGTCGCCGATGGCATTGAGTTTAGATTTGATGAGCCAGAGAAACTGAGGGTAGCGAGCCCTAACTTCTTACCTTGGTTCAAACCTGCTATTCGTGCTTTATACGGTTTGCCGCTAGGGCTACTACTTGGATATGCCGGAGCTTATGTCCACGGGATTCTTGGTGATAACCCTCAGAAGTCTCAGTTAGGTCTATACCTAGCTCTGGGTGCAACTGCTTCGATTGCTTTCTATCTGCGCACCTGGAGGAATTCTAGAGGTGCACTGTATTTATTGAACCTAGGTCTAAGCATCGCGATCTGGTGGCTCTCACGCAATGAGACTTTTGGTGCGTTTATCGATAACGATAAATATGGCAACCGGTACGTCTTGTTCTCTCTTTTGATCTGTGGTGTTGCGGCAGTATTTCCCAAAATTGAATTGGCTAAGTGGCGCGCGCGTTCAAGACGCACGCACCTATAGCGCGATAATTAGAAGTAGAACTGTAAAGGAAAGATTTAATTGACTTACGTAATTGCTCTCCCATGTGTAGATGTCAAAGACAAGGCATGTATTGCTGAATGCCCAGTTGACTGCATCTATGAGGGTGACCGCATGCTATACATTCACCCAGATGAGTGTGTTGACTGTGGTGCTTGTGAGCCAGTTTGTCCGGTTGAAGCCATCTACTACGAAGATGACCTTCCTTCACAATGGGCTGACTACTACAAGGCCAACGTTGAATTCTTCAAAGAAGTTGGTTCTCCTGGAGGAGCTGCCAAGGTTGGCCCTATCGACGGTGATCACCCAGTCGTGAGCGTTCTACCTCCGCAAGGCGAGTAATCCATGTTTACTGGATTGCCAGAGTATCCGTGGCAGAAACTAAAGCCATACCGCGCAATTGCAGAGAAACACTCAAACGGAATTGTTGACCTAAGTGTCGGTTCTCCAGTTGACCCAACTCCAGAAGTCATTCAAAAAGCGTTAGATAGTTCTACCAACGCGCCTGGCTATCCTTCAACTGCTGGTTCGCCTGAATTCAGAGCAGCTGTTGCTGAATGGTTCAAAAGACGCAGAGGCGTAACCGTAACAACAGACCAGGTAATGCCAAATATTGGTTCTAAAGAATTCATCTCCTTCCTACCCTTAATGCTCGGTCTTGGTAAAGGCGATGTGGTCATTCAGCCATCAGTTGCATACACCGCATATGTAGTTGGTGCGGCTCTCTGCGGTGCAGAGATAATCTCTGAAGATGATCCAGCTAAGTGGCCTGCCAATACCAAATTGGTTTGGTTGAACTCACCTGGTAACCCTGATGGTCGAGTGCTAGATGTGAACCAACTTAAAGCTGCAGTTGATAGAGCACGAGAACTAGGAGCAGTTGTTGCCAGCGATGAATGCTACGCAGAACTTGGTTGGGGAAGTTGGGAAGAAGAACTGATTCCATCAGTTCTAGACCCTAGGGTCTCAGGTGGTAATGACAAGAACCTCTTGGCCATTTACTCGCTCAGTAAGCAATCAAACCTAGCTGGCTACCGAGCAGCCTTTGCTGCAGGAGATCTAGAGCTCATCCAAGGTTTAGTCAACCTTCGTATGCACTCAGGTTTGATGATGCCAACTCCAGTCCAGAACGCTGTCATTGCAGCCTTAGGTGATGAAGAACACGTCAAGGCGGAGAAAGCCATCTACCGTAAGCGCAGGGAACTACTCCTTGAAGCAGTCAAGGGATATGGCTTTGAGATTGCTGAGTCTCAAGCGGGCCTCTATCTCTGGGCAACCCTAGGAGAGGACTGCTGGGTAACAGTGCAGAGAATGGCAGACCTGGGAATCTTGGTCGTTCCAGGGGAGTTCTATGACGCCAACGGGTCTAAATATGTTCGCTTCTCACTAACTGCAACCGATAAGGATATAGCCGAGGGTGCCGCTCGGTTGTCTAATGCCCTAGGGTTAAAGCACTAACTAAGGAACACAGGAGTACTGCCTTGTCAGCTGAGAACGAGAACAAAGTAACACTGAACTACCCTGGTGGATCAGCTGATTTTCCTATCATCAACTCAACTGATGGCGACTCCGTAATTGACTTCTCCAAGCTAAATGCTGCAACCGGCTTGAACTCATATGACATCGGTTTTGTAAACACTGCAAGCACTAAATCTGCAATCACATACATCGATGGCGACGAGGGAATACTGCGCTACCGTGGTTACCCAATCGAGCAGCTTGCTGGTCAAAAGAGTTTCGTTGAAACTGCATACCTACTTATTTACGGTGAACTACCAACAGCTGATCAATTAGCAGCCTGGGATGAGCGTCTTCGTAGACACACTTTGATACACGAAGACTTGAAGAACATCTTCCACTCAATGCCACAGAATGCTCACCCGATGTCAGTGCTAGCCGCAGGTGTTTCAGCACTATCAACTTTCTACCAAGACTCACTAAACCCTCACGATGACTATCAGGTTGAGCTATCAACTGTTCGTTTGCTTTCAAAGCTGCCAACGCTAGTTGCCTACTCACACAAGAATTCAATGGGTCAGGCCCTGCTCTATCCAGATAACTCACTAAGTTACGTTGAGAACTTCCTACGCATGTCTTTTGGCAACATGGCTGAGCCATACATCCAGAACCCTGTTGTTGTTAAAGCACTAGACACTCTTTTGGTTCTCCACGCAGATCACGAACAGAACTGTTCAACATCAACAGTGAGACTTGTTGGTTCATCCCAGGCAAACTTGTTTGCATCTGTTTCAGCTGGTGTCTCTGCTCTGTTTGGTCCATTGCACGGTGGCGCTAACGAAGCTGTGCTAGAGATGCTTGCCGACATTCGTGACTCTGGAGATTCCGTTCAGAAATACATTGACCGAGTAAAGAACAAAGAAGACGGTGTGAAGCTGATGGGCTTCGGTCACCGTGTCTATAAGAACATGGACCCTCGTGCTCGAATTGTTAAGGCAACCGCAGACAAGGTCCTTGCAGACCTAGGTGTTAGCGATCCACTGTTAGATATCGCTAAAGAACTGGAAGCAGCAGCTCTTGCAGATGAGTACTTCATCTCTAGAAAGCTTTACCCAAACGTGGACTTCTATACCGGTGTCATCTACAAGGCCATGGGTTTCCCAACCAGAATGTTCACTGCACTATTTGCAATGGGAAGACTACCTGGCTGGATTTCACACTGGCGCGAGATGAACCACGATCCTGCTACCAAGATTGGTAGACCACAGCAGTTATATATCGGTTCTCAGCAGAGAGATATCTAAGAGTTTTTGATTAGCTTCATCTGTTCACGATAAACAGTTGGAAATAGCACAGCGAACGCAACAAAAGCCATTGAGCCTGCTATTACAAAGACTTCTCTAACACCAAAGGCATCGATAAGTAAACCTGCAACCGACATCGAGCCGATGCTTGCAACTGAAACTATGGCACCAAAGGCCGCAAAGACTCTTCCCTGAACTTCATGTGGAGTTACCTTGATCATCATGCCAACACCGTAGGAATTGATGGTGGCATTTCCCATTCCGGCGATAAACCAGATCACCATGATGAACCAGTAGTTAGGTGCAACGCCGACTCCAAAACCGGCAAGAGAAAGTATTGCCATACCAAAACCTAGAATTACCAACTCGGTCTTAGGGCTAACTTTTCTAGAACCAGTAAAGGCACTGAAAATAAGAGTTCCTGCTGCAAAGCCAGTTCCAACCAGTCCGTAGATAAATGGACTTGCACCCATAATCTCTGTGAGTAAGAAGACATCGCCAACATTCACAACGCTGATACAGAGCACCATGCCGAATACCAAGATCACAAGAGATCGTAATAGTGCGTTATCCATCATGAACTTGAATCCACCACCGATAGACGTCTTCTCACCAGGTTCTAGCGCTTTAGGTTTGTGATTCACATTGATTAGGAATGGCACCAAAGCTATGAATGTTGTCAAGAAACCGTCAATCATGAAAGTTACAAAGAATCCCGTTTGGTCAACTAGGTACCCGGCAAGTGCTGGGCCGAATAGGCCGGCAATCGAGAAGTAGCTTTGGATGGTGCCCATAGCACGACCAATGTCTTCCTTCTTAGCCAGAGTAGGGGTTAGCTTGCCCCAGGTAGGACCAACAACAGATGCACAAGTGTTAGCTATAAACAACAAAGTTAAGATGAGGTAGTTCGGAAGCTGTTGAGCTTGAGCAAAGATTGCTGCACCACCGATTACTGATGCAATAGGTATTACTGCTTTAGTGCTGAATCGGTCGGCAATAGTCCCAGCCCAAGGTGCGAAGATAATCATCGGGAGAGTTCCAACAATGAATAGTGCTGCGATAGCTGCAGGACCTTGTTCCTTCTCTCTGAACACCAGAGTGAAGATAGTAAGCTCGGATCCGAGAAGGCTAAACGCTCTGGCCAGAGCCATCGCTTGAATTTTAGACCACTGTGTCTTTGTGACTTCGAGCATCGTTCAAGCCTATGCCAGAGCCTTGATTTCTAGTTCTTAGTTAGATAACCAATAGACAACAGTGTCACCGTAAGACTTCTCTTCGGTAAGGGTCAACCCCTCCGGAAGTTCAGGAATTGGTGTTCTAGATGAACGCTCCAAAACGATGACTGCATCTTCATTCAAGTGGGTTAGTAGTGCAGTTAGATTCTCGTGAATCTCAGTATTCGAAATCTCGTAAGGAGGATCTATAAAGACCAGGTCAAACATTCCTGAGAATGCAGAGAGGTAGCTAGCAACACTTTTACCTTCTGCCCTGATGTCACAGTCCAGCTCTTCCTTCTGAAGAGCAGTTTTCACCATTCTCTGGTTTGTGATGATTCCACCTAAAGCTTGCTTGTGCTGCTCAACCAGCACCACTGACCTGCATCCTCTGGAAGCGGCTTCTAACCCTAGAGCACCAGTTCCTGCGTAGAGGTCTAAAACATCAGAACCATTAATTAGGTTTAGTGCCTCAAGTCGGTTGAAGATGCTCTCACGAATACGATCGCTAGTTGGGCGGGTTACTTTAGCTGGCGAGGCTAATGTTCTACTGCCGGCGATACCGCCAATGATTCTGGTCATAGTGTGGCTAGCCTAACTTGTCATTGGCGTCAGCAAAGATAGAACCATGCTGTTGCCCACAACTAATCTTGATCGCCTACTAGGCGATAAGACTGCCAAGTCTTTGGCTAAGAACCTAGGGCTAAAGACAGTTGCCGATTTACTGCAGCACTACCCGAGAAGATATTCCTCCAGGGGAGAGCTAACCCCAATCAGTGAAATCCCTATCGGGGAGAGCGTAACCATCATCGCTGATGTTGTGGATGTCTATGAGAGAAGGATGAAGGGCAAGTCTGGCTCAATCCTTGAAGTCAAAATAACCGATGGCCACGGCTTTGTGACAGCCACTTTCTTCAACCAGTCTTGGCGAGCACAGAAACTAAAGACTGGGGTCAGAGGGCTATGGGCTGGAAAGATCGGCAGCTATAACAACAAGCTTCAGCTATCTCACCCTGACTATGAGCTCTTTGGCGATGAGATTGAAGACGATGTTGCTAAGGCCTGGGCGGAACTACCTATCCCTATTTACCCAGCTTCTTCTACCTGCACCACTTGGATGATTCAAAGAGCAGTCAAGGTGATCCTTGATGTCTTAGAGCCTATTCAAGATGAAGTTCCAAAAGAACTAATCGATAAACATGAACTGCTAAGCCTTGAGGATGCTTTGAGAAAAATACATCAACCCGCAAACATGGGTGACTGGATGGCAGCTAGGGATTCTTTGAGATATCACGAAGCCTTCATTCTGCAAGCAACTCTTCTAAAACGAAGAGCCGAGAATCAACACCAGCAGAGTGCGATACGAGAAGCCAAAGAAAATGGTTTCCTAGCTAATTTTGATAAGGCATTGCCCTTTACCCTCACCAACGGTCAGGTAACAGTTGGAAACGAGATAGCTGAAGATCTAGTCAGCGGCCACCCGATGAACCGACTTCTTCAAGGTGAAGTTGGTTCAGGTAAGACTCTCGTTGCAGTTAGAGCAATGCTTGCTGTTGCAGACAGTGGAGGGCAATCAGCACTACTTGCCCCAACTGAAGTTCTAGCAGCTCAGCACTTTCGATCAATAGAGAAAACTTTAGGTCCAGAGTTAGCAAAGCAATTAGGTCTGACTCTTCTAACCGGACAGCTGAACACAGCAGATCGTAAGAGCGCGATGTTAGCAATGGTCTCGGGTAAGGCTCAGATAGTTGTTGGAACACATGCTCTGATTGCCGACAAAGTGGAGTTCCTAGACCTCGGTTTGATTGTGATTGATGAGCAGCATCGCTTTGGAGTTGAACAAAGAGAAGCACTAAGACTTAAAGGTAAGCAGCCACCTCATGTCCTAACCATGACTGCAACACCTATTCCAAGAACACTTGCCGTAACTGTCTTTGGTGACTTGGATGTTTCAATCTTGAGTGAATTACCTCAGGGCCGACAAGCCATCGCCTCTCACGTGATTACAGATAACCAGCCCCAGCTGGTTGCTCGCGTGTGGCAGAGAGTTGCGGAAGAAGTAAATCAGGGCAGACAAGCATTCGTAGTTTGTCCACGAATTGATGATGCCGACGACGGAAGTGAGTTACTTCTAACCGGAGGAGTTCCCGAAGAACAAGAATTTGTTGAGGGTGAAGACCTCACTCCACCTAAACCTAAGCGTCCGCTAGCTGCAGCACTCAGTGTCACTGAATCACTCAAGCAAAACGCATACCTGAAGAATCTAAAGATAGAAGTTTTGCACGGTAGACAATCAAGCGAAGAAAAAGCTGATGTGATGAACCGTTTTACAAACAAGGAAATTGATGTCTTGGTCTCAACCACGGTTATCGAGGTTGGAGTTGATGTTCCGAATGCAACAACGATGGTAATTCTTGATGCTGACCGCTTTGGAGTTTCTCAGCTACACCAGTTGCGAGGTCGTGTTGGTCGCGGAGGCTTACCCGGTTTGTGCTTGATGCTCACCAGTGCAGTTGAAGGATCTCTAGCTCTAGATCGAGTAAAGGCAGTTGCTGAAACAACTGACGGGTTCAAACTAAGTGAGATAGACCTAGAACTGAGACGCGAGGGAGATGTCCTAGGTGCTACTCAATCAGGTGGCAGATCGAGCCTGAGGCTTCTTAGAGTCCTTCAAGACAGCAAGCTAATTCAGGATGTCAGGGCAGAAGTTAGCGAGATATTCCAAGCAGATCCGACTTTAGAGAAGCATCCTCTGGTTGCTGAAAACTTGATTCAGCTAGATAAAGCAAGACAAGACTTTCTTGCGAAGGCATAGTCGGCTAACCTAAATACATGGCCATTGCCGTTTACCCAGGATCTTTCGACCCGATTACCTTCGGGCACATCGACATCGCTACCCGTGCCGCCAAACTCTTCGAAACAGTGCACGTGCTAGTTGTTCACAATCCGGGCAAAAATCCAAGGCTTTCTTTAGAAACCCGCGTTGAACTTGTGCGTGCAGTCTTGGCTGATAAGCCAGGTAACTTTGTTGTTTCATCTCTTGCCAGCGGGCTCTTGGTCGATTACTGCAAAGAGGTAAAGGCGGAAGCTTTGGTGAAGGGCATTAGAACCAATGTTGATATTGACTATGAACTTCCAATGGCTCAAGTTAATAGAGATCTATCGGGTATAGAGACAGTGTTCTTGCCTGCAGATCCAGCGCATGGTTTCATCTCCTCATCTTTGGTAAAACAGGTTGCTGAGCTAGGCGGAGACATCAGCAAATATGTTCCTCAAGAGGTAGTAAAGGCGTTGCAAGGCTAATGAGCGTTTTTAAGATTCAAGTCCATGACCTGATGCACAAACCAGGCCACATGAGGGAATTTGACACCAAAGTGGAGCTTCCAGAGGCTTTAGGTGCGGGCCTTGCTGCTGTTCCTAAAGGTGGAGAAGTAGAGCTTTTCCTCTCTCTTGAGAGCGTTCACGAGGGCATTTACGTCTCCGGAGGACTAAAAACCAAGGCTGTGGCCGATTGTTCTAGGTGTTTAGAACCGCTGAGTGTGCCACTTGAGGTAGATATTCAGGAACTTTTCGCCTATTCTTTAGAGGTAGAAGATGACTTGGTCATCCAAGATGAGCAAATCGACTTGGAACAGGTCATCGTTGACTCGGTGGTTCTAAATCTTCCGTTCACCCCAATTTGTAGTGCAGACTGTTTAGGTTTGTGCCCAGAGTGTGGTGTCAAGATGAATGAAAACCCGGATCACCAACACGAAGCCCCGATTGACTCGAGGTGGAGTGCACTAGAAAAGCTTGCACAAGAAAGAGAAGACTAATGCCAGTACCAAAGAGACGCCTGTCGAGATCAAACACCCGTCACCGTCGCTCGGCATGGGTTGCTAACAACACTCAGCTAGTAAAGACCGTTGAAAACGGTAAGACCGTATACAGCTTGCCTCACCGTGCTCGTGCCGTAGAAGACTCGAACGGTGACGTTCAGTTCTATGAGTACAAGGGCCGCAAGGTAGCTGACGCCTAAATCTTAGGCTTACGATCTTGTCTTACGCCTCGCTAACTAAAACGCTTGGCATCAGCATCGATTCAGCACTACTTGAATTAGCTCTAACTCATTCCTCATTCGCATATGAGAATGGCAAAATTCCCGACAACGAACGCCTAGAGTTTCTAGGAGATTCGGTGTTGGGTTTTGTTGTTACTGGGCATATCTACTTAAATAATCCAACTCTTGATGAAGGTTCTCTCTCACGTATCCGTAACGCTGCAGTATCTGCAAAGACTCTTGCAGTTGCAGCAAAGAACATTGGCTTAGGAGATCACCTAAGACTTGGAAAAGGGGAGCTTGCAACCGCAGGTCAAGATAAACCAAACATTCTTGCTGATGCCCTTGAAGCACTTATCGGGGCCGCTTACATTTCATCAGGTTTAGAAGCAGCCAAGAAAATCATCGACGACTTTGTTATTCCGCTAATTGACTCTGCAGATGAACTCCTTGAAACAAGTGAACCTAGAACGGTGCTTCAGGAACTACTAAAGAGTGTTAATCGTGGCGATGCTGTTTTTGAAGTCACTCACGATGGCCCAGATCACGATAGAACCTTCTTTGCCAATGTTGTTGTGGATGGATCAAACATCGCAACTGGTTCTGGTAGATCTCGTAAGGCAGCTGAAGCGGAAGCAGCTGTCGCTGCACTAAAAGCTCTTCGAGGTTAGTCATGCCTGAACTACCAGAAGTTGAAACTGTTAGAGCAGGTTTGCAAGATACAGTTACCGGTGCCAAAGTAACCAGAGTCGAGATCCTCGACCCAAGAAGTCTGAGAAGACATCCAGCCAATGTCGGTGACTTTGTTGAAACCCTGACCGGTAGAACAATCCAGGCTGCTGTTCGTAGAGGTAAGTTTCTGTGGCTTCCGCTAAATCAAAAGAGAGCTGAACCTCAGTTAGCTCTCATTGGTCATCTTGGAATGTCCGGTCAAATTCTTTTGAGAACCCCTGGCTTTGAAGAAGACAAACTCACCCGAATTGTCATTCACCTAAAAGACTCATCAGGGGATAAGTACCAAATGAGGTTTGTGGATCAGAGAATCTTTGGCTCACTGGCTATCGATGTGATGGAAGAAACCAAAGATGGCTT
>CAMDEV010000026.1 GCA_945896925.1 Auritidibacter sp. Marseille-P8566
ACCATCGCCTGGGGTGCTTCATTTGTTGTAATGAAGCCAGCAATGGAAAAGATTCCCATCTTCGATTTCCTAGCAATTAGATTCACAATCGCGGCACTGCTCATGATCGCGATCAAGCCAAGCGTACTGAAAGCCTTCAAAGGCCCAACCCTTCTCTATGGGGTCATTCTTGGAACAGTCTTAGGTTTCTCCTATGTCACTCAAACAGTTGGTTTAACTCTTTCAACTGCAGCTATCACCAGTTTCGTAACCGGACTTTATGTGATCATGACCCCAGTTCTGGTCTGGGTGATCTTCAAGAAGAAGCCAAGGGCCACAGTTGCTGTTGGAGCACTACTTGCAACTGTTGGTCTAGGTTTCATAACGATCAAAGATGCATCATTCGACTTTGGGCAAATCTGGACAATCCTCTGCGCTCTAGGCTTTGCAGCACACATCGTGGGCCTTGGAAGATGGTCCCCCGGTAAAGATGTCTATGCACTAACAGTTATTCAGCTAGCAACCGTTGCTGTGATCTGTTGGGTTGGAGCAACCCCTGATGGCATTCAAGCTCCGGCAGATGGCGAGGTCTGGTTTGCCATATTGTTCACGGCTGTATTTGCAACAGCCTTAGCTTTCTTTATTCAGACCTGGGCTCAATCCATCATGGACGCATCTCGGGTTGCCATCATATTGACTATGGAAGTTGTCTTTGCAGCCCTTACCTCAGTTGCTGTTGGTCAAGAGGTTCTTTCACTACAAGTTCTGTTTGGTGGTTCACTCATGCTTGCTGCCATGTTGCTTATTGAGTGGCCTAGGAAAGATCTAAGACCAGAAGAAGTTATCTACGAACCGATGGCACACTGATGATTCTCGCTATTGACTCAGGAACCACGGGTGTCACAGCGATAGCTGTTAACCACCAAGGTGAGATAGTTGCCAGAGGGTATAAAGAGTTTCCACAGCACTTCCCACAACCAGGTTGGGTTGAACACGACCTTGAAGAAATTTGGTCTGCAGTTCAGTCATCCGTAAAGCAAGTAATTGATCTAGTAGGGGATGACTTCAAAGCTTTAGGTATTACCAACCAAAGAGAAACCATTGGTCTCTGGAATAAAGAAACACTAGCTTCTCCTAGAAACGCTATCGTCTGGCAAGACCGCAGAACAACAGGCATTCTCAAAGACTTAGAGAGTCACCCAACATACTCAAAAGTTCAAGAACTAACTGGTCTTCCACTTGACCCATACTTCAGTGCAGCGAAGCTGCGCTGGATTGCAATCAATGAACCTAACATCTGGAGCGATGTACTTGCAGGTAAGACGGTAGCTGGCACCATTGACTCCTACGTAATAGCAAGAGCCACAAACGGCTCACACATCACAGACGCATCAAACGCATCAAGAACTCAGCTCTACAACATTCACACGGGATCTTGGTCATTAGAACTCCTAGAGTTATTTGATATTCCAGAACAATGCCTGCCAACAGTTGTTGATTCAATCGGGGAAGTTGCCAGAACCAACCCTGAGTCTTTCTTTGGGCTAGAGATTCCAATTGCCGGAATTGCAGGGGATCAACAAGCAGCTCTGTTTGGTCAAACTCAATTCCAAGTTGGTGGAGCGAAGTGCACCTACGGAACTGGCGCATTCATCTTGCAGAACATCGGTAGCACTCCAGTTGTTCAAACCAATGGATTGATAACCACAGTTGCCTGGCAACTAAATGGAGTTATAACGTACGCAAGCGAAGGTTCGGTCTTTGTTGCAGGAGCTGCCGTCCAATGGCTTAGAGACGAATTACAAATCTTTGACAAATCAGATGAGATCGAACAACTCGCTGCTTCAGTTCCAGACTCTGCTGGAGTTGTCTTCGTTCCAGCGCTCACTGGTCTGGGTGCTCCATATTGGAAACCAGATGCTAGGGGTTCACTGCTGGGGCTAACCAGAGGAACCAGTAAAGCTCACATCGCCAGAGCAACCCTAGAAGCGCTTGCCTTCCAAGTTAGAGACATCTTTGAAGCAATGGCTTCAACCGGCATCAAGCTCTCACACTTGAGAGTTGATGGTGGAGCATCAGAGAACAACCTATTACTTCAAATCCAAGCGGATCAACTAGGTGTCAGAATCGAACGACCAGTCAACATCGACTCAACAGCCTTAGGTGCTGCCTATCTAGCAGGGCTTGGTGTCGGTATCTGGAAGAACCTAGAAGAACTCAAGGAACTAAACCCAATCCAAGTTTCCTTCAACAAGCAAGCAGACGCAGAACAGGGTTATTCGGCTTGGAAACGGGCTGTTCAGGCAACTATCGCCTTCTCTGAGAAATAGTGGCTCAGTAAAAGTTAGAATAGTATTTCTGCCAAAAGCAGATTAGGGCCTCTAGCTCAGTTGGTTAGAGCAACGGACTTTTAATCCGTGGGTCGTCGGTTCGATCCCGACGGGGCCTACTAGAACCTCACCCTCCACGGTGGGGTTCTTTTCATTACGCCTACATGTACAGATCAAGCCTTGAAGTAATCAATTTCTTAAGCGAACTCACACGTCCAGACAGTGCTTTCAGGTCTGTTGCATCTAGGAACATAGAAATCGACTGGTCTGGATATTCCAGAAGCATGCAAGGCTCACGGCCTTCAGAAGCCTTTGTTTCTCGCTCGTTGCGTTCGTTTAGGTGGATCATCCGTACAAGGATTCCGTGCTCGGCTAAGAGGTGGCTTTCAAGTTCTTTGAAAGAAGACTTCTTCTTTACTAGAGAATGAGAGATGCTGCAAAGACTGCAGCTTCTAGCACCAACAAGGTGGCCAAAGAAGTATGTGAGTTCGCCAACGATACCACCGTCGGCTTTATAGATGCCGATCAATGTTCCACGGATTTTTTTCATAGGTTTCTCAATCACACAATCGCTCGTTTGCGTCCACACTCGCTGTGGCACAAGTCTAGAACAGTAATCGAAACGACAGAGGCGCAAGCTCGCGTCCAGAAAAACTCGTTTTAGTTACTCTTTTTCACCCTGGCGAGCCAGAGTGCAGTCATTTGAATCAGGCATACGATTGTCATCTGATGCCTAAAAGAGATGTAGTTCGTCGCGACCTGAATCAGCCACACCCTGAGAGGTTGAATGAATCGAATCCTTTTTTCGACGAAATCATGTCTGAGCACCAGCGGTCTCTGGATCTGAACGAGCCTGGCTACCTTGATCCTGAAACGGGGTTATTCGTCTTCAATGCCAAATCTCTAGTCGACCAAGGTAGTTGCTGTGCAAACATCTGTAGGCATTGCCCATACAAGCGCTAAAGCTGAGTACACCTTCTCTGCCTCTTCTTTAGGAGGAGCTAAATCGAGGTCGTGAAAGCGATTTCAATAGCCTGAGAGTTTCCAGAATTGGACTAATCGGCAGGGAAACCCATCCAAAACAGGGCTATAGTTAGAGAAAGCTTGAGAAAGGGAGACTCGGAATGAACCGCAAGAGATTAGTCATTGCTGCGCTTGTGACGCTGTTTGTAACTAGTTTTCCTAATGCTAGTTATTCCCTCTCTCTTCCTTATTGCAGTATTTCTGGAACAGCAGCTGCTGACCGAATAACTGGCACCCCAGGCGATGACGTTATTTGTGCTGGCGCTGGCAATGACGTAGTAAACGGACTTGGTGGAAACGACACTGTTTACGGCGGCCCTGGAAACGATCGTATTCTTGGTGGCTTAGGTAAAGACGTGATTTTCGGTGAAGCTGGAAATGACACCATCGAAGGTGGCGACGGCGAAGATAAGTTATCCGGTGATTTAGGTAAAGACAAAATCACCGGAGGCAACGGCATAGACCTTCTGCAAGGTGGAGCAGAAGCAGACAACATCTCAGCCGGTAATGGAGCTGACCTCATCGATGGTGGCAAAGGTAAAGACACCATTACAACAGGTGCAGGTAATGATCTATGCAACGCGGACTCAGCCGACGTGAGGCTTGACGCATGCAGCTTAGACAGCGAAGGTCCGAAATTTGGAGCTATCACAATGGAGGTCAGGCAAATTCAAGCCGGAACATTGGCGGTCTTCACGGTTAATGTGAGTGATGTGGCAACAGTGCAGGCTGTCTATGGGTCTATTGGCGGTGCCCCCGGATGGGTGACCGAATGGTGCGGGTTCCGAATCCCAACCGAATTGGAATCAGGCTCTGAAAGGTCTGGAACATACAAACTGAGTTGCACTATCCCTCCAAATGCAGTCAACGATTACTACACGCTATTTGTCGGGGCTGTCGACATGATGGGTCACACAGCTGAACAAAGAATCGCGTTTGAAGTCGTGGGTGGATCGAAAGACAACCTCAGACCCATTGTGACCAAGCTTGATCTACCGGTGTCAGTAGCTCCGGGCGAAAACTTTGTAGTTCGCGTTGAAGCAACTGATGAATCGGTAGTTGCAGGCATTTACGTTTGGTTCATGCTCGAAGGTGGCGGCTTTAGTGGGGAAGACGGTCTTCACGCAAAGTGGTCTGAGCCTCGAGCCATTAGTGTCACACCAACCGATGCAATCTTTGAACAAGATTGTTTGTTCGGCGACAATGCTCCCGAAGGAATTTACAACGCCTGGATCAGCGTTCGCGATGGTGTTGGCAACCGTGAGTTCTACAACACGGGTCTTTCGATGGTCCTAACAAAATAGGGTTTTCCATAGGTTGACTTACCCACTGCTAACTGAACGACTGAGCATCCAGCCGCTTTCAATCGCTGACCTTGAGCCTTTTGTTGAATACCGACAAGATCCAGAGATAGCCAGATATCAGAGCTGGGATACCTCTTACACACACAGCCAAGCTCAAGAACTAATTGAATCCCAGTACGGTCTCCAGACACCTGAGAAAGATGAATGGTTGCAGCTTGGAATTCACCTTGGAGTAAGTGGTGCTCTAATTGGAGATCTGGCACTTCATAGGTTAGACGAAGAGGACATAGCGATTGAAATTGGTTTTACCCTTGCTAAACAATTCCAAGGGCAGGGCTATGGAAGGGAGGCTTTGTTTGCCCTGCTGGGCTATTTGTCCAATGAGATTGGGGCAACAAAGTTAGAGGCAAGTACAGACCGAAGGAACATTAGTTCAATCAAGTTACTCGAAGCCGTTGGTTTCTATCGCGAGCAGGCTAGAACCTTTACCGAAGAGTTCAAGGGTGAAATAGTAAACGTGGATGTCTATGAAACTCGATTCTCGAGTTTAATTGACACACTTGCTTAGAGTTTTACTTAACTCCAAGTAGGTCGATAACAAATACCAAAGTTCTACCTGACAATTGGTGTCCACTTCCGGCAGGACCATAAGCAACATCTGGTGGGCAGATAAGCATTCTTCTACCGCCGACCTTCATGCCAGGAATACCATCTTGCCAACCCTTGATGAGACGGTTAAGTGGGAATTCAATTGACTCTTCTCGACCCCATGAAGAATCAAATTCTTCACCAGTCTCGTAGTCAACACCTAGGTAGTGAACATTCACTACTGAGTTGGCTGGAGCTTCTGCTCCATCACCAACAACGATGTCTTTAGTGGTCAATACTGATGGAGCTGGCTCCATCATCGGTTCAACTTCTGGGCGGTTTAGATTACTCATAATAAATAAATAGTATCTTTCCTTGAGTTAGTTGACCTGAATTATCTGTTTAGGCTTGACCCTATGGCGCTAGCAATTACCAGGTTTACTTCACATGAGACACAAGAGACCCCACCGCATGCGGTGCTCTTCTTGCATGGCTACGGTGCAGACGAGAAGGACTTACCAGATTTGATGTCTTTCCTTCCAGATCTTCCTTGGTATAGCCCTAGAGCACCTATTGATCTAGGTGGTGCTTACTCTTGGTACCGAGCTGAAGATCTACTGAAACCAACCGTTACAGACGTTGCCGAATCAACAGCCGCTCTTTGGGCCTGGATTGATGATTACATCCCTAAAGAAACCAAGCTAATCCTCATCGGCTTTTCCCAAGGCGGACTTATGGCCACTCAACTCCTTAGAACTAGACCAGAGAGAATCTCAGGCACTGTAATTCTCTCTGGGTTTATGGCCTTAGGTGAGTTACTAACTGATAGTGAACTTGAACACTTAAAGCCAAAAGTAATTTACTGCAGAGGTTCAGAAGATCAACGAATCACTAAAGAAGCGATAGCAACTCTAAACACCTGGCTGCAAACGAAGACAAGAGCAGTAACTAAGACATACCCAGGTCTTGGTCACTCCGTTGACGAAAGAGTGATGCGCGATGTTTTCCAATACATTACTTCGCAGTTGGGCTAGAAGCTTTCCTTTTTGAGAGCGTCATGCCCAGGTCAATTAGCCCCAAAACAATTGCTACTGGCACCAGAACCACTGAGAAAACAAAGAACTTTACTATCCCGACACCCAGTGGCTCGGAGAAGAAGGCCAAGATTGCCCAAATCGGTCGCAAGATGAAGAACAGAAGTGGGATGGACCCCAGGACTATTCCTGTTACCCGAATTCGCTTTTGAGCCTTTCCAGTCAACTACTCAGCTACTTCCTCAGCTTTGCCTAGTCTTCTAATAAAGACGAAGGAAAGCACCTGGGCTGGGATCATCGCAAGTCCAAGACCGAAGATAACCAAAATCGGATTATCTCTTCCAGAGGAACTTCCAAGTTGTGAGAAGAGAATCGGAATCGAGATTCCAAGTAATTGAGTAACTACGAAGAAAACCATGGCCCCAATCGCAGCCCCAGCATATTTACCTTGGTTGTAGTTGTTCTGCCTGGCTGCTTTCAGTATTTCAACCGTCTTGATTGAAGCCCAGATATATACAAACATTGCGTACGGAACAAGGAGAAACAAGTAGAAGAACAATACTCCGCTGTATGTCAGGAAGTTAGAGATGTAAGGAAAAGAAAACTCTGCAGCAAGGTAGAAACCGAGAATCTGAATCAACGCCCAGCCGATGAATGCGATTCCAATCAAAGCAGCTCTCCTGAAGTACTTTCTCGCAATTAACCTCGTTGTTCCAAGTGGGATGATTTTCTTTAGGGTTGGAATTGCTTCTGGGAATTTTGATTCGCGCCAAGCTAGAAGGATCAGCGGGAATGTGTATGCCACGTATGTCATTAGTGCAATGACTGTGAAATAGAAGTTGAATGAACCATACGCAGTTAGAGAAGCCAAATAACTTTCAACAGCATAAAGGCTTGCTTCGAGTCCTTCTCTAATCCTGTTTCCGTCGTCATCAAGATTGATTGAAGGGTTGAAAGCCAGAATCTTCAGGATAAAGAAGGCACCTGCTACTGACAAACCAATTCGTCTAATAACCAGGTAACCAGTTTTGAAAGCCCAGTCTCGGTTAGCAATCTCTAGCTCGTCTAAATACTCATCGGGTAAAGAGGTGACTCTTCGCATTGAATTTCTTAGCAATAAGAATGCTGCAATGAGAATCAAAGGTGAAAGAGTATTTAGCCAGCCAATAGTGAGTGAAAGTGACCACAAGAAACTCTTGTAAGAGTCAAGCTCGTCTAAGTTGATTGGTTCCTTGCCATCACCGTAGACAAACATTGCAAGGTTTACGGGTGGGACTAGCAAGGTAAAGAGGTAAATGTAGCTGAAAACTACTGCGATGACGCAGAGGAACCTTCTGAAACCCTTCGAGACAAGCCAGCCACTAGGCGGGGAACTTAGAAGTCGTTCAACCCTATCTCTGCGCATATTCTCAAGAATTGTCTTCGGGCTATTCATTACATACTCACTTTCAGTTTGAAGAGTTGTTCAACTTTGCAGTTCAGCGCTGCAGCCAGTCTGAGGGCTAGTGCAAGAGTCGGGGCATACTCCCCACGCTCGATGTAGCTCATGGTTTGGTAATGAACCCCCACCAGATCGGCTAGCTCCTGTCTGGAGAGCTCGCGCTTGGTTCTGAATTCCTCAACTAGGTTCTCTAGTTGGTCTTTGTCCTGTTTTGGCTGTCTTCCCATATTTAGAGTATAAATGCTCTAGAGCATAAATACTCTATATTTTGAGGAATTAAACTCTGTTTCTCGCGAACTTTATAGCCCCATAGATGAATGGAATTTGAAGGGGCAGTCTTAGCCAGGCAGCCACAATTGCTCCAGTATTGCCTTGATCTAGAACATCAAATGCATACCAAATGTTGGCTGGCCAGACGGCAAGTAAGACGAGAGCGCTTAGATATCCAGCCCATCTCTGTTTAGCGATAAGACCAACAGCACAAACTATTTCAAAGACTCCACTTAGGAGAATCAGGAAGTTGTGCTCAGGTAGCCAAGGTGGCATCAACCATTCGAATGCAGCTGGATTTACTAAGTGAAGAACACCGCTAGCCAGGAATAGTGCAGCTAGCAGTAGTAGTAAAGCGCGATTGCGTTTTCTAGCTCTCATCTCTAGAGATCTAGACCCTCAGGGTAACGAGAACCACCCTTGAAGTTTCCATAGATAGGTCTTTCACCTTCGGTGACAGCATCCACTAGAAGGTCTCCACCAACAAACGCTCCTCGCCAAGACGCACCAAGCCCTCCGAATACTTCTTCTCGGTCTCCTCTAGATCTTGGCTTGTTGATTCCAAATTTGAATGCTGAGATTTCTTCTCTGACTCGTTTAGCGAAGTCCATGTCATCGGTTGCAACAGATGAAACTAGATTTCCATTAGAGACGTTCATAGCAGCCAGGAACTCAGCTTCGGTATCTACCAAAACGATTGAGTCAATTGGACCAAAAGGTTCTGAGTGGTGAAGTGACCAAGCACGTGGTGGTTCTAGAACAGTTGCTGGAGCTACATAAGCAGAGGTGTCTTGACCAGGTAGGAATCTTCCGCGAGATAGATCTCCGTCATACAGCGGAATACCTCCGGTGTTGATTGCCTCGTTGAATTGGGCCCTTAGTTCATCAGCCTTAGTTTTGTGGATGACTGGACCAAACTCTAGATCTGGGAGTTCGTCTTCGTCATTCTCAACAGCTAGTGGGTGACCAAATCTAAGTCCATTCAGGATAGGCATATACATTTCTAGGAAGTCTGGAAGCAGTCTCCTTTGAACTACATATCTTGGATACGCGGTACAGCGCTGCTTTGCATATTCAAAACCCTTACGTAGGTGAGGAGCAAGGTTATCCCAATCACTGAAATCCCAAACTCCCCAGGCGTTTAGTCCTTCTTGTTCGAGGATGTGACGCTTGTCGAAGTTAGCGAGCCTCTCAAGAGTTGCTCTACCGTTTGATCTTCCACCAACGAAAGCAAATGCGCCAAGCTCCGGAGATGAGACGAGCGCGTCACTAAGTTCTGCTCCAACACCACTCAGCAGTGTTACTGGTAATCCAGCCTTAGCCATGATTGCATGAGCAAGAGTCAGTGAGTGGAAACCTCCCTGTGATGGAGTCTTTGCAATCACTGCATTGCCTGCAAGAGCTTGAACAAGTTCTGCGTGAACTAAAACGCTTAGTGGATAGTTCCAAGAAGCAATGTTTGATATAGGTCCACTTAGTTGCGAACGGCCAACCATCTGTCTGTCTATTTGAGTTAGATACCACTCAACACCATCAATACAGCGGTCAACGTCAGCACAGGCTAGCTTCCAAGGCTTACCGATCTCCCAAGCTAGTAGAAGTGCAATGGTGTCTCTTGCTTCGCGCAAACCATCCAGTGCTGCACTTACCTTTGCTTTGCGTTCGTCAAGACTTACTAGCCCCCAGGCCTTGTGCTGCTTTGCAGCAGAGGCAACAGCATCAACTGCAGTTTGGTGGTCAACTTTAGGTGGACCTTGGATAGGCATTTGATCAACGGGGTTTACGTGATCGGATGGTGTCCCAACTGACAACCAGTCCCCCATTACCAGGTTCTTTATTCGATCAGCATCGAACGCTTCTGGGGCAATAGATCTTGCACTTGCGTAAACTGAGTTCCAGTCCGCACCTTTTTTCACATGTAGTGTCATTTTGTAAATCTAGCCTTGTTTTAGCTATAAATACATTTAGGCTTTGTAACTTTTAAGAACCAGTATTAGGAGATCCCCAAATGAACGAAAAAGACCTTATCGAGCTTTGGAATAAAAGCCGTAATCAGTTGATAATTGCACAGTTTGCCCCTACCTTCTTGCTGATTACCACAGCAATTCAGGTCCCAGC
>CAMDEV010000027.1 GCA_945896925.1 Auritidibacter sp. Marseille-P8566
GCAGATCAACTAAAACATTCGATGTTTCCGATAGGTCACACTGCCAGTAAAGATGAGATTAGAGCAGAAGCTGCCGCCAGGGGTTTATCTGTTGCTGCTAAACCTGACTCGTACGACATCTGCTTCATTCCTGAAGGTGATACCCAGGATTGGCTAGCAGAGAGATTAGGTAGCACCGCAGGTGACATCGTTGACATGGAAGGCAACGTCCTAGGCAATCATCAAGGTGCTCATGGTTTCACCGTAGGTCAGCGTAAAGGTCTACAACTTGGCAAACCGGCTGCAGATGGTAAGCCTAGATATGTCTTGGCTGTCGATGTGAATAGCAACAGGGTAGTCGTTGGACCACAGCAAGCTCTTGCCGTAGTTGAACTTAGTGGAGATCGATTCACCTGGTGTGGTAAACCTAAAGACAATGCTGGGGAGTTTTTTGATGCTCATGTTCAAGTAAGAGCTCACGGTGAACAAGTTCCAGCAAGAGTAGCCGTAGTCGATGGTGCTTTGGTAATGAGACTTGAAGAACCGATTCTTGGAGTTGCTCCAGGTCAGACAGCAGTTGTTTACCTAGGAACTAGAGTCCTTGCCCAGACCACAATAGACCGCACAGTTTCAGCAGTTGACGCCTTTTCCACAGGTTCGGCGAGTGCTGGCCCTGCTGGTCAGTAGCTCTATTTAGGCTTAGTTCGTGCCCCAAAATCCCGCAGAGCGTATTGCTTACCTAGTTGATGAAATCAACCGGCATCGTCGTGCCTACTATCAGGAGAACACCGTCCTGATTAGTGATGCTGAGTATGACGCCTTAATGCAGGAACTCGAACTTCTTGAGTCTAAGCATCCAGAATTTATCTCAGGCGATAGTCCGACTCAAAGCGTTGGGGGTAATGCAAATGAAACCTTTGCTCCAGTTGAACACCTTGATCGGATGTGGAGTTTGGATAACGCATTTGACGAAGACGAACTAACCGCATGGGCGAATCGAGTTGAAGCTGACAGTTTTCTCTGTGAACTGAAGATTGACGGCCTTGCAATTAACTTGAGATACGAAAATGGCAATCTCGTTTCAGCGGCCACCCGCGGTGATGGTGTAGTTGGTGAAGATGTTACAAATAACGTAAAGACCATCAAACAGATTCCTCAGCAACTCAAAGGCAAAGACCACCCTAAGGTTGTTGAAATCAGGGGTGAGATCTTCTTTGGTGTGGCTGACTTCGCAAAGCTAAATGAAGGTTTGGTAGCTGAAGGAAAAGCACCATTTGCTAACCCTAGAAATTCTGCAAGCGGATCGCTCAGACAAAAGGACTCAGCCGTTACCGGAAGCAGACCACTGCAAATGCTGGTGCACGGTGTGGGCGCGTGGCCTAATGCTCCACTGAAAAACCAAAGTGAGCTCTACGAACTATTGAAGAGCTGGGGATTACCTACTTCCAACAAATACAAAGTAGTTTCGAATGTCAAAGAAGTAGTTGAATACATCAACTCGTTCCAGGCAAAACGTCACGAACTGGAACACGAAATTGATGGTGTTGTTGTCAAAGTCGATTCACTTCAGAAACAACGTGACCTCGGTTACACAGCTCGTGCGCCACGATGGGCAATCGCTTATAAATATCCCCCTGAGCAGGTGAACACCAAGTTACTTGATATTCGAGTCTCTGTTGGTAGAACGGGTAGAGCAACACCGTATGCAGTAGTTGCACCGGTAAAAGTCGCTGGATCAACAATTGAGTTCGCAACTCTACACAACCAAGATGTGGTGAAGGCCAAGGGTGTCCTTATCGGAGACACAGTCGTGCTCAGAAAGGCCGGCGATGTAATTCCAGAAATTCTTGGTCCTGTTGTTGAACTTCGCACTGGTGCAGAACGAGAGTTCGTAATGCCAATAGGCTGCCCAGATTGTGGTGCGAAACTTGCACCATCATCAGAAGGCGATGTTGATCTCAGATGTCAGAATTCAGAGCACTGTCCGGCCCAACTCCGAGAAAGAGTTGCATACATTGGTTCTAGGGGAGTCCTAGATATTGAAGCACTTGGCTATGTTGCAGCTGTCGCACTTACCCAACCTCTTGATCCTGCCACCGCCCCACTGAAATCCGAAGCGACACTATTCGATTTGACGATGGAACAACTCCTACCTATCCGAGTAAAGGTTCTAGACCCGGACACTGGCTTACCTAAGTTAGATGAAAATGGGGAACCGAAGATCGTTGACTTCTTTAGAAAGAAGGGCAAGAAGGGCGAGACGGAAGATGTTCCTGCTGAGGTAGCTATCAAGCTTCTAAAGAACCTAGAGGAAGCTAAGTCCAGACCACTTTGGAGAATCATCGTTGCCTTCTCCATCAGGCACGTAGGTCCAGTTGCGGCTAGATCTCTAGCTAGCCACTTTGGATCAATCGACCGAATCTTTTCAGCAACCGAAGCCGAACTATCTGAGGTTGATGGAGTTGGTCCTATCCTGGCTAAGTCTTTGCTGGACTGGATTCAGATTGATTGGCATAAGAACCTGGTTGATTCTTGGCGAAGGTCTGGAGTGCTACTTGAGATTCCAGGGCACGAGGGGCCAGGTAAGAATCAAAGCGCTGATGGAGTCTTCTCAGGTTTGAGCATTGTTGTGACCGGAACTCTTTCCAACTACACCAGAGAGCAAATCGAAGAACTTATCATTTCAAATGGCGGTAAGGCGGCATCAAGCGTTTCAAAGAACACTGCGTTTGTGGTTGCTGGTGCAAACGCTGGGTCAAAACTTGCTAAAGCAGAATCTCTAAATGTCCCAGTGCTTTCGGAAGAAGAGTTCGCTAAGAAACTACTTGTTTGAGTCGTCAACTTCTGAGTTGTCGAAATTAACCATGCTCTCGGTTGACATTAATTTGTCCATGGATGCTAAGAAATCGCTTACCTGATCTCTTTCATCGGTCAATTTAGTCAAGCGCTCTCTTGCATCCTTGATTGCGTTATCTGCATAACCTTGAGCTTTTCGAGATAGCGCTTCAGCTCTTCTGCGGGACTGGTTGATTAGATCAGCCGCGCGCTTGTTTGCTTCTTCACGAGTGTCATCTTGGAAGTCTCTAGCCTCGCGAGATACACGTTCTGCTTCCGCTAGAAGCTCACCAGCTCTAGCCGTTGAATCAGCGACTGTCTTTGCGCCTTCTTCAGTCATTGCCTGTGCTTGGGCAACTGCAGCTTGGTAGATACGAAGAGCTTCTTGCTCAGCTTCGTCACGCTTGCCCTTTAGTTCTGCTTCTAGATCAATTCTCGCCTGAGTTGTTCTTTGACTTAGTTCAGTTGCAAGAGCTCTAGCTTGTTCAGTTTCGCGGTGAACCTGAGCCCTAAGCTCTGCCGCATATCTCTCGCCATCAGACTTTAGTGCTGCAGCCTCACGCTCTGCAGTTTGAATCTTCTCGCTAGCCTCAGCTTCTTTAGCAACAGCTTCCTGCATTAGGCTGCTGGCCCTGCGCTCTGCCTCGAACTTAGACTCTTCAACCTTAATCTCAGCTTCTTGAATGATTCTGTCGGCTTTATCTTTGGATGTTCGAGTTAGCAGATCTGCTGCACCTTTAGCCTCTTCACGAATACGCAGGGCATCCTGGCCAGCGTCGTCAATCATCTTCTTGGCTTGTTCTTCAGCAAGACGGAGGGTTTGTTCGAATTGAGCACCTAGGGCTGCGTAACCAGTTGCTCCACTCTTCTTTACCTGCTCACGAAGGCTTTCGACATCGGCCTTGAGGACTGCAATCTCGGCTGCGGCACCTTCGTTATAGGTGCTCAGGTGCTCGTTCTCGGCACGAAGCTCTTCAATAGTCTGGTCAACCTGAGCACGGTCGTAGCCACGCATAACGATGTCGAAGGTCTCTTCTTCAGCCATTTTGGTTTCTCCTGCAAAAACTTTTCTAGCCCTAGATTCGGGCAACTCCACAAGTTTAGCCCAGTAATGGTTAGGGCGTTAGTCCCGATATACTTGAATCAACACTCGATAGAAGAGTTTGAGGAAAAAAGTGTCTGAAATTACCCCCGAATTAGTTCGCCATCTGGCTGGCTTGTCCCGAATTGACCTAGATGACGCCGAAGTTGCCCGTTTTACCGAGCAGCTAGGCGTAATCGTTGATTCTGTTGCAAAGATCTCACAGGCCATTGATGGGAACACTCCTGCCACCAGCCACCCAATTCCGCTAGCCAACGTCTTTAGACCCGATGTGGTCGAGCCTTCACTGACCCAAGAGCAGGCTCTTTCTGGAGCTCCAGACTCAGGCCAGGGTCGTTTCCGTGTGGCCGCCATCCTGGACGAGGAGTAAAGAGCATGACTGATTTGATCAAGCTAAACGCCTCAGAGCTGGTTAGCCTCCTAGCCAAAGGAGAGGTTTCCTCAGTTGAAGTAACTCAGGCCCACTTAGACCAGATTGCCAAAGTTGGCGATGCAGTCCACTCCTTCTTACACATCAGTGGAGAGAGCGCTTTGGCAACTGCCAGAGAAGTGGATGCAAAACGTGCTGCAGGGGAGAAGCTCCCAGATCTAGCCGGTGTCCCTATTGCAGTGAAAGATAATCTCACCACGACAGATGCACCAACCACAGCTGGATCAAAGATTCTTGAAGGTTGGATTCCTCCATATGATGCAACCGTAGTTACCAAACTTAGAAACCAAATGCTACCTATTTTGGGTAAGACAAACCTAGATGAATTTGCGATGGGTTCATCGACTGAGTTTTCAGCTTATGGACCAAGCAAGAACCCTTGGGATCTAGAGCGAATCCCAGGTGGTTCCGGTGGTGGTTCATCCTCTGTTGTTGCCTCTTTCCAATCACCACTTGCAATCGGATCTGACACCGGCGGTTCAATTCGTTTCCCAGGTGCTGTTACCGGAACTGTTGGAATCAAACCAACTTACGGTGCTGTTTCTAGATACGGGCTTATTGCTCTTGCTTCTTCGCTTGACCAAATCGGTCCAGTAGCAAGAAATGTTCTAGACGCTGCTTACCTTCAGGATGCAATCGCAGGGCATGACCCAAACGACAGCACTTCACTGCCAGGAACACTTGGTTCAATGGTTGAAGCAGCTAAGCGTGGCTCCCTAAAGGGAAAGCGTTTCGGTCTCATCAAGCAGCTTTCCGGTGATGGTTTCCAGCAAGGTGTTCGTAATCGTTTCGCAGAGGCGCTTAGGTTAATTACCGATGCAGGTGCTGAGATTGTTGAAGTTGACTGCCCAAGCTTTGAATATGCAATCGACGCTTACTATCTAATCCTTCCTGCAGAAGCTTCAAGCAACCTAGCAAAGTTTGATTCAGTCCGCTTTGGTATGCGAGTTGCTCCTGAGGGAACTCCAACTATCGAACGTGTGATGGCAGCAACTCGTGAGGCAGGATTTGGTCCTGAAGTTAAGCGAAGAATCATTCTTGGAACTTACGCTCTGTCTTCAGGTTCATTCGATAAGTTCTACGGTGCAGCGCAAAAAGTTAGAACACTAATCCAGCGTGACTTTGATGCAGCATTCGCTAAAGCAGATGTTCTTGTTTCACCAACTGCACCAACAACTGCATTCAAGTTTGGTGAGAAGGTCGCGGATCCGCTAGCGATGTATTTGAACGATATCGCAACCATTCCTGCCAACCTTGCCGGCATTCCAGGCATCTCTGTTCCTATTGGTCTAGCTGATGAAGACAACCTTCCAGTTGGTATTCAGTTCCTAGCCCCTGCTCACGAAGATGCAAGGTTGTATGAGGTGGGTGCTGCTCTTGAGGGAATCCTTGAAGGCATTTGGGGTAAGCGCATGATGGACTTCGCACCAGAACTGAAGGTGAACTAATGGCTAAAGCAAACTTGATGGATTACGAAAAAGCATTAGAGCTTTTTGAAGTAGTTATTGGTCTAGAGGTTCACGTAGAGCTGAACACCAACACCAAGATGTTCTGTGGTTGCCGCAATGACTTCGGTGATGAGCCAAACACAAACGTCTGTCCTATTTGTCTAGGTTTACCTGGTTCGCTTCCTGCTGTAAATGGCAAAGCAATTGAGTCTTCTATCTCAATTGGGCTAGCACTTGGTTGCCAGATTGCACCAACTGGAAGGTTCTCTAGAAAGAACTACTTCTACCCAGATTTAGCTAAGAACTTCCAAACCTCGCAGTATGACGAGCCGATTGCTTTCGAGGGCTCCCTCGAAGTTGAGGTTCCAAGTGGAAATAAATACACAGTGCTAATCGAACGTGCACACATGGAAGAAGACGCTGGAAAGCTAACTCACATCGGTGGTGCTACCGGACGTATCCAGGGTGCTGAATATTCCCTAGTTGATTACAACAGAGCTGGTGTTCCACTAGTTGAAATTGTTACTAAGCCGGTTTATGGTTCAGGAGCAGAAGCTCCAGAACTAGCCGCTGCCTATGTTCGATCAATTAGAGAAATAGTTAAAGCTCTTGGCGTCTCAGATGCGCGAATGGAGAGAGGAAACGTTCGCTGTGACGCTAACGTTTCACTTCGTCCACATGGTCAAGAAAAACTTGGCACAAGAACTGAAACTAAGAATGTTAACTCGCTTAGATCAATCGAACGTGCTGTTAGATACGAGATTCAGCGTCAGGCACACATTCTTGCTGGTGGTGGAACCATCATCCAGGAAACTCGTCACTGGCACGAAGACAAGGGTGCAACAAGTTCTGGAAGACCTAAGTCTGATGCTGATGACTACCGTTATTTCCCAGAACCAGACCTAGTTCCGGTCAAGCCATCAACAGACCTAATCGAAAGATTAAGAGCAGAACTTCCAGAGAACCCAGCTGCAAGACGTAAGCGTCTAGCGGGCGAGTGGGGCTTTGCAGAAATGGAATTCAGGGATGTTGTTAATGCCGGTCTTCTAGACCAGATTGAAGAGACCGTCGCAAACGGAGCTAAGCCACAGGCTGCACGTAAGTGGTATGCCGGTGAACTTTCACGTATTGCTAACTCTGAAGACAAAGATGTTTCTGAACTTAACATCACTCCTAAGCAGGTAGCGGAACTTGCTACCTTGGTTGAATCAGGCAAGATCAATGACCGAATCGCTAGAGAAGTTCTCTCAGCTGTTCTCTCTGGTGAAGGTTCTCCTGAAGAGATTGTGAAAGACAGAGGACTTGAAGTTGTTTCAGATGACGGGGCTCTTATTGCAGCCATCGATGAGGCGTTAAAGAGCCAACCTGATGTTCTAGAAAAGATCCGTGAAGGTAAAGTTCAAGCGGCAGGAGCTGTAATCGGTGCAGTGATGCAGGCGATGAAGGGTCAGGCAGATGCCGCCCGAGTGAGGGAACTAGTTCTCGAACGAGCAGCAAGTCTTTAAATACAAAAACCCGAGGCCTAAACCTCGGGTTTTTACTTGGGGTGAGTAACGGGACTTGAACCCGCGACATCCTGGACCACAACCAGGCGCTCTACCAGCTGAGCTATACCCACCATGTGTTTTTCAGCGAACTGAAATCAACTTCTAGAGTTTATCATTTCTAATCGAGCCCGCGATAGCCTGAGCATCTTCGGTGCTAGGGCCAGGGGCTTCGACAAATACGGTGTTTCGGTAATACTTGAGCTCTTCAATGGACTCGAGGATATCCGCTAGGGCTCTGTGGCCGCCGTCTTTCTTAGGTGCTTGGAAGTATGCACGTGGATACCAGCGCTTGGCTAGTTCCTTGATGGTTGAGACATCGATGTTTCGGTAGTGCAGATGGGCATCGAGTGCAGGCATATATTTTGTTATGAACAAGCGATCTGTGCCGATGGTGTTACCGGCCAGGGGAGAAGTCTTTGGGGTCGGGATGTATTTCTTGATGTATTCAAGGACCTGAGCTTCAGCGTCAGCCAACTCCAGTCCGTCTGCGAATTCCCTGATTAGCCCTGAGTCGGTGTGCATCTTGCGAACATAATCGCCCATTGCTTCGACTGTTCCAGGTCGTGGCTTGATTACTAGATCAATACCTTCATCAACCACATTCAGCTCAGTGTCGGTAATGACGGCTGCTATCTCAACAAGGCACTCGGTGTCAGGGTTTAGACCAGTCATCTCGCAGTCAATCCAGACTAGATACTCAGGTAGATTCATCATTCTCTCAAACTAAACAAGGCCACCGACATGGGTGACCTTGTTAAGTTTAGCCTTAGCGACTAAGCAGTCTTGGCTTTGACAGCTTTAGCTGGTTTAGTCTTGGCAGACTTTCTCAGTGCCTTACGCTCCTTACGACCTTCGATGAGTCTGTATAGGACTGGCACGATGATCAAAGTAAGGATTGTGGATGAGAACAAGCCACCGATAACAACGACACCTAGAGGCTGGGAGATAAATCCACCAGAACCGGTGATACCCAGAACTAGTGGGCTTAGAGCACCAATAGTTGCTAGAGCTGTCATCAGAATTGGACGTAGACGTTGTCTAGCACCGTTCATGATGGAATCCTCAAGCGGCATGCCTTGCTTACGGTATTGATTAATCAGGTCAATCAAAACAATTGCGTTAGTAACCACAATTCCAACAAGCAACAGCATTCCGATAAGAGCTGGAAGACCTAGCGCTGTATCGGTTGCAAGTAGTGCAAAAAATGCACCGGTTGCAGCGAAAGGAATTGAAACTAGCAACACCAACGGCTGAATCAAACTTCTAAAGGTTGCGACCATGATTAGGTAAACAATCGCGATAGCAGCAAGTAGCGCTAGCAAGAGCTGGCTAAAGGATTCTGCCTGATCTGCTGAAACACCACCGATAGGAAGAATGCTTGAACCAGTTGGCATCTCATCCTTGACGGTGTCAATCTGAGCCGCAACCTGAGCAGTGATTAGGGTCAAGCTAGCTTTTGGATCTGGAGTCAGTGAAACTGTTGCAGCTAGGTCACCATCCTGAGTTGTAACTGTAGTTGGCACTGAAACCAACTCGACAGCAGCCAATCTTGAAAGTGGCACATAGCCAAGAGCAGTTGGGATGCCAATCGCCTTTACCTCAGCAACAGTTGCAGGCTTGTTGCCAGATCTGATAATTAGGCTGGTTGCCTTGTTATCAATGTTGATTGAGCCAATTGACTGTGGTCGCATTGCTGCAGAAACCAAAGTTGAAATTGTGATTTCGTTCAAACCAACTCTGGCAGCAGCGGCACGATCGACTGTTACCTTGAGGGTTCTTTGCTTCTCGCTAAGAGTGGTTGTGATCTTGTCACCGACGTTGTCGATCTTTCCATCAAGAGCAGCAGTTACCTTAGCGATACCAGCACGAAGTTGTTCGTCAGTCTTAGCAGTCACAGTAACGTCTACGTTTCCACTGGAACCGAATGAACCACCACTCTGGAATAGAACAGTTCCAAGTTCAGGGTGCTTCTTGAACTCGTCTTCCATCTTCTTCTGGAATACGGTTCCATCTACGCTCTCTTTAGTTGAGACCTGAATCTGGATGCCGTTAGCGCTCTGACCAAAGGCAACTCTGTTGTCGTTAGTGCCACCAATAGTTGTGGTCACAGCAACAGTGTCTTTAGTTGCAAGAAGTAGTTTCTCAGTGCCTTCAGCAGCAATGAGCTTCTCTTCCAGTGTTGCACCAGATGGAAGTGTCTGCTCGAGGCTGAAGCTTGTTGAGCCTGAGCTTCCGATGAAGTTGGTCTTAATGAATGGCACCAAACCAAAGGTGAAGATCAGAATTAGGAAGGCAGCAACCAGAGTGATTACTGGACTCTTCTGAGTTGTCTTTAGAACTGGTAGGTAAGCGCGCTGCAATAGTGACTTACGCTCCTTCTCCTCTTCTTCTGCGCGCACCTTAGCTGCTAGCTTCTTAGCTGCTGCTTCAGTAAGAGTCTTTTCAACTGCTGGAGCCTTTAGGAACCAGGTAGCAATAACCGGAACGATGGTTAGAGAAACAAATAGTGAAGCGATTAGTGCTAGTGAGAAAGTCAAAGCGAATGGTCTAAACAGCTGACCAACTAGACCGCCGACTCCTGCGATAGGAAGGAATACGGCAACTGTGGTCAAGGTAGCTGCTGTTACAGCACCTGAAACTTCCTTGACTGAGTTGATGATTGCTTCAATTTTCTTCTCACCGTAGGA
>CAMDEV010000028.1 GCA_945896925.1 Auritidibacter sp. Marseille-P8566
GCTCCTATTTTCGTATTCCGAGAGTTCATGCGTCACCGCATTGCTTCTTACAACGAAGAGTCAGGTCGATACAAGGAACTGAACCCTGTGTTCTATGTGCCAGGTCCAGATCGTAATTTGGTGCAGGTTGGTAAGACTGGTCACTACGAGTTCCTACCTGGTAGTGCTGAGCAGATTGCTCTAGTTGAGCAGGAGTCTAGAACTACCTCTCAGCACGCCTATGAGTCATACAAGAGAATGCTTGAAGCAGGAGTTGCAAGAGAAGTTGCTCGTATCGTCCTGCCACTAAATATTTATTCTTCAATGTATGTGACTATGAACTCTAGAGCTTTGATGAACTTCCTAAGCCTTAGAACTAAGCGTGAAGGAACTCACTTCCCGTCATTCCCACAGCGTGAAATCGAAATGTGTGCTGAGAAGATGGAAGATTTCTGGGCAGAGCTAATGCCATACACATATCAGGCTTTCAACGAGAATGGCCGAGTAGCGCCTTAGCCCGCTAATCTTGACTCATGTCGCAAAAGCATAAAGACCTCTTTGGCCAAGTATTGGTCGCGCTAGTTACACCTATGACCTCTGAAGGTGAAGTGGACTGGGATGCAACTGAGAAGCACCTCGACTACGTCATTTCTAATGGAGCTGACGGTGTGGTCGTTACCGGAACAACAGGTGAGACAAGCACACTGACCGACGCTGAGAAGATTCAGCTGGTTAGAGTCGGTAAGTCAGTTTCTGCTGGAAGAGCCAAGATCATTACCGGTGGTGGCGCAAACGAAACTGCTCACGCTATCCAGCTATACAAGGCAAGTGAAGAAGCTGGTGCAGATGGCGTGATGATTGTCACTCCTTATTACAACAAGCCAACCCAAGCAGGTGTTCTTACTCACTTTAGATTGATAGCTGATGCAACTGATCTTCCAGTAATTCTCTATGACATTCCAGGTAGAACTGGTATCCCAATTCAGTTTGAAACTATTCTGCGTGCCGCTAAACACCCGAACATCGTCGCAATCAAAGATGCCAAGGGAGACTTTGCACAAGTTTCTCGAGTATTGAACGAAACCGATCTCATTTACTTCTCAGGTGATGACAGCAACGTCTTACCTCATATTTCCCTAGGCGCAACTGGTTTGATTGGTGTTACAGCAAATATTGCTCCTAAGGCCTATCGCGAACTAGTTGATACAACAAATGCAAATGACTTCAACGCTGCCCTTGGTGTTCATAACGCTCTTGAGCCTTTAGTTAGAGCAACAATGACTCATGTGCCTGGCACTGTGGCAGCTAAATACATCCTCAACGGTTTAGGTCAAATTGCAAGCCCTAGAGTTCGTCTTCCTTTGGTTGGACCAGAAGAGGCAGAGGCTGCTCGAATTGAATCTGACATCGACAAGGTTGGGCCTATTCCAGGGCTTAGCTTTGAGAACTTCCGTCCTGACCGTAATGCTGCAGCTGGTGGTGCTTTGCCTAAGGTGGCTGGCACAACCAGATAATCATGATGCTCGATAATCTGCCGAATCCACCAGCTCTAAAAGCTGGAGTGCTGCGCATAATTCCATTAGGTGGCATTGGTGAAATCGGTAGAAACATGACCGTTTTCGAAATTGACAAGAAGATTCTTATCGTCGACTGTGGTGTCTTATTTCCTGAAGAACACCAACCTGGTGTGGATGTAATTCTTCCTGATCTGAACTACCTGAACGACAGGCTAGACGACATCATCGGCTTAGTTCTAACCCACGGCCACGAAGACCACATCGGTGGAGTTCCTTATCTGTTGAAGATGAAAGCAGATATCCCAATCTATGGTTCTGAACTAACCCTTGCTTTCTTAGATGCCAAGCTAAAAGAACATCGCATTATCGGTAATCAGTATGTTGTTCGAGAAGGAGATAGAAAAACTGTCTCGGGCTTTGATCTGGAATTTATTGCTGTTAACCATTCCATCCCTGACGCACTCGCAGTCGTTATCAGAACAGCTGCCGGATCAGTTCTTCACACCGGTGACTTCAAGATGGATCAGCTTCCACTAGATAACAGACTCACCGATCTTCGTGCTTTCGCACGTATTGGTGAAGAAGGTCTAGACCTCTTTATGTCTGATTCGACTAATGCTGATGTGCCTGGCTTTACTCCTTTAGAAAAGGATATTGGCCCGGTTATCGATGATGTAATAGCAAGAACTCCCGGAAAGGTAGTTGTCGCCTCATTCTCATCTCATGTTCACAGAGTCCAACAGGTTCTCAACGCAGCAGCGGCGCATAACCGCAAGGTTGTCTTGGTTGGTAGATCTATGGTTCGGAATATGCAGATTGCGGAAGATCTTGAGTATCTAACTGCTCCAGCCGATATCTTTATTGACTTGAAGGATGCTGCCAGCATCCCGCAGAACCAGATTGTTTACATGTGCACTGGTTCTCAAGGAGAACCTATGGCCGTTCTTTCCAAGATGGCTAACAGTGAACATGAGATAAGTGTTGGTGAGGGAGACACAGTAATTCTGGCCTCCTCTCTGATTCCAGGTAATGAGAATGCCGTCTATCGGGTTATTGATCAACTAACCAGACTTCGTGCCAATGTGGTTCACAAAGGGAACGCGAAGGTGCACGTCTCGGGTCACGCAGCATCTGGTGAGCTCTTGTATTGCTATAACCTCCTAAAGCCGAAGAATGCTTTACCTATTCACGGTGAATACCGTCATCTGATTGCCAATGGCAACCTAGCTAAGCAAACAGGCTTACCTGATGAACGAGTTCACATCATCGAGGATGGCTGGGTAGTTGATCTAAAAGATGGCAGAGCTCAAGTCATGGGAGCCGTTGAGTGCGGCATGCTCTACGTCGATGGCAAGACTGTCGGCAAGATCACCGAAGATGACCTGAGAGACAGAAGATTGCTTTCCCAAGAGGGATTCATTTCTATCTTCGCTGTGATGGACAAGGACTCAGGTCGCATCATCGTAGGCCCTGAAATCAGAGCTAAGGCCTATGCCGAAGATGACCACGTATTTGATGATGTCAAGCCTCTGATCGAGAGGGCTTTGGCTGAAGCCGCTGGGGAAGGGGTTAGAGACACCTATGCCCTTCAACAGGTCATAAGACGGACTATTGGAACCTGGGTTAACCGCTCACACCGCAGAAGACCAGTAATTATTCCCGTAGTCATTGAAGGCTAACTAAGCCATCCGCGTAACCCCATCTGCCCTGCCTGCCCTGTATTGACGGGGGTTGCTGTTATTTTTGGAGGCATGGCAACAAGAAAACCAAGTAAGCCACGCCCTCGTGCCAGCGCTACCCCACAAAAGCAGTCCTCAAACCAGAAGAACTGGTTGTTGAGATCTGTAATTTGGACATACCTGGCCGGAGCGGCAACTGTTGGTTGGCTAGCTAGAAGCTTTAGTTCAGAGCAGATTGCAAAAGAGGACCGAAGAGACGCTGCTCCATTTGCTCTTTTCCTACTAGGAGTTGCTGGGGCAATCGATGTTTGGTTCTTCCCTGAAGACGACATCGCTCAACTCTTGAATAACTACACAGCTGGGTTGCTATTCGGAAGACTCTCTGTGGCCATTCCAGTCTTCTTCGTACTTTTCTCGATGTATTTGATGAGGCATCCATCCACCCAGAGAGACAACTCAAGAGTTGGGCTTGGTTGGGTTGTTCTGCTCATTAGCATTTCCGGCTTCTTTCACATTTTTAGTAATCAACCAGACCCTAAAGACGGAATAGTGGGGGTAGCGGGACTTGCGGCCGCTGGTGGACTATTCGGTTGGTTGATAACAGTTCTGTTTATCAACTCAATCACCGTATGGGGTGCTGGTGTAATTGTTGGAATCGTTGCACTTGGTTCGTTGTTGATTATGACCAAGACTGCTCCAAACAAAGTTTTCTCCAGAATCAAAGAGCTGTATCACCATCTCTTCCCAGGTTCACTAGAGCCTAAGAAAGTGGAAGAAGATGAAGAAGTCGATGACGCATTCGATGGAACCAAGGTGCCTTGGTGGAAGCGTTCTAAAGCTGATGACAAAGAAGCTTATGAAACCCCAGTTCTAACGGGCCAAGAAACCGTAAGCCTTGAAGAAATATTTGGAACGACAGTTGAAGATCAAGCTCCAGTTGAACCAGCCTTTGATGATCTCGAATTAACCGAGCCTATTGATGTTGTTGGAGATAATCCAACTGTTGTATTAGAACCTGCTGTGGCTCCAACACCAGCCGTTGCAGAAGTTGCTAAACCTAGACGTGCATATGTATTACCACCTGCATCGCTGCTTGGTGCTGGAACTCCACCGAAGGCAAAGACTGCTGCAAACGATGCAGTAGTTGAATCATTGAATTCTGTTTTCACAGAGTTCGGCGTTGATGCAAAAGTAAGTGGCTTCTCTAGAGGACCAACTGTCACTAGATATGAAGTTGAAGTGAAACCTGGTGTAAAGGTTGAAGCTGTAACGCGGTTAGCTGGAAATATATCCTACGCAGTTGCAAGTAATGAAGTTAGAATTCTTGCTCCGATTCCAGGTAAGTCGCTAATAGGTATTGAAATTCCAAACGTGGACAGAGAAACGGTATCCCTTGGAGATGTTCTTCGCTCTACTGTTGCGCAGCAGAGCAAGCATCCATTAACCATCGGAATTGGTAAAGATGTTGAAGGTGGATACGTGGTCGCCAACTTGGCGAAAATGCCTCACCTCCTTGTTGCCGGCGCAACTGGAGCAGGTAAATCTTCTTTTGTGAACTCGATGATTTCTTCCGTGCTGATGAGGTCAAAGCCAGCTGAAGTTCGCATGGTTCTTATTGACCCTAAGCGAGTTGAGCTGACAGCTTATGAGGGAGTGCCTCATTTGATCACTCCGATCATAACCAATCCTAAAAAAGCTGCAGAGGCATTGCAGTGGGTTGTGAAAGAGATGGATGCGCGCTACGACGACCTTGCATCTTTCGGCTTCAAGCACGTAGATGACTTTAACAGAGCCTTGGTAGCGGGGGAGATTAAGGTTCCGGAAGGTTCTGCAAGGAAGCTACAGCCATATCCTTACCTATTGGTAGTGGTGGATGAGCTTGCAGACTTGATGATTGTTGCTCCTCGTGAAGTTGAAGACTCGATTGTCCGAATCACCCAGCTAGCAAGAGCAGCAGGAATCCACCTAGTGCTCGCAACTCAGAGACCTTCGGTGGATGTTGTTACCGGTTTGATCAAAGCAAACGTTCCTAGTCGATTGGCTTTCTCGGTTTCGTCACTGACTGACTCAAGAGTTATTTTGGATCAGCCTGGAGCTGAGAAACTAATTGGCCAAGGAGATGCGTTGTTCTCTCCAATGGGAACTAATAAGCCAATGCGTGTTCAGGGTGCTTGGATTCCAGAAGGCGAACTTGGTGCGATTGTCGCTCACGTCAAGAACCAAATGCAACCGGAGTATCGTGCAGATGTAAACGAGGTGGCAACCAGTCGCATGGTGGATGCAGACATCGGTGACGATCTTGAAGTTCTCCTTCAAGCAGCAGAGCTAATCATCTCTTCACAGTTTGGTTCAACCTCCATGTTGCAGAGAAAGCTTCGCGTAGGCTTTGCGAAGGCTGGGCGTCTAATGGACCTCCTTGAATCTAGAAACATTGTTGGCCCAAGTGAAGGATCTAAAGCTCGAGACGTAATGGTTCGACCAGAGGATTTACCTGTTGTTCTAGCTCAACTCAGAGGTGAAACCGGCGCTAAAGCTTCAAGGGAAGTTCAGCAGGCAGCGGATGCTATTGACGAGACAGCTATGGCAGCTGGCGAGTTCAAGGACTTTGTGGCCAAGGGTGACGAAGATGATGGCGACGAAGATGCTTGGCAGTTGACAGGACGTGACTGATGTCAAAGAAAAGAGATGCCTTGAACCCAGCGAACCTGATTACCATAGTTCGAATTGCAATAACTCCAGTTTTTCTCTGGGCATTGTTTACATACTTCAAGCCAGGTGAGAATGTTGGATGGATACTTTTGTTGGGATTCATCGCGATATCCGCAACTGATGGGCTAGACGGAGCGATAGCACGTAAGCGCAACATCGTGACCAAGCTCGGGAAAATTCTTGATCCAATCGCAGACAAAGTTCTTATTGGCGGGACTTTTCTAGTGCTCTCAGTGCTTGATCAAATTCCTTGGTGGGCGACTGTCGCAATTTTGGTAAGAGAAATTGGCATGACTCTATATCGTTTAGTAGTTGTGAAAAAGAAAGTCATTGCAGCATCAAATAGCGGAAAAACTAAAACTATCTTCCAATCAATCGCGCTTGGTTACTTCATCTCTCCTCTGAATAAGCTGTGGTTCAACGAAACTTTTGATATTGGTTTCGGCCTTCTCTACGGCGCTGTTTTCCTAACCTGGTGGTCGGCAATCCAATACTTCAAGGAATCACGTTAATGAGCGCTCAATCCGTCATTGATTTGCTTGCAGCTCGAAGAATTAAACTTGCTCTAGCCGAGTCCCTGACTGGAGGGTTAGTTGCTAGTGACTTAGTTTCAATTCCTGGAGCATCGAATGTTTTACTTGGTTCAGTTGTCGCTTACAACACAGGCCTCAAGAGTGCTCTGCTGGGGGTCAATGCTGAATTGCTAGCCACAAATGGCGCAGTTGACCCCGAGGTTGCGACTCAAATGGCTGAAGGGGTACGTTCGAGATTCTCGCTAAGTTTGTTGCTACCCACAGATCAAATACTGGGTCTGGCAACTACAGGAGTAGCAGGCCCTGATGAGCAGGATGGCCAGCCGGTAGGTACGGTTTATCTGGCGATTGCAGGTGCAAAAGGTCCAAAAGTTTGGGCTCATGTATTCTCAGGAAATAGGGCACAGATCAGGGAACAGACCGTAGCAGCAGCTTTTGAACATATTGGGGAATACTTCAGCAGCTAATGGGGTTGTATTGACTAGGAAGGTAGCCCAGCTGGGCTAAATTCCAAGGTAACTTTCAGCAATCTTGGGCAAAAATGTCCCCAGGAGCAGGTAAGTTATCTTTACGGGAAATAATCCCCGCAGTTACCAAAGGTGGTTTCTGCAGCCCCATGAAAGGAGGCCCCAGATGGCTCTAGTTCGTCAAGAAATCGGTGATGTACTGCGTGACCTCCGCCAGCAGAAGGGACGTACCCTACGCCAGGTGGCTAGCCGAGCAGCTGTTGCTCTCGGTTACCTAAGTGAGATTGAGCGTGGCCAGAAAGAGGCATCTTCAGAGATCCTTGCCTCAGTGGCATACGCTCTGGATGTTCCAATTTCACAGATCATGCGTATGGTCGCAGAGCGTTTCGAAGCAGTCGAGACCGTTGTCATCCCAGACACTGTCCCAGACGAATTCGTAACCAACTACGACACCAAGTCTTTGACCAGTTCTCACTAGAACTGCTGATAGCGCTCCTAGAATGAGTTTTCTAGGAGCGCTACTCATTTAAGCCCCTGTTTACCGCCTGATAGCAGGTCGATCGTGGATTATTGGCGTATTGTCTAAACGTGCGTTTAAGTGACTTTCACACCCTAATGACCGATGAGTTTGGGGCAGAGTATGCGGCTGTCTTACTGCGGGATCTAGCTCTGACCGAATTTGGGGACCGTACAGGCGAAGTTGCTCTGGCTGACGGGGAAGAACCTAAGGCAATCTGGCTAGCTATCTGCAAGGCTCAGGCAGTGCCACCAGCACGCTGGACAGGCTTGAACAAAAAGCCGAAAGATAGACACGCCGACTAAATATTTATTCGTAATTATGTTCGAATATTGCTAGGCTATCCACAAGAGCTTTTTGGGAAGTTATCAACAAATCTCAGTAACACTCCCAGCAAAGCCAAGTTCCTCCGTAGTGTCATGACAGCATAAAACCAGTCACCCAGGTGACAGAAAAGGAAAAGAAATGCCATCAGCATCAGATCGCGACAAAGCGCTAGACACGGCACTCGCACAAATTGACAAGCAATTCGGTAAAGGCTCAATTATGAGACTTGGCTCTGACGAGCGTGCACCGGTTGAAGTTATTCCAACTGGCTCTATCGCTCTAGACGTTGCCCTTGGAATCGGAGGATTGCCAAAGGGAAGAATCGTTGAAATTTACGGACCAGAGTCTTCAGGTAAGACAACCGTAGCTCTACACGCAATTGCCAACTGCCAGAAGGCGGGTGGAACTGCAGTCTTCATCGACGCAGAACACGCACTAGACCCAGAGTATGCAAAAGCTCTAGGAGTTGACATTGACGCACTTCTAGTTAGCCAACCAGACACCGGTGAACAGGCTCTAGAGATTGCAGACACTCTGATTCGTTCAGGATCAATCGACATCATCGTCATCGACTCAGTTGCAGCCCTTGTGCCTCGCGCTGAAATCGAAGGTGAGATGGGTGATTCACACGTTGGTTTGCAAGCTCGTTTGATGTCTCAGGCCTTGCGCAAGCTAACCGGTGTTCTAAACAACACCAAGACCACAGCAATCTTTATTAACCAGCTGCGTGAAAAGATTGGTGTTTTCTTTGGTTCACCTGAAACTACCGCTGGCGGTAAGGCGCTTAAGTTCTATGCATCGGTTCGTCTGGACGTCCGTCGCATTGAGACACTGAAAGATGGTACCGACGCTGTTGGTAACAGAACTCGTGTCAAGGTAGTAAAGAACAAGATGGCTTCTCCTTTCAAGCAAGCAGAATTCGACATTATTTACGGTGTTGGTATCTCTCGTGAAGGCTCACTTCTTGACTTCGGCGTCGAGCAGGAAATCGTTAAGAAGTCTGGTGCTTGGTATACCTACGAAGGCGAACAGCTTGGCCAGGGTAAAGAGAACTCAAGAAACTATCTATTGGATAACCCAGCTGTTGCAGATGAAATTGAGAAGAAGATCAAGACCAAGCTCGGCATCGGTGTTCCAAGAGCAGTTGAGGATCTTCCTCAAGAAGAAACTGCTGGCGCACTAAAAATCGTTAACGAGTAATGCCTTTTATCGAAGTAACGCCAGAGATTCTGGCTGAAAAGGGAGTTAAGTATTCCCTTCAGTCAGTGGATGCCCTCGAGGAAGAGATTCGACAATCGCTCCTGAAGATTCTCTCCCGAGGGGCTAAGTCCTCCGGTCAAATTCGTACAGCGCTAGTCGCAAAAGAGTATCCGGTTGAACTGGTTGATCAGCTCATTGAACGCTTCAAAGAAGTCAATCTGATTGATGACTTCCTCGTTGCGACAGATTGGGTCCTGTCTCAGCAGACAAGAAAGCCCAAAGCTAAGTCTGTGCTGGCACGAACACTGCGCGAGAAGGGCTTTAGTTCAGATGCGATTGAAGCTGCGCTTGTCGATTTAGATCAGGACAGCGAGCTGGAGGCGTGTAAGAAGCTGGCCGAATCTAGGGTAAGACAACTTATGAAATTAGAGCCAGATGTGCGCTCAAGGAGATTAGCGGGCTTT
>CAMDEV010000029.1 GCA_945896925.1 Auritidibacter sp. Marseille-P8566
CCAACAACCTCATGTCCTGCCTCAACAGCGCGTGCAGCAGCGACAGCGCTGTCAACGCCACCACTCATTGCCGCTAAAACCTTCATGCTCTAATTCTCACTCATTGTGAACTAAGCCCGGCCCTAAGAGTGGATTCAATTGCCTTAGGAAGAGCCACCAATAGAGCATCGATATCCGCTTCGGTGCTCTCGTGGCCCAAAGTAATGCGCAGACAACCTTTAGCTTGATCTTCAGTTCGCCCCATAGCAATAAGAACGTGAGATGGGCGATTCACTCCAGCTTGGCAGGCTGAACCTGTTGATACAGAGATTCCTTCCTGATCTAAAAGGAAAAGTAGGGAATCCCCCGAACCTCCAGCAAGAGTGAAGTGCACGATGTTGGGCAGTGTTCTAGCTTTCAGAGCGGTTTGAGTCAAAGAAGGGTTGATGGTTCTAGCCTGCTCTACCAACTTCTGCTTGATATCTGCCAGCCTTGCTCTTTCATCATTCAGAGTCTCAATCGCAACCTTTCCAGCCAACGCGAATGCCTTAGCGGCGGGAGCGTTCATGGTCCCTGATCTCATGCCACGTTCCTGACCACCACCGTGGATGATAGAGACCAATTTGGTTGATCTAGAGACGATTAGTGCGCCGATACCGACAGGACCACCTAGCTTGTGAGCGGAGATGCTCATGGCTGCTAATCCTGAGTCTTTGAAACTAGTAGGGAGATGACCAAAGGCCGCCACCGCATCGGTATGAACTGGAATATTAAAACTGTTTGCCATAGTTGTGATGGCTTTGATATCGGTTACTACACCGGTTTCGTTGTTAGCCCACATCAAACTAATCAGGGCAACTTTGCTGTGGTGTTCTGCTAAATAGTTTTCTAACCAAGCCAGATCTAATTCACCATCGAAGTTCACTGGGACTAAAACAACTTCAGCGCCTTCATGTGTCTCAAGCCACTCAATAGGATCAATGACACCGTGGTGTTCTGTCCCTGCGCTAATCACAATATTGCGATTGGCTTCTTCAGCTTTTCTTTGCCAGTAAATACCTTTGATAGCGAGGTTGTCACTCTCAGTTCCGCCAGAAGTAAATAGCACTTCACTTCGATCACAATCTAAGGACTTAGCCAGTGACTCTCTTGCTTCTTCTAAAACCTGTCTAACTTGCTGACCTGAACTGTGCACAGAAGAAGGATTGCCGATTAACTTCAGAGTGTCGATATAGCATTCGAGCACCTCGGGTCTAATCGGGGTGGTAGCTGCGTTATCTAAATAAACTCTCACGTTAGAACATCTTTGCTGCTAGTTGTTTACGTGCTGCGATGACACTTGGGTCGTTCTTACCAACAACCACAAATAGCTCGAGTAGGTGTTTAGAAATAGTGCCTCTCTCTTCAGGTTTCGAGTTATCGAACCACTCCAATAACAAGGTGAAGGCTGAGGTGGTATCCCCGATTGCAATAAAGAAGTCTGCTTTCCTAATTGCTTCCACACAATCTTTAGGTTCAATTGCAAGCTCTGCTTCAACATCACCCTGGTAGGTTCTTTCAACTAGACGAACCTGAGCCAATCTTTCACTCAACTGTTCATTGCCTGGGTTAGCCTGCAATTCCGCTTCGTAAATCTTCACAGCTGCGCTGAAATCCCCGTTATCCATCGCATCAAGAGCAGCCTGTTCAACTGCACTCAGTTTTGGTTCTGCTGGTTGTGCTTCACCAATGGTGAGTTGACCTGTAATGCCCTGGCTCTTGGCCACCTCTACTAATTTGTCCATGAATACAGACAGGTCATCTTCATCCTGATCACCTTGGAATAAGGGTTTAGGCTCACCAGCAAGAATCATTGCCACTGTTGCAGGCTCTAGCACGCCGAAAGCTTCAGCGAGCTTGAGTTGGGAAACTACGTTTACCTTGGCTAAGAACCAGGTACCTTCTCCAGCTAGAACTAAGCGATCAAGCTTCTCGACAAGAGCGAGGCTGCTCGCATCCGCGGGTGAATAGAAGCACACCACAACAGGAACAGCGCTGGAGAGTTCAATAATCTGGCGTATGACGCCTTCTTCAGCCTCAACAGAAAATGCTGGAACTCTAAGCGAGTTGGTGTTTTCAACTTTGATACCACTCTGTTCAAGTTTTTCTTGAACGACTTTGTTAGCCAACCCTGATAGGTCTACAGCTCCTCTAAATGCTGGATTCTGCGTGTTCATCGCAAAGCCTTAACACTCAAAATACCCTGCGAAGCACCAAGCAGTTTAATTCTTTGGTTTGATCCTGCAATAGGCACATAGAACAGAAGCATGTTTTCGTACTTGATACTCAATCCTGTCGCGCTACCCGGAGCGTTAAGAAGAATCTTCTGTTCTGCCTGAGTAACCGATACAGCAGATCCTCTAACCGTTGGCTTGATGATTGAAGTATCGGTCATCGAAACTGCAACCAGTCCACCAGATTTCAGAGTCAACATACCCAAGATGTTCTTATCTCCTAATGCATGCTGGAATGAGATAGTTGCCTTAACTTTCTTCAAATCCTCTTTTTGAGTATTCTGATCTGCATTTCTGGCTTCAAAGAACTTATCTGCTTTGAGATCAAACTCTTTAGCAAATTTGCTCGAGGTGCCTTTGTTTAGGACATTTCCATACTTGTAAGGAAGTGTGTCTAGTGCAGTTGCAAGGAAAGCATTATCCGCAGCGACGGTGAGAGCTCCGGTGTCTTGAGCTGCAACTTCTGGGAAAGTGTTTCCTGGTAGCAGATCGATCAGATACCAGAGTTTGTAGTTCTCTCTTGGGCTCTGTTGTTGCAAGACCATCAACTGAGGGCCCAAGGTGGTTTCTTCAGATTTGGTAACCAACATGATTGTTCTAGGTTGCCAAGCAGTCTCATCTTCAGGCAACTGCATTGGCAAGGACACTGTTACAGGGTTAGCCACGATGTCAGGCAATGCCTTAATCTTCTTACTCTTTGACTGAAGCAGATAGCGCACCTTGCGAATTTCAAGCACTGAACCAGCGGCACGATTAGCTAGTGTTTTTGAATCCCGTTCTGTGTCGGCAGCCTTAACGGTAGTTGCTAGATCTCCAACAATTCTTTGCAGCTGGCTATCGGTAACCACCACATTTACAGTTTCAAACTTTGTTGTGATATCTGCCGTGTCAACTGGTTGAGTGTTAGCGCAACCGTTTAGCAGTGCTATGGAAAGTATTCCAACTGGAAGCACTGCAAGCTTGGAACGGGTTCTTGCTCTTGCCCGTCTTCCACGTTTTGGAATGTCAGTTTTGATTTTCCTTCGATACTTAGGTCCGGTTGGGGCTTTAGGGATTCTTCTTCTAGGTCCTCGAAGTTTTCGAATGTTTCTAAAGCCTAAGTAGTTGACCAAAAGGGAAGCCAGTAGAAGAACGAAACCTAAACCGAATAAAACTACCGGCCAGTTGATTGGCTGATCTATTTTCCAATTGATGCTGATGTTTTGGGGTCCTCGGTTGAAGCCATCGCCAGCGAGAAGAACTCCGGTGTCCTCAAACATTGCGACTTTGGTGAGAAGACTGGTTTTCACAACCAATTGGTTGCGCCAAAGGTCACTGCCCTCTGGGCTAGCGTTAGTGCCTCCAGCTCTGATTGGAACCGATGCCGGCTCCTGTGTGACTGGGTTGACCCCAAGTCTGAGGTAGTTGGAGTTACCGATCCAATACTGAATGTCTTGCTCTCTGGCATCTGCGTAGAAGATGTTCTTGATACCAGAGGCTTCAACAGAGACTTCACCTTCAAATTTGGTCAAAATCTCATGGGGAATAAGAACATAGGAATCGGCTGACTCAATCTTGTAGGTCAAGCGATTCTCTGCTGCAGCCTCAAATGGCCCCTTAATAGCAAGGCCAACCACGAAGGTGACCATGGAGCTGATTAGGAGAACCGTGGCAATAACAAAACGCATTGGGCTCCATTCAGGCTAAACTTGGGGGTGCGGGGCAGCCCGTACTATTCTACCGAAGCCCTAGGAGAGCACCTTTGGCAGCCGACGAAACCGAGTTTCCTATCGCTGTGCGCGGATACGAGCGTGGAGCCGTGGATGACGCTATCAAGGACTATCGAAAAGAGTTATTGAACCTTACAGGTCTCAATAATCAGCTCTCCCTAGAGCTCCGAGAGGCCCAGAATCGCCTAATTGACCTAGATAAACAGTTAGCCGAGAACACCTCGCCTAGTTATGCGGGTGTTGGCGCTAAAGCAGCCCAAATCCTAAGCACTGCAGAGGATCTTGGTAACCGCGTAATCGCAGATGCTGAGGCTGAACGAGTAGCAATTCTGGCTGGCATCGAGACTGATATTGAACAACGCAGAACCGACGGCCAGGCTTACTATGACGAATTGGTTGCCGAAGCTCAGCGTCGCGCAGACCGAATCATCAACTCGGCTAAAACTGACTACGACGAGGCAATGGCTAAGGCCAACATCCAGGCTCAACGCCTTATAGATGAGGCTATGAGAGAAGCCGGCAGCATCAGAGGTGCTATCTCGACTGAAGTTGCCAGAATGCGTGCAACGGCGAAAAGAGAGATTGAAGTAAAAGCAACTGAATCAGATCGGGTGCTTGCTGAGCGAAGACTTATTTTGGAACGCAGCCTGATTGAACCAATCAAGGTACAGCTTGCAGAAGCGCTACTTTCAGAACAGGCTCGAATCGATCTAGACCTAGAGCTAACCGCTAGAAGAGCTGAAGCCGAGAAGGAGTATCAGCGTAAGTATCAGGAAGCTGTTGCACAGACTCAAAAGTATTTAGATGACGCTAACGCTCAACTTTCAACTGCACTTACCAGAGTTGCCACAGCAAGACTTGAAGCCGAAACTCTTGAAGTTGGTGCGAGATCAATCAACAAGCAAGCAATTGATGAAGCTAGAGAGAAGGCAGAGGCAATCATCTCTGCTGCTGAAATTGAAGCTAGATCGGTTCTAGCCGATGCTCAGACTAAAGTTGCTGAACGACTACATACACTTGATACCGAGGAGAGAAAGCTTGCTTTGGAAAAAGAAAACGTTCTCACTTACCTTAACAACTTGAAACAAGTTATCGATCAGATAAATAAAGACATAGCTTAGGAGCGGGGAATGTCAGCACCAACCAACTTCAGATTTCAACACGCATTTCAGTTTGGTTTACTAGGTGGCCTAGGTGTGCTTACTGCCATCGCCATAGGCAATGCCGCAATCTCTCTTGCTGGAATCATTACTTCAATAATCACCGCGCTCTTTATCACCCTAGGTCTTGAGCCTCTTATTCAAGTGCTACAGAAGCGAGTCAAGAAGCGTTCGTATGCAATCAGCATTGTTGTTCTAGGATTGCTGGCGCTAATCACAACGGTGATTCTCGTTATTCTGCCTCCGCTTATTTCTCAAACCAGCTCTTTCATTGTTCAGCTACCTCAACTACTTAGAGATTTCCTAGCACTCCCATTGGTGCAGAGCGCAGATGCCAATCTTGGGGGAACAATCAGTTCAGCCCTAAGTTCAACCACCGATTATCTGGTTGATAGTAAGAACTGGCCAAACCTCTTGGGCGGAGTTGTTCAGGTAGGAATTACTCTCTTCAACGGTGTTATTGGAGCTCTCACAGTATTCATCCTGACTCTTTATTTCATGGCAGCGCTTCCAAGCATCAAACGTGTGAGCATCAACCTGGTTGCAAAGAGCAAGCGCACGCGAGTCTCGGGCCTGCTTGACCAGATCATTTCTTCTATTGGTAAATATGTAATGGGTCAGGTAGTTGTTGCTTCCATCAACGCCTCAGTTGTCTTTACCACCATGCTGGTTGCAGGCGTTGAGTTTGCAGTGGTCCTAGCCTTCATTGACTTCCTGCTTGTTTTAGTCCCAATCGTGGGTGCAATGGCAGGTTGGACTCTGGTGGTGCTCGTCACATTGGCAAGCTCTTCTGTCCAGACTGCCGTAATAGTTGCTATCTTCTTAGCCATCTATCTTCAAATTGAGGCATACATCATCGGACCAAAGATCATGACTAAGACGGTGAACGTTCCAGGTTCTCTAATTGTCGTGGCTGCTCTGGCCGGTGGATCTCTCGCTGGAGTGCTTGGTTCACTTTTGGCTATCCCAGTAGCGGCAGCACTGTTGCTAATTATGCGTGAGGTTTGGATACCTCACCAGGAGCTCAAGTAACTTCTAAAGAGAAATGAAATCAGGTAGCGGATAAGCTGCTGGATTTGCAATCCTTGTAATCTCATCAAGCACACGCTTTGTTGCACTCTCCCCCACCCAAAGATGTTTAGCATCAATGACATTCACCATTTCAATGTCTTTGATGATGCTAAACCTAGCCGCAGCCTCGGCTGGTTTTAGGTAGTCATCATGCTCAGGAATTAACGCAACGATCTTCTTATCAACACTATTCCAACGCTCTAATTCTTCATCTGATGTTCTGTGCAAAGGAGGCGAAAGCAGGATAGCTCCGAGCACATCCAGCTCAGGTCCATACTTCAGAGCCAGCTCGGTTCCGAAAGACCAACCAACAAGCCAAGGGTTAGGCAGTCCGGCTGCTGTAACAAAATTCACGGCAGCTCGAACATCAAATACTTCTGCTTTACCGCCATCAAATGCACCATCGCTTGTGCCATGTGGAGAAGTGGTTCCTCTGGTGTTGAATCTGAGCACAGCAAGATCTGCCAGCTGAGGTAGGCGATTAGCTGCTTTACGGTAAATATGCGAATCCATAAAGCCACCTGCTGTTGGCAAAGGGTGAAGAGTGATTAGTGTTGCTACCGGTGCTTTATCAATCGGTAGTGCTAGTTCTGCGATTAGCTTTAGACCATCTTCAGTCTGCAGTTGGAAAAGCTCTCTCTTGCTAGGTAATTCGACGGAAGATCGAATCTCAATTTGAGTCAAAGCAGACGCCCCTGAAACTTTTGCCAACAGACATTGTGAAAATGTCTTCTCGTTGAAACATCTAATGCGCTCTCCCAAACCACAACGTGTGAGATACCTGGGCCGAAAGTGATGTGGCATCCTGGGCATTTCCAGATCTTGTCGCCATCAGCTGTTTTACCTGAGGTTGTCTGCACAGAGAATTCAATGCCATTTTTGAACACGGTCTTCTTGATGCCATCTCTCAGTCTGGCTATATCCATCGGCTCTTCATCATCACCACGGCTATAACCTTTGGGCTTATTGTTTCTACCCACGACTAATACCAGTTGAACTTGTTTGAGTGCGCAAATGCCCCACAAGGAGATTGGTAGCGGTTCTTGATGTAGTTCACACCCCAACGAATTTGAGTTTCAGGGTTGGTTTGCCAGTCCGCACCCATTGAAGCCATTTTTGCTCCAGGAAGAGCCTGCGGGATTCCATAAGCGCCAGAGGATGAGTTATAGGCGTTCACTCTCCAATTGGATTCTCTGTTCCAAAGCGCTACCAGACAGGAGTATTGATCTCGACCCCAACCGCTTTTAGCTAGAAGGTCGTATGCGAATTGCTGAATGGTTCCAATCGGAGGGGTCTCTGCGTTAGCAATGTGGACGGCCTCGTCACCGGTAACAATCTCCCAGCCACCACGTGCATAGCTAATGGTTTGGCTAGTGGTGTATTGAAAGAACTGAGCCTCTTCGTCAGAGGTTTCAAAGTATGCGTAAGCGCTAGAGCCAGCACCACCGTATGGGTCAACCACAGTGACCAGAACATAGCTTCCGGCAAAAGCGAATGCCAGCATAGTCATGAGGAGGTTACGCAGTTTCTTACCAAGGTCCAGATGAAGGATTTTGCCGAAACGGGTATTCCCAAGAAGTTTCTGAGCCAGGCGTTGCCTGAGCGGGGGACGAACTAGTTCGTATCTACCCATTGCTTCACCGCCTTCAAGAACAACCTCAAGTTTACCTTAGAGCCCGTTTTTGAGCGGTTTTGAGAGCTAACCCTTAGGAATTACTTGATTTGGGCAGGTTTTTAGGACTCTAACCATGCTGGCGCGTTCGGCACTGGTAACCCAGAGGTTGTATTTGTATTTCACAGCAATTTGCCTTGCCACATAAGGGCACCAATAAGCTCTTCTAGGGGGTAGCCAAGAAGCAGCATCGCTATCGCTCTTTTGCTGGTTGGTAGGTCCATCAACTGCCAGGAGATTTAGTGGGTCGTTATAGAACGAGTATCGCTTGCTGCTGGACAGCTTCTGAGCCCCTTTTTGCCAAGCGTCGCTAACTGCAACAACGTGATCAATCTGAACCTCAGATGAGGTCCGAACACCTCTAACAAAGTTAATTACTTGACCGGTGTATGGGTCTTTTAGAGTTCCTGTGCCAACTGTGCAGCGAGGTGATGATCTAAAGGTGATGTTCGTTAGATCTCTTTTTAGAATGTAGTTTCTGGCATCACATTCACCGATGTCTCCCCAACCATCACTAAAGAGATCTCTGTCATACCCAGTCTGTGGAGCTCTGCCTTTAGTTGCTAGTTTGGCAAGAATCTGAGTTGCCTTAGGGACAGTTGCGGCGTTAGACGATTCAAAAGGACCAACAAGGGTAGTCAGTAGTACTGAAGCAAATAGTGCTTTAGCTATTTGCTTTCTCAAGGATGCTCTCCCTCTGTAGGACTTCAACGACCTTCTCGATGAAGGCATCAACCTGGTATTCGGCATAGCCTCCCCTTTGGGTCTTGAATGCAATAAGTCTTACCTGTTTCACTGTCAATTCTGTGTCATTTGATAGGTGCGTTGCAACAAGGGAACAGAACTTTTCTACCTGCCTGCGGTTATAGCCACGGTATGGGAACCCACGGCGCTTGAACTTCTTCCGTTTCCTGTTAGCTAAACGATTCAGCAAAAGCTCTTTACCTTCAGCAAAGAGAGTATTGAATTCCTCAAGTCCGACCACTCTGATGCTCCGCTCAAGCTCACGAGCTGCAAAGACATCTTCAAGCTTTTCCATAGCAGCGTCTACCGCTGAGATGCTGTATCCGTCTTTGACTAACTTGAATCTGACGGATCTAATTGACTCAGCCGAAAGTATTGTGCTCTCTGGGTTTGAGAACTGCTCTCGGGCAAAGACTAGGAATTCATTGACTTGAGCTAGGTCGTAACCACGCTTGCGCTTACCCGCTCTACTGAATTCGTAACTCACGTCTCTATTGTCGCAAACTATTTAGAAGAGTCTGCTCGCAAGCATCATTAATAGATATCCGCTCAAAGCGGCTGGAAGCA
>CAMDEV010000030.1 GCA_945896925.1 Auritidibacter sp. Marseille-P8566
ATTGCTGAAGAAGCAATCAAGCGTGAAACAGGTGCACGTGGATTGCGTGCAATCATGGAGGAGACGCTAGCTTCAATCATGTTTGAGATTCCAGGAAGTGCAGCTCAAGGAATCGTAAATATCACTGCTGGAGTAGTAGCCGGTACCGAGCAACCAGTGATTGCTCCTTTCAAATCAACTAGGCAAGAGAAGTCGGCTTAGTAATTGAGTTCTAGCTCAGATTTACGAGCACCCGTAGTTGCAGGCTTTGTAGCCAGCGTTACTGGGACAGCTGCAACCACAGCAATCTTTCTAAGCGCATTTGTTGCACTAGGTGCAACCAAAGAGCAAACCATCGGCATGGTCGCACTTATGTTGGTCGCCTACGGTTTACTTTCAATCTTTCTCAGTTGGCGTCACAAGATGCCGTTGTCTGTGGTTTGGTCAACCCCTGGTGCAGCACTATTGGCAGGCTCTGCTGTTAGCGGTGTTGGCTTCAGCAATGCCATGGGCGGAATCCTTTTGGCTGGTTTATTGCTGGTTCTAACTGGACTCTGGCCAAAGCTCGGTGAGTTAGTTTCGATGATCCCTAAGTCGATTGCGAGCGCAATGTTGGCTGGTGTTATCTTCAGTTTCTGTGTTGCACCGTTTGCAGCAAGCGCTTCTTATCCAGCACTGGTTTTGCCGGTGATAGCTGTGTGGTTACTGCTTTATTGGTTAGCCCCAATCTGGGCCTCACCGGTCGCTATCGTCCTAGCCTTCACTCTTATTGGTCTTAATCAGGGACTTAGCGTTACAGCAACCGACTGGGCAATCAACATCTCATACCTGCAGCCAACCTTTAGTCCAGCAAGCGTATTCACAATCGCCTTGCCGCTCTATTTGGTTGCTATGGCATCGCAAAATATTCCAGGTATCGCCATTATGAAAACTTACGGATACGAAGTTCCATTTAAATCTTCACTTGTTACAACAGGTCTAGGAACAGTTCTAGTTTCATTCTTCGGTGGTTTTGTAATGAACCTAGCTGCCATTACAGCAGCTCTAAATGCGAATGAGCATGCACACAAAGATCCCAAGAAGCGTTGGCTTGCCTCAGTAAGCGGAGGAGTGGTTTACCTCATCTTCGCAATCTTTGCAGGTGTGGCAATTGCCTTTGTCTATCAGACTCCAAGAGAGCTTTTGTTAGCTGCAAGCGGGCTTGCACTGTTACCAACTATCGTGAATTCTTTTGCATCGATGACTGAAAATGTTGAGCAACGTATTCCTGCGGTGATCACATTCCTGGTTGCATCAAGTGCTGTTACCTTCTTCTCGGTAGGGGCAGCGTTCTGGGCAATCCTGACTGGATTAGCAGTTCTTGGTTTATTCAGACTAAAGAAACCTAAGTTTCTAAAGTAATCCGCGACGCTTCAGCAGTGGTTCGATGGTTGCATCTTGACCACGGAAGTTTCTAAACATCTGCATTGAGTTCAATGATCCACCACGGCTCAGTAGGCTCTGACGGAAGTGCTCACCGTTTTCGCGAGTCATTCCACCGTTCTCTTTGAACCAGTTCACAGTATCAGCATCTAGAACTTCAGACCAGATGTATCCGTAGTATCCGGCTGAGTATCCACCAGCAAAGATGTGAGAGAAGTATGTTGAGCGATAGCGAGTAGGGACTGGGGCGTAGTCCAGACCATAGTCAGCAATTGCCTTAGCTTCGAACTCTTCAACATCTGCAACTGTTGCATCGGCTGGTAGTGAGTGCCAAGCAAGGTCAAGGATTGCCGCAGCTAGGTATGAAGTTGTTGCGTGACCTTCATTGAATGCTGAAGCTGCCTTTAGGTTATCTACCCATTCTTGAGGAAGCTTTTCACCTGTTACATAGTGTCTTGCGTAGTTATCAAGAACTTCTGGCCAGGTGATCCACATTTCGTTTACTTGAGAAGGGAACTCAACGAAGTCTCTTTCAACGCTTGTTCCAGAGAATCTCGGATACTTCACATCTGAAAGGAACCCATGTAGTGCGTGACCAAACTCGTGGAACAGGGTAGTGGTCTCGTCATAGGTCAGAAGTGCTGGCTGACCCTCAGGAGGCTTAGGAATGTTTAGATTGTTCACAACAACAGGTAATTGACCTAGAAGGTGGTTCTGATCAACTAGGTTGTTCATCCAAGCGCCACCGCGCTTTGAATCGCGAGTAAAGAAGTCACCGATGAAGAGGGCTAACTTTGAGCCATCTTCGTTGAACACTTCAAATGCACGAGCTTCTGGGTGATAGGTCTTGATGTCCTTGCGTTCCTTGAAGGTAATTCCAAAGAGTTTGTTGGCTGCAAAGAAGACACCATCGTGAAGCACTCGCTCTAGCTCGAAGTATGGCTTCATAGCTGAGGTGTCTAGATTGTATTTAGCTAGACGTACCTTTTCGGTGTATAGGTCCCAGTCCCATGAAGCTAGTTCGAAGCTCTCGCCGCTTTCATTGATTGCCTTCTGTAGTTCTGCCCCTTCTGCTCTAGCGTTTCTAACTGCTGCTGGAGCAATCTGCTTGAGCATGTTGTGGACGTTGGTTGGGTTCTGTGCGTTTCTGTCCTGAAGTACATGTTCAGCGTGGGTCTTCACACCGAATAGCTCTGCACGCTGTGCACGTAGTTTTACGATCTCAAGAAGAACTGGACGGTTGTCGTTCTCGTTATCACGTGCACCCTTTAGAAGAGATGCCTTCATAATCTTTTCGCGAAGACCTCTGTGAGTGAGGTTAGCTAGCAGTGGGTTACCGGTGAAGTTCACCATTGCCACAAAATACTTACCTTCTTGGTCTCGGTCCTTAGCTGCTGCTGCACAAGCAGCAATCTGGTTTTCATCTAGTCCAGCTAGCTCTGCAACGTCATCAACAAATACACCTAGGTCGTTGGTGTCATTTAGAAGGTTAGTTCCGAACTTAGTTTCAAGACCCGAGAGCTTCTCGTTGAGAACCATTAGTTCTTCACGTTGAGCATCGGTTAGGTGAGCACCAGCGTGTGTGAAGTCAAGGTAGTAACGCTCAAGTAGCCAGGCTTCTTCGGTGCCTAGTTCTAATGAGTCGCGGTTCTCGTGTAGGTGCTTAATTCTTGAGAAGAGTTTCTGGTTAAGTCTTACCTCGTCCATGTGAGCAGCTAGCTTTGGTGCTAGCTCTGCTTCGATCTCATCGAGCTTGTCATTGGTGTCGCTAGAAGATTTGTTATAGAACACCATCAGCATGCGCATCAGCATTTGGCCACTTCGTTCCATCGATACGATGGTGTTTTCGAAGCTAACTTCAGGCTGGTCGATGATGGCTTGAACTTCAGCTAGTTGTTCTTCACAGCCAGCGTAGAACGCTGGAAGGTAAGAATCGTCATTGATTCTGGAGAAGTCTGGCATCTCGTATTCGAGAGTTGAACGCAGGGCAAATGGGTTTTCGTTTTCAAAGGTCATGAGAAAAAGCCTAGACCCATCAACCGACAGATTTAGGGGTTGATAGCGAAAAGTTATTCAGCGCTAGGAGCTAAAACCACATCTGAGACAGCGAACTCAGCACCTGCATTGAGCTTTAGGTTCTGAATTCTTCCTGCAGCCTTTAGATCAGCCGCTATCAGTTCTAGACGTGAGATCGTCTCCTGAGGAGCAGTCATCGTTGCCTCTAGAACATCGGCTTTCATTGAAGCCTTAGCATCGCTCTTTGCCTTACGGGTTCCAAACAACGCAGTTGAGGCAAGTGGCAATAGATCTAGGTTTGCTGAATCAAGACCTGTTTCTAATTCATTAGCCTTAGGCCATGCATTGCGGTGAATTGAACCTGTTCCGGTTTGCCACCAGGACCAGACTTCATCGGTAGTGAATGGGAGGAATGGAGCAAAGAGTCTAAGCAGGGTTAGAAGCGATGTTCTAAGTGCAACTAGAGCTGAAGCCTGTTCTGCTTCATTGAAGCCACCTTGCCCGTATGCACGTTCCTTAACAAGTTCTAGATAGTCATCGGTAAAGTTCCAGAAGAACTTCTCAGCAACCTCCAGAGCCTTGGTGTGATCGTAGGCATCAAATGCCGCAGTTGCTTCCTTGACCACCTGAGCAAGGTTAAGGAGCAGACTCTGATCAATAGGTTCTGTTGCAGTTGCACCTTGCACAGGTGCTTCAAAGCTAAGGACAAATTTTGCTGCGTTCAGAATCTTGATGGCAAGTCTTCTACCGATTTTCATCTGTCCGGTATCAAAAGCTGCATCTGTTCCTAGACGAGCACTTGCCGCCCAGTATCGAACAGCATCTGATGAGTGTTCAACTAGAAGATCGTTAGGGGTAACTACGTTGCCCTTAGATTTAGACATCTTCTTTCTATCAGGATCAAGAATCCAACCAGAGATGGCAGCATCAGACCAAGGTAGAACACCATGTTCCTGCTGTGCTCTAAGCACTGTTGAGAACAACCAGGTTCTGATAATGTCCTGACCCTGAGGTCTTAGATCATATGGGAATACCTTGGCGAACTTCTCCGGATCATCGAGCCAGCCACCACCTAGCTGCGGTGTTAGCGAAGATGTCGCCCAGGTGTCCATGATGTCAACTTCTCCAATGAAACCATTAGAAACACCACGTTGGGCTTCGGTGTATCCAGCAGGAACATCTGTTGAAGGGTCGATAGGAAGAGCTTCTTTAGAAGGAACAAGTACCTTGTCGAAATCAGGGTTACCTTGAGCATCCAGTGCATACCAAACTGGAATTGGCACACCGAAGAATCTCTGACGAGAGATAAGCCAGTCACCTGTTAGACCATTAACCCAGTTCTCGTATCTCACCTTCATAAAGTCAGGGTGGAACTTAAGTTGCTTGCCTAGTTCAAGTAGTCGCGCACGTAGGTCTGCATCTTTACCACCGTTACGGATATACCACTGACGGGTTGAAACGATTTCTAGTGGGCGGTCACCCTTTTCGAAGAACTTGACCGGGTGAGTAATTGGCTTAGGTTCACCAACCATGTCTCCTGATTCCATCAAGAGTTCAACAAGTCTCGTCTTTGCAGAGAAAGTAGTTTTACCGGCTAGTTCTGCATAAACCTCTAAACCTTTAGCACTGGTGATTGCATCAGGTGCTGATTCAAGTAATCTGCCATCCCAACCGATAATCGCTCGGTTAGGTAGATCAAGTTCTCGCCACCAAATGACGTCGGTTAGATCTCCAAATGTACAAATCATGGCAATACCTGAACCCTTATCAATCTGGGCTAGGTGGTGAGATAGCACTGGAACTTCAACACCAAACAGGGGAGTGGTCACAGTCTTACCAAAGAGTGGTTGGTATCTTTCATCATCTGGATGAGCTACCAAAGCAACACAGGCAGGAATAAGTTCTGGTCTGGTTGTCTCGATAAAGACTTTGCCATTAGGGCCATCAAAAGCAATGCGGTGATAAGCACCTGGTTGATCTCTATCTTCCAGTTCTGCCTGAGCAACAGCAGTTCTAAATGTGACATCCCAAAGAGTTGGAGCCATTGACTGGTATGCCTCACCTCTGGAGAGGTTATTTAGAAAAGCCTGCTGAGAAACCTTCTGAGCAGAAGGAGAGATGGTCTGGTAGGTCTGATCCCAGTCAACTGAGATACCAAGCTGACGCCAAAGAGCCTCAAACTGCAATTCATCTTCTGCAGTTAGCTTCTCGCAGAGTTCGATGAAGTTCTTTCTAGAAATTGGAATCTGATCTGCTGCTTTTGAAGACTTGTTATCTCCACCTTCGTAAGGGGGAGTGAAGTTCTCGACATAAGGAAGTGAAGGATCGCAGCGAACACCAAAGTAGTTTTGGACGCGTCTTTCAGTCGGCAGACCATTGTCGTCCCAACCCATTGGGTAATAAACCTCTTTACCCTGCATGCGCTGATATCTAGCCACCACATCGGTGTGTGTATAGCTAAAGACGTGACCTACGTGCAGAGAGCCTGAAACGGTTGGAGGAGGGGTGTCAATCGAGTAAACCTCTGCTCTGGTGGCTTCTCTTCTAAACCGGTAGGTGCCATCGGTTTGCCACTTTAGAGCCCATTTCTCTTCTAGGCCCTCTACCCCCACTTTTTCTGGGGTTGAGGCCGGGGCTCTAAAATCAGGGCTAGTGCTCACGCTTGAATCTCCATATTGTCGGGGTTCATTAAGATTAACATTGACTTAGATACCTTTACGACCTAAAACAAGAGAGCAGCCATGTATCCCAAAAATAATGGAGCTTCTTTTGGCCTGCGAGATGGCGTTCCAGCTAGCCCATCCTTCCCAGCCATTGAGGAGTCAATCCTTGAGTTTTGGGCTAAAGATAAGACCTTCCAGGCCTCTATTGACCAGAGAAAAGACGAGAATTCCCCTGAATTCGTCTTTTACGATGGTCCTCCCTTTGCCAATGGTCTCCCGCACTACGGCCACCTGCTAACCGGTTATGCCAAAGACTCAATCCCCAGGTTTAAGACCATGCAGGGCTTCAGGGTCGAAAGACGCTTTGGTTGGGACACCCACGGTCTTCCTGCTGAAGTCGAGGCGGAAAGACAACTAAAGATCTCTGGCAGACCTGAGATTGAAAAGTTTGGTATCGATAAGTTCAACGAATACTGCCGCACCTCTGTCCTGAAATACACCAAAGAGTGGGAAACCTATGTCACTCGTCAGGCTCGATGGGTTGATTTCGAGAACGATTACAAGACTCTAGACACACCTTTCACAGAATCTGTGCTCTGGGCTTTCAAAGAATTACACAATAAAGGTTTGATCTACGAAGGCTTCAAAGTTCTTGCATACTGTTGGCGATGTGAGACGCCACTGTCTAACCACGAACTGCGTATGGACGAAGATGTTTACCAAAACAGACAAGACCAAACAGTTACCGTAACCTTCCCAATCACTGAAGGTAAATTTGAAGGTGTCAAGATCCTGGCTTGGACAACAACTCCTTGGACACTGCCAACCAACTTTGCTCTAGCAGTTGGACCTGAGATTGAATATGCAGTGATCAACACTGCAACTGGTAAATACCTTTTAGCTAAATCTCTGATCGCTAATCACACCAAAGACTTTGGATTTGAAGATATTGATTCAGCACTTGCAGCAGTTGAATCAACTGTGCTTGGTGAAGAACTTGCAGGAATCAAATACGAAAGACTATTTGATTACTACGCTGATGAATCAAAGTTTGATGTTAACAACGCCTGGCAAGTAATTGTTGGTGATTATGTTGCTGACAATGAAGGTACCGGTATCGTTCACCAGGCTCCGGCATATGGTGAAGATGACCAAAAACTCTGTGAAGCAGCCGGCATCCCTGTTTATGTTTCAGTGAATGAACGTGGTGAATACAACTCTGTTATTACTGACTTTGTTGGTCAGCATGTATTTGATGCCAATAAGCCAATCACTCAAAAGATTAAAGACATGGGCAGATTGCTCAAGCAAGCAAGCTACGACCACCCATATCCACATTGTTACCGTTGCAAGAACCCGCTGATCTATAAGGCAGTTTCTTCTTGGTTTGTTGAAACCACAAAGCTAAAAGATCGAATGCTGGAACTAAACCAGGAAATCAACTGGGTTCCTGAGCACACCAAAGATGGTTCTTTCGGTAAGTGGTTAGAGAATGTAAGAGACTGGGCGATTAGCCGCAACCGTTTCTGGGGTGCACCGATTCCAGTTTGGAAATCAACTGACCCTAACTACCCACGACTAGATGTCTACGGATCTCTTGATGAGCTAGAAAAAGACTTTGGTGTGAGAATTGCTGATTTCCACCGACCAACTATTGATCAGTTGACCAGAGTAAACCCTGATGACCCAACCGGTAAGTCAATGATGGTTAGAGTCCCTGAAGTTTTGGACTGCTGGTTTGAATCAGGTTCAATGCCCTTTGCTCAGGTGCACTACCCATTTGAAAACAGTGATTGGTTTGATTCTCATTCACCAGGTGATTACATCGTTGAATACTCAGGACAAACCAGGGGTTGGTTCTATACCCTTCACGTTCTTTCAACTGCACTATTTGATAGACCAGCATTCAAGACAGCAGTCTCTCACGGAATCGTTCTAGGTTCTGATGGTCAGAAGATGTCTAAGTCATTACGTAACTATCCAGATGTGAATGAAGTATTTGACCGTGATGGTTCAGATGCAATGCGTTGGTTCTTACTCTCTTCTCCAATTCTTCGTGGTGGAACCATGTCGGTAACTGAGCAGGGTATTCGTGAAGGCGTTAGACAAGTGCTCTTGCCCATGTGGAATACCTATTACTTCTTTACGCTCTACGCCAATGCTTCTAACTACGAGGCTCGCTTCAGCCTAGATAGCACCGACGTGCTTGATCGATACCTAGTGGCTAAGACCAGAGAAGTAATCGCTGGAGTATCGGCAGACCTAAATGCTTTTGACACCTTTGATGCAGCGGCGAGACTTAGAGACTTCACCGACATCCTGACCAACTGGTATGTCAGAAGATCCAGAGCTAGATTCTGGGATGGTGACCCACAAGCCTTCAACACCTTGTACTCAGTTCTAGAGCTACTAACTCGTATTGCTGCACCACTACTTCCACTAATTACCGAAGAGGTCTACCAAGGCCTTACCGGAGGAAGATCAGTTCACCTTACCGAGTGGCCAGATCACGAAGCACTAACCCGTGACGACAAGTTAGTTGAAGCTATGGACCAGGTGAGAATCGTTTCATCTGTTGCCAATGGTCTACGCAAGGTAAATGGACTTCGAGTCAGACTTCCACTTTCAAAGCTAACCGTGGTTACCAAGAACGCAGATGCCCTCAGTGACTTTGTTGACATCATTGCTGAAGAGTTAAACGTCAAATCAATTGATCTAGTTGAGCTTTCTCTAGATTCAACAACT
>CAMDEV010000031.1 GCA_945896925.1 Auritidibacter sp. Marseille-P8566
TACTCAAGGATCGCTTTGGTTACCGGCGTCGCAATTACTCTCAGCTATGCACTGTTACTTACTCTGAAAACTGCAGTGTTAGACCTAACAGCCTTACTACCAATAAAGAGGGTTACAGCGTCACTTCTAACTGTTCTTGTCGTTGTTGGTGCACTAGTGCTGTTCTCAGTGCAACCAATGAATGTCTCGCTGACCTATTTGGTCAACGTATTCCTCCTCGTCTCACTTCTAAGTGCTGGCTGGATTGGCATGCTAGTGACGGATGTTGCACTTAGAAGAATTGCTTATCACGAGCTTTCATTGAGTAGGTCCTATGGTTTCTATAAGCGCTTTAGCATCATCTCTATCGCTTCTTGGGCTATTACCATTGCAACTGCAATTGCCTTTATTCCGGTGAATCTAAAAGGTTTTGACTTTACAGGATTCGGATTGGCGTCAATTGGTTTAGAGCGAAACGAATACTCGGCACCGGTTGGTTTCCTGATCTCTCTTGCTGCTGGAGTTATTCTCACCCTGATTGCTCGCATTCCTGAAGTTAGAAAACAGGAACGCGAAGTGCTACAAGTTGAGTCAAGAAGAGAACAGCTCAACAATATCTTTCTTGGACAGGAATAATGTCAATTAAATTAAATGCTCTAATCGAGAATTTCGAAGCACTTTGGCCATTTCACAACGCTCAATCCTGGGATGTCATTGGCTTGGTCAGTGGCAGTAAAGAGCAAAGCATATCGAAGGTGTTGCTAACTGTTGATGTAACAGCCGAGGTTGTTGATTACGCCATCGAAAGTGGTGTTGATCTAATATTCGCTCATCATCCACTTCTGTTCAGTTCCATCAACACACTTGCTGCAGACACTTCAAAGGGCAGTCTGCTGGCGAAGCTAATCAGAGCAGACATCGCTGTATATGCCGCGCATACAAACTCAGATGCAGTTCCAACCGGAACCTCAGCTGTTCTAGCCGAAGCAATTGGTATTCCAGACTCAAAACCTCTGCATGACTTTGTTGATGGTATTCATGGGGTAGGAAAAATAGGGCAGTTACCAAAACCTCTATCACTCGGTGAGTTGGCTGCAACCCTAAATTCAGCGCTGCCTCCAACCGCATCAGGTGTTAGAGTGGCCGGAAACTTCGATAAGAAGGTTAGTACTGTCGCACTTTGTGCCGGAGCTGGGGACACTTACCTTCAACTAGCTCTAGATAAGGGAGCTGAGGTTTACATCACCTCTGATCTAAGACATCACCCAGCACAAGAGATTCTCGAACTTGCGAAAGCTAGAAACGTAGACTTTGCTTTGATCGACATTTCGCACTGGGCGGCTGAGTTTCTTTGGCTACCGCAGGCCAAGGCTGAAATCTTGGAAAAACAGCCAGGTCTTGAGATTGAGATTTGCGAGATTCGTACCGATGTGTTTGATTTCCTAATGAACGCACCTAAGAGTAACTAAAGGAATTGTTCATGAAATTAGATAAACCTTCGCAAGCTGCCCTGCTCCGATTGAGCGAAGTTGATCTTGAGATTGGGCACATTAAGCAAGAAATAACTAAGGCAATTGAATCCAAGGACCTTGTTGATCTTCGCACCAAGCAGAGTGAATTAGCTGGCGAACTGATTGCTGCCAGAACAGTTGTTGAAAATCTCCAGTCTTCCCAAGCTAGAGCGGATGATGACCTCCATCTTGTTGAAGAACGTATTGCTAAGGATAAAGACCGTTTAGCTCACACCTCATCACCGAAAGATGCTCAGGGATTACAGAGCGAACTTGAATCATTGCAACGTAGGAAATCTGAACTTGAAGACGCAGAGCTTGAACTACTTGCTGAACTTGAAAACGCCCAGGCGGTGTTGGCTGAAGTTTCTGCACGCAAAGAGCAAAACAGCAAAGATCTAGACTCTCTTCAGAGTCAGATTCAACTAACCATTGATGATCTGAAAACGAGGGGACGAAAGCTAACTGCAGATCGAGAAATACTTGTCGCTAAAGTTTCTGAAGAGGTTTTGACAAAGTATTCCTCACTGGCTTCACGACAGGTTGCCGTTGGTCAGATTGAGAATCGCTCCTGTACTGCTTGCCGCATGGGTTTAACTGCAAGCGTTATCGACAGCATTCAAGACTTAGTTGAAGACGAACTTGCTATCTGTCCTGAGTGCCAGGCATTCATAGTTCGATGACTACGAGAGTTCTAATCGAAGCAGATGGCGGTTCAAGGGGTAATCCGGGTCCTGCTGGATCAGGAGCAGTACTCATTGACTTCGACTCTGGAGCAATACTTGCTGAAATCGCTCTGTTCATTGGAGTCGCAACAAACAATGTTGCCGAATACAAGGCTGTGCTTGCTGCGATTGAATTAGCAAATGAAATAGCACCAGATGCAAAACTTCTAGTTCGTATGGACAGCAAGCTTGTTGTCGAGCAGATGTCTGGTCGATGGAAAGTAAAGAACGAGAGCATGCAGGAACTTTCCGTTCAAATGCACAAGGCCATAGGGTCTAGAGATGTCGTATTTGAGTGGATACCTAGAGAGCAAAACGCTAAGGCAGACTCTTTAGCTAACGAAGCAATGGATGCTGAATCCAGTGTCACTAGAAAATACGTTGGTGAACCAGGAACATCGACAATCAACGTCGTTACGCTTGCAAGCAAAATCACTGCAGCAGATCTTGAATACAACCCAGAATTGCCTAGCTCAGTTAGAGCACCAAGAAATGTCTCTAAGAAACTCACGACAGTCATTTTGGTTAGACACGGTAGGACGGCGCTTACCGAGACTCACAAGCTTTCTGGACGAGGGGGAGAGGATCCTCAACTTTCAGAATTGGGTAGAGAAGACGCTAGAAAAGTGGCATTGGAACTTTCCAAAGTTGGCAAGAGTTCTCCGTTCGCAAAGATTGTTCCACCAACCGCAATTATTAGTTCTCCTATTGCTAGAACGAGAGAAACCGCTCAGGTAATAGCAGATCAGTTAGGGCTCTCAGTGAGCACCGAAGAAGACATAGCTGAAATCGCCTTTGGCGAATGGGATGGGCACACCAACCAAGAGGTTGCAGCTGCTTGGCCTGAGCAATACAACGCCTGGCGTGGAGATGTAAAGATTGCTCCTCCTGGTGGAGAATCCTTAGAAAATTTCGATGTTCGAGTTCAGCGTGGCAAAGCTAGCATTCTGGAGCGGTATGAAGGCCAGACAGTGGTCGTTGTGAGCCACGTAATGCCCATCAGAGGCTTCATCAAGGCAGCAACAGCTTCAGACTGGCCAATCTACTGGAGAGTTAGCGTAGCTACTTGCTCGATTACTGTACTCAGATTCTGGGGTGAGGAAGCTTCAGAGATTTCGGTGGTTAATCACACCAGTCATCTCTAGACCTTTCGCCTAGAGCCCAACTGCATTAGCCTTGACACTGGATGGGTCGGCTAGACGGTCGCGGTAGTTGTAAAACTAACGAGGAACGTCCGGGCTCCAAAGAGCGCAGTGGTGGGTAACACCCACTCGGTGTGAACCGCAAGAAAGTGCAACAGAGAGTAGACCGCCACGCAAGTGGTAAGGCTGAAACGGTGGTGTAAGAGACCACCAGCGTTCTAGGCAACTAGGGCGGCTAGGTAAACCTCACTGGGAGCAAGGTCGAACAGAAGGCGTTTTAGGGCTGCTCGCCCAAGTCTTCGGGTAGACCGCTTGACGGCAGTGGTAACACTGTCGCTAGATAGATGGCCGTCACCGAAAGGGACAGAACCCGGCGTATCGGCCGACCCTCCAACTTATTAGTCTGTTTCGCGCTTCTTAGCCCAGTGGGCAGCACCTAGAATTCCAGCGCTATTCCTATTTTCTGCAGGGATGATTGGTGTCTTCAGTTTTAGAAGTGGCAGATAAGACTCGTGCTCCTTAGAAACTCCACCGCCAACAATGAACAGATCTGGTGTCAGCAAAGCTTCTAGATGTGAGAAGTATTTCTGCAATCGTTTCGCCCACTCTGCCCAGCTCAGATTCTCTCGCTCTTTTGCTGAGAAGGCAGCCTTAGATTCGTAATCAACTCCATCAATCTGGAGGTGTCCAAGTTCTGCATTTGGAACTAACTTTCCGTCAAACATAAGTGCAGTTCCAATTCCAGTTCCAAGGGTTGTCACGATGACTAGACCTTTGTGACCTCTAGCAGCGCCGAACTTTACCTCTGCAATACCAGCTGCGTCCGCATCGTTGAGAACATGAACCTCACGACCAAGTTCTTTTTCAAACATCGAATCGGCGTCTAAGCCAATCCATTCTTTTGACACGTTAGCTGCTGAAAGGGTGACTCCGTGTTGCACGACTGCAGGAAAACAGATCCCAACAGGTAGTCCTGACGACCCCGGAAGTTGAGAGATGAGGTCTTTCAAGGTTTTAGCAATGGCCTTAGGGGTTCCACCGTCTGGGGTTTCGTATCTAAGCCTCTCGCTTAGCAATACTCCGTGCTTTGTGTCCACTAGTGCGCCTTTAATTCCAGTTCCACCAATATCAATTCCGATTGCTCTTTTACTCATCTGTTCTTTCCTAGGGAAGGGTTAGTATTTCTGCACCAGTTTCGGTGACTACAAGTGTGTGTTCAAACTGCGCTGTGATGCTTTTATCTTTGGTTAGAACAGTCCAGCCGTCCGGCCACATGTCCCACTCATGTGTTCCAAGAGTGAGCATGGGTTCGATTGTGAAGACCATGCCAACTTCCATGACATCCGAATAGAGCGGAGCACTATCGTAGTGCGGGATGATCAGACCGCTGTGGAAGCTCTCGCCAATTCCGTGACCAGTGAAGTCTCTAACAACACCGTAACCGAAACGTTTAGCGTATGACTCAATCGCTCTGCCAATCAGATTCACTTCTCGGCCGGGGGCAACAACAGCAATCCCTCTGTTCAAAGCTTCTCTAGTTCTTTCAACTAAGTCCTTGATTTCCTGTTTTACTTCACCAACCATAAAAGTTTGATTGCTATCACCGTGGTAGCCATCAAGGTATGCGGTGATGTCGATGTTGACGATGTCACCTTCTACTAGGACAGTGTCATCAGGAATACCGTGGCAGATTACTTCATTGACCGAAGAGCAGATTGATTTTGGGTAGCCTCGGTAGCCCAGGGTGGATGGATATGCACCCTTGGAAACTATGAAATCGTGAGCAATCACATCTAGTTCATCAGTTGTAATTCCTGGCCTTATCGCTTCGCCTACCAAGGCAATCGCTTGGGCCGAGATTCTTCCAGCAGCCCTTATCTTTGCGATCTGCTCAGGGTTTTTGACATTTGATCCGGTGTATTTTGCTGGAGTTGGTTTACCAACATACTCAGGTCTGATGACGCTATCTGGAACGGCCAATCTAGGCGAGACAAGCCCAGGAGTCAATATTCCTGTGTTTGAGTCTCTGGGCATAAACCCATCCTAAGTTTGAGGAGTAAGTATGCTCAGATATGAAACACAAGCGAAGGTAAGAAGATTAGCGAACAGGGAAAGCCAGAATTCTGGTTCAATACCAAAACTCAACAGGTTGAGGTTGGTAAGCAGGCTCTAGCCCTTTACAGAGTTGGCCCTTTCGAGACACGTCTGGAGGCAGAAAATGCCATGCAGATGCTGAGAGAGCGTTCTAAAGACTGGGACAAAGAAGAAAGTGAAGAGGACTAGTTGTGGCTGTGATCGGGTCCTGGGAACTCACCGCTGGTAACCTCTGCCCGATAGGACTTTGCAGCATTCAGTAAAGTCTCACGCAAATTGGCGTACTGTTTCACAAACTTCCTAGCCTTACCTGGGTAAAGACCTGCGAAGTCTGTCCAGACCAATATCTGCCCATCTGTTCCAGATCCAGCACCAATTCCGATGGTTGGAATTGAAAGCAGTCCTGTGACTTCAGTGGCTAGTTCAGCTGGAACAAGTTCCAGGACAACGGAAAAAGCTCCGGCTTCCTGAACTGCCAAAGCATCATCAATTAGAAGCTGAGCATCCTCTCCACGGCCTTGAACCTTAGCTCCGCCAAGATTGTTGATGCTCTGTGGTGTGAATCCAAGGTGTGCCATTACTGGAATCCCAGCAGTAGTCAGTGCTTTGATTTGTTCGACGCTTCTTTTGCCACCTTCGAGCTTTACTGCACCAGCGTTGGTTTCTTTCATGATTCTGATTGCGTTAGATAGCGCAACTTGGGCTGACTCTTCGTAACTACCAAATGGCATGTCAACGACAACCAATGCACGTTTGGTAGCTCCTGCGACCGCTCTACCGAATGGAATCATCTCTGCGACTGTGATTGGCAAAGTGGTTTCATAACCTAAAGCGTTATCTGCAGCCGAGTCTCCTACCAAAATGACTTCGATACCAGCCTCATCAAAGATTCCTGCTGTCAAAAAATCGTAGGAGGTGAGGCAGGAGAACTTATGGTTAGAGTTTTTGAACTCTTGAAGTGTTGATGTTCTAACAACTCTCGGGGTTAGTTCTGTCATTGATTAGCCTTTGTATTTGTTGGTAATTGGAAGTCTGCGGTCTCTACCGAATGCCATGCCTGTGATCTTTGGTCCTATAGCTCCCTGGCGTCGCTTCCACTCAGCACGGTCAACCAGGGTTAGTACCTTCTCAACAAGCTCTTGATCGAACCCGAATGAAACAATCTGAGCTTTAGATTTACGTTGATTGATGTATGCCTCAAGAATTGCATCTAAAACATCGTATGGAGGCAAGCTATCTTGGTCTACTTGATCCGGGCGTAATTCTGCAGAAGGAGCTTTCTCAATCGAAGCGACAGGGATGGGTTCAACTTCATTTTTTGAGATTGCGTACTGGTTGCGCCACTTAGCTAACTCCCAAACCAAAGTTTTCTCAACATCTTTTAGAGGCGCGTAGCCACCAACAGTGTCTCCATACATGGTTGAATAACCGACTGCTAGTTCTGATTTGTTGCCTGTGGTGAGTGTGAGATGTCCCTCTTTGTTACTCAGTGACATCAGTATCAGACCCCGAACTCGCGCTTGTAGGTTCTCTGCAGATAATCCATGAAGATCAAGTTCGGTCTCGAATGGCTTCACCAAATCTTCGATAGGTTGAACTCGGTAGTTTATGCCCCTGCGCTGGGCAAGATCTTCTGCATCATCTTTCGAACCATCGGAAGAATATCGAGAAGGCATAGAAACACCAAAGACGTTCTTAGCTCCGATAGCATCAGCTGCGATGGTTGCGCACACAGCTGAATCAATTCCACCGCTAAGCCCTAAAACCACTGACTTGAAACCATTCTTCTGAAGATAGTCACGTAGTCCTAGCACCAAAGCATTCCACGCCTGCCAGTTATCGTTTGGTTTGGTTAGATGGTGAACACCAACAACCTCAAGTTCATCTTTTGCGGCAACATCGATAAGAACTAGGTCTTCTTTGAACTGTTTTGCTCGTGCAACAAGTCTTCCCTTGCTATCGACAACAATTGAATCTCCATCAAAGACAAGATCGTCTTGACCGCCAATTAGGTTCACGTATGCCGCTGCACAGGATTGTCTCTTAACCAAGTCTTTTACCAGGGCTAGGCGCTTGTCGTCTTTATCGATTTCAAATGGTGATCCGTTGAGGATAAGAGCGATGTCAGTGTTGTTATCAGCAAGCTTGGCTACCGGTCCACCCTGCTGCCAGATGTCCTCGCAGATAACTGTTGAGAATCTCAAACCTTTATGTTCAAAAGTAAGTAGTTCGTTGCCTGGAACGAAGTTTCGGTACTCATCAAATACCGAATAGTTGGGCAAGTGATGTTTTGCATAGCGGCCAATGATTTGACCATCGATGATCACAGTTGCACAGTTCTTAGCTATTGCCCAACCGGTTTGCTCCTGCACGCTTGCCATAGCTGGGTGACCAATCACAACAGCCAAGCCTTGGTACTCAGGCTTGGTTAGTTCTGAAGCCAGCTGTCTGACCGCAAGTTCTGCCTCAAGAATGAAAGATTCACGGCTGGCTAGGTCTTCGATAGGGTAGCCGGTGATGGCCATCTCGCCAAAAACGACTAAGTCTGCTCCCTGAGCCTTGGCTTGGCTTATCTGGTCTATTGCCTGATTTAGGTTGGCCTGAATAGCGCCAACTGTTGGGTTGGTTTGCGCTAGGGCTAGGCGAACTTTAGGCATAACCATTAGCCTAGTATTAGGCAATCGAAAGGTAATCCCATGGACAAACAGCGCGATTATGTGCTGCGCACTATTGAAGAGCGAAATGTGAAGTTCGTTAGGCTCTGGTTCACTGATGTGGCTGGAACCCTAAAGTCTGTGGCTATTGCTCCTGCTGAGGTTGAAGGTGCTTTCTCTGAGGGAATTGGCTTCGATGGTTCCGCCATTGAGGGTTTGGCCCGTTCATACGAAGCAGATATGCTGGCTCAGCCTGACCCGTCTACCTTCCAGATTCTGCCTTGGCGTGGCGAGGTTGACCCAACAGCTCGCATGTTCTGTGATATCACTACTCCTGACGGGGTTCCAGCTGCTGCTGACCCTAGAAACGTGCTCAAGCGTGCATTGGCAAAAGCAGCCAGCATGGGGTTTAGTTTCTACATTCACCCTGAGATTGAGTTCTACCTTCTAAAGTCCTCCCAGATAGGCCCAGAAGGCCCAATCCCAGTTGATAAGGCTGGTTACTTCGACAATGTGCCAGGTGGAACCGCGAATGACTTCAGACGTCGTGCGGTGACAATGCTTGAACAGCTTGGCATCTCAGTTGAGTTCAGCCACCACGAAGGTGGCCCTGGTCAGAATGAGATTGATCTTCGTTACGCGGATGCCCTTACTATGGCGGACAACATCATGACCTTTAGAACTGTCATCAAGGAAGTGGCTAT